>JAIXOX010000140.1 GCA_027486555.1 Comamonadaceae bacterium
ACCTTTGGCAACCCCACCAGCGCGGGCGTGCCGCCCGAGGTGGTGCGCGACACCCTGGTGCTGGAATACAACAACATCCAGCAACTGGAAGAAGCCTTTGCCCTGCACGGCAAGGAACTGGCCTGCGTGATGATCGAGCCCATTGCGGGCAACATGAACTTTGTGCGCACCAGCGTGCCTTTCATGAAGCGCTGCCGCGAGCTGTGCACCGAGTACGGCGCGCTGCTGGTGTTTGACGAAGTCATGTCCGGCTTCCGCGTGGCCTTGGGCAGCGCCCAAAGCGTTTACGCCAAAGCCATTCCCGGATTCAAGCCCGACATGACGGTGCTGGGCAAAGTGATTGGCGGCGGCATGCCCCTGGCCGCTTTTGGTGGCCCGCGCGAGATCATGCGCCAGTTGGCACCCACCGGTCCGGTGTACCAAGCGGGCACGCTGAGCGGCAACCCGGTGGCCACCGCCTGCGGCCTGACCACGCTGCGCGAGATCGCCAAGCCCGGCTTTTTTGAAGCGCTGAGCGCCCGCACCCAAAGCTTGGTCGACGGCCTCAAAGGCGCTGCAGCCAACGCGGGTGTGCCCTTCAGCGCCGATTGCCAAGGCGGCATGTTCGGCTTTTTCTTGCTGCCCGAGTTGGCACAAAACTACGCCCAGGTCATGACCAGCGACAGCCCCAAGTTCAACAAGCTGTTCCACGGTTTGCTGGACGGCGGTGTCTACATTGCACCCGCTTTGTACGAAGCGGGTTTTGTCAGCGCCGCCCACACCGAGGCCGACATTACCGAGACGGTGCGTGTCGCGTCTGACGTGTTCAAAACGCTTTGAGCCCGGCCATGAAACTCCTGACTTGTACGGTGTTTGTTGGCTTGGCCCATGTTGGCATGCCTGCCCACGCCGAATTCGATGCCAGCCGCCTGTGGGTGAACGCCGGGTTTTACTCGGCGCACTTTGACACCGACAAAAACCTGCGCAATGCCAACCCAGGCATCGGCTTTGAATACGCTCTCCACGAGGACTGGAGCGCCACCGCTGGACGTTTCATCAACAGCGACAACGCCCACTCCAACTACATCGGCGTCTATTACCAACCTTGGCGCGTGGGTCCTGCCAAGCTGGGCGTGGTGGCGGGGGCCTTCAATGGCTATCCCAAAGCTTTTGACGGCGGCTGGTTTCCGGCCGTCATCCCGACCGCCAGCTTTGAAAGCGGGCACTGGGGCCTGAACGTGGCGCTGGTGCCACCGCTCAAAGACAGGCTGTATGGCGCGGTGAGCTTTCAGCTCAAGTACCGGTTTCGCTGAACGCCATCGCGCTCGGTTCACCATGCCTGCCCTGCCGACGATGATGTCGTCGGTGGTCTGCAAAGGTCACTCTCGCGATTCGTCCAAGCTCGCCAATAATGCCAAGTTGATCTTTTTGCCCTTAGGAGACCGCACATGAACCCCTCACGCCGCCAACTGAGCACCTTGCTGGGTGCCAGCCTTTTGAGTTTGGGCACAGCACCTTTGGCCTGGGCTCAATCTGCAGCCAGCCAAGCGCCGCTCAAATTGATCGTGCCCTTCACCCCCGGCACCGGCATCGACCTGATCGCCCGCACCCTGGGGCCCAAACTCTCACAGCGCCTGAACCGCCCGGTGGTGGTAGAAAACCGCGTGGGCGCCTCCGGCAACATCGGCACCGAGGCGGTTGTTCGCGCTGCACCTGATGGCGCCACCTTGCTGGTGAGCGTCAACACCTTGGTCATGAACCGGGCGCTGTACCCGGGCCTGAGTTTTGACGCGGTGAAAGACCTGAGCGCCGTCTCGCAAACCAGCTGGGGACAACTGCTGCTGGTGACCCACCCCAAAACCGGCTACAAGAACGCTGGCGAATTGGTGCAAGCCGCACGCCAACAGCCAGGCCGCCTCAACTACGCATCGCCCGGCGTGGGCACGCCACACCACTTGTCGATGGAGCTGTTCAAAAACACGGCCCGGGTTTTTCTCACCCACATCCCTTATCGGGGCACTGGCCCGGCCGTGACCGATTTGCTGGGTGGCCAGGTACACGCGATGTTCCTGCCCATCCATGTGGCTTTGCCGCACATCCGATCCGGCCGCATGGTGGCCCTGGGCATTGGCAGTGACAAGCGCCACGCCCTGTTGCCTGATCTGCTCACCCTGGCCGAAGCCAAAGCGGGCAATGTGAACGTGGACATGTGGTACGGCGTCTTTGCCCCCAAAGGCACACCGGCCGACATCGTCAACCTGTACAACCGCGAGATCAACCAACTGCTCAGCGGCGAAGATGTGCAAAAAGCATTTGTTTCGCAAGGCATGGATCCCAGCGGCAGCACCCCACAAGCCTTTGCCCAACTGGTCGAGCGCGACGCCGAACGCTGGGCCCGCCTGATCAAGGACCAAGGCATCAAGGCCGACTGATGCGCGCGCGCTCAGGGCGCGCTGTCTGGGTCGGTGGGGGTGTTGGCGTCTGTGGGCAACACCAGGCAGCGCTTGAGCCCAAAACGCTCAAAGTCGCGGTCAAACGTGACCATGCGCAGGCCTGCCGCTTCGGCCGTTGCGGCAAAACACAGGTCTGTCCAAAGACGGCTGGGCAAGGGCGCAGAAGCACTCCCCGTCAAGCGAACCAAGGCCTCATCAAAACCTGGTGTTTCGGGCAAAAAAGACACTTGGGGTGTGTCCAACCACTTGCGGTAAACGTCCAGCGCTTGGTGAATCGTCATGACATCAGGACCCATCACACGGGGCTGCACCAGCAAGCGCACCAAGCCCATCATGGTGCCACGACTGAACCACAAAGGTATGCCACTTTCGCACGCCGACTGCCAATAACGCGATGCCACTGCATGGAACTCGTGCGATCGGTAAGACAAGATCAACCAGACATTCACGTCCAGAAAATCGCCCGAGGACAAACGCCAGCTGGGCGTTGCTTCAGCGACGCGCCATGAATTGGATGGCTCGCTCATCGTCGTCCTCGTTCATGATTTCATACAAAGCTGCATTGCTCATGAAATGCACTGGCCTTGCCGCTGTATCGGTTGAACCAAATACGGGCCTGGCCTCAAACCGCTTTTGCGGGTCCACCACCTCGCGGGCGGTCAAGCCCCGCTCCACCAGCTCAATGACCAGGTCGCGCAGGGTCCGGCCCTCTTGGGCGGCCCGGGTTTTGAGGTGCTTGAACAGCGCGTCGGGAAAATCAAGTGAAGTTCGCATGTCTGCATTTTTGCATGAATGCATGAAAGTGCGCAAGAGCTCTCCCCTGACTGCCTGTGCAACAGACCAGAGCTGGCCCAGCAAACCAGCGATAATCCGCCCCTGCATTCACGTCCGGACCGGGCGCTTGCCCATCCCTCAGGACCCCTATGAAAAAGAACTTTCCCCTGCAAGCCGAAGGCAAGCACCCCGACCGCGTGCTAGAAGCCGTCAAGCACGACATCCGCAAATACTTCAAGCGCGAGCGCAACCGCGACGTGCCCAAAGGCGTGGACTTTTGGGACTTTGACTGCAAAGTGGGTCTGAGCGAAGACACCGCCGAGGTCGTGCGCGTGAGCGGCGTGATCGAAGCCGTGGACGCCGCCGCCAAAACGGGTGCCGCAGCTGTTTATGTCGAGATTTTGAGTAAGCATGGTGTGCGGGTGATCAAGGCGCAAAACGATGACGAAGAACCACAGCAAGACGCTTGATTTAAAAAACCAGATATCAAGGGTCTGCGTCATGAATCATGGCGCCTACAAGTAGTCTGGGTTGTCAATCACTTGGACAACCTGTAGTTGGCTCCACTACGCCAACAACCGTGCCTTTCGTTTTTGTACCTTCAGCAGCTGGATAGCCTGCTGGTCAAATGACACAAACTCGGTGCCTCCCAGAAGCTCACCCTCGGCTGCAATCACCCCGTCGGCAAAGTCGCCGCCCCTGTCCAGCTGCGCCAGCCCAGCCAGCACCGTGGGCGTGTGGCAGACCACTTGCCGCACTTGCAGCAGCGTTCTCAAGGCATGGGCCACTTGGCCCGGGGTGTAACGGTAGCCGCGCAACAAGACCCACACCATTTCACACAAGGCTGGGGTGGGCACCGCGATCAAACTGGCTTTTTGCAACACCCGCAGCGCCAAGGCTGCTTGTCCAGGGTCATCTTGCGTGGCCAGCCGAACAAGCACATTGGTGTCAAGGGTGACCTTCACGGCTGCCCCGCCCAAGACTTGGCAATGATGTCGTTCATCTCGTCCATGCTCAGCGCCTTGGGTGGCGCGGGCAAGCAACCGGCAAAGGCCTCAAGGCCTTCTGGCGCTTTGGCTTGCAAGGTCAGCACACCGTTGGCCTGCTTGTGAATTTCAACCTGTTGGCCAGGTGCAATGCCCAAATACTGCAGCAGTTCACGCCGCAAGGTGATTTGGCCTTTGGATGTGATCGTCAAAGCGGTCATGGCAATGTCTTTACTGATTAAAAGTAATGCCATCTTACATTACTCAATCCAGAAGCCATGGCGGATAAGCACCCGGCCTGACTGCCTTTCATGCCGATACCCAAGCCCCCAAGCTACACATCCAACCGCCTGAACAGCCGCTCGATGACCCCCCGCATCCACTGCTGATCCGAGTCCTGCTCGGTGCTGCTGTGCCAAACCAGGTTCACCTCATACGCAGGCGCGTCTTCAATCGTCCACATCTGCAGCTGCACGCGCTGGCTCAACTCGCGGGCGTACATCTCGGGCACGATGCACAGCAAATCGGTGTTTTGCGCCAGTTCGGCAATCGCGCCAAAGTGCCGGGGGCGCACCAGAATGCGGTCTTGCAGTTTCATGCCCGCCAGCATTTTCTCCACGCTGCCGTGGAAGGTCGCCGTGGGCGAGACCACCAAAAAATGCGCTTGCGCCAATTGCGCTGGGCTGAGGGTGCGACCGCGCCCACGGGGGGTGGGTGACCAGTCTTTGGAAGAGATGGCCATGTAGCGCTCTTTGAACAGCAACTGGCTGCGTATGCCCCGGTGTTGCGGCTTGAGGATGCCGATGGCCATGTCGATGTCACGCGACTCCAGGGCCGCCGCCACTTGGGATGCATCCACCGACACATTGGACAAACTCGCTTGCGGCGATTCTTGGCGCAGCGCCGAGGCCAGGCGCGGCAAGAACAAAATTTCGCCCAAGTCGGACAAAGACAAACGCCACTGGCGGTGGCTGCTTTGGGCGCTGAAGGGCTGGTGGTTGAGCACCAGGCTTTCCATGGCCAGCAACTGCGACTGCATGGCGGGTGCCAGCTGCTCGCACAGCCGCGTGGGCTGCAAACCAGCGGGTGAGCGCACAAACAACTCGTCGCCAAAGAACTCACGCAAGCGGGCCAAAGCGTTGCTGGTAGCGGGCTGGGACAATGCCAACGCCTTGCCCGCCGCCGTGACCGAGCGGGTGCGGTGGATGGCCACCAGCACACGCAAGAGGTTCAGATCGAGTTGCCGGAAATTCATGCTTTGCCCCATGGCCCAAACAAATAAGGGTTGCTACCAATTATTCACAACGTCAATGTACAACATTGGAAGAATCCATTTGCACAGCCCCGATGACTGACCTACATTGAAATGCATTCAATGGGTCTCTGAGGGGTTAAAAGCCCCGTGAAAGGTTTTGGGCATGGCTGAACGCTCGTTTGTGCAAGAGGTGCAAAAACTCCGCTTGGGCGATGGCGACGAGTTCCATGGCGAGGGCATTTTGGCCGTCACCAAGGCCTTGCTGCAGTCGGGCGTGTCGTATGTGGCGGGCTACCAGGGTGCGCCGATCTCGCACCTGATGGATGTGCTGACCGACGCGAACGACATCCTGCAAGAACTGGGTGTGCATTTCGAGCACAGCGCCTCGGAAGCCACCGCCGCCGCCACTTTGGCCGCATCGGTCAATTACCCGCTGCGCGGCGCGGTCACGTTCAAATCCACCGTGGGCACCAATGTGGCGTCGGACGCGCTGGCCAATTTGGCTTCGGGTGGCGTCACGGGCGGTGCCATGCTGATCGTGGGCGAGGACTACGGCGAGGGCTCCAGCATCATGCAAGAGCGCTCGCACGCTTTTGCCATGAAGTCGCAGGTCTGGTTGATCGACCCGCGCCCCAACCTGCCCAGCATCGTGCACGCGGTGGAAAAAGGTTTTGAGTTGTCCGAAGCCAGCAACACACCGGTCATGTTGGAGCTGCGCATCCGCGCCTGCCATGTGCATGGCCGCTTTCCCACACGCGACAACGTGCGGCCCAACTTCACGCTCAAAGACGCCATTGAAAACCCCAAGCGCGATGTCAACCGCATCGTGCTGCCGCCCGCCAGCTACCTGCACGAGCAAGAAAAAACCCACAAGCGCTGGCCTGCGGCCCTGAAGTTCATTCAGGAACACCAGCTCAACGAATTCTTTTCCGAAGACGCGCAAGACTTTGGCATCGTCATGCAAGGTGGCCTGTACAACGGTGTGGTGCGTGCACTGCAGCTGCTGGGCCTGGCTGACGACTTTGGCAAGACCGAGATTCCGCTGTATGTGCTGAACATCACCTACCCACTGGTCGACGATGAATTCAAACGCTTTTGCACCGGCAAGCGCGGGCTGCTGGTGGTGGAAGAAGGCCAGCCCGACTTCATCGAGCAAAACATCCACAGCATCTTGCACAAAGCGGGTTTGAACACCCAAATCCACGGCAAAGACGTGCTGCCCATGGGCGGCGAATACACAGGCGGGGTGGTGCTCAAAGGCATCCGGGCATTCATCGCGCAATACGCGGCGCACCTGCTGCCCGCAACGGTGCCCGCAGTTCAAGCCAGCAACCCACTGGCGATCAGCGAAGCGGTGGCCCAGGTGCACCCGCGCCCACCGTCGTTTTGCACCGGTTGCCCCGAACGGCCGATCTTCACGGCCATCAAGATGATCGAGAAAGAGCTGGGGCAGCACCATGTGAGTTGCGACATCGGCTGCCACCTGTTTTCGATCTTGCCGCCTTTCAACATCGGCGCCACCACCATGGGCTATGGCCTGGGCTGGGCAGGTGCTTCGGCCTTCAACACCAGCGAGACGAGCAAACGCACCGTCTCGATCATGGGCGACGGGGGCTTTTGGCACAACGGCCTGACCAGCGGCGTGGGCAACGCGGTGTTCAACCAGTCCGACAACTTGTTGCTGGTGGTGGACAACGGTTATTCGGCCGCCACAGGCGGGCAAGACGTGCTGTCGTCCAAGGCCATCAACCCGATCCGCAACACCAACAACCCGATTGAAAAGGCCGTGCGCGGCGTGGGCGTGGAATGGGTCAAGACGGTCACCAACACCTACAGCTTGGACCAAATGCGCCAAGCCCTGCGTGACGCCCTGACCACCAAGCAGCAAGGCCCCAAGGTCATCGTGGCGCAAAGTGAATGCATGCTCAACCGCCAGCGCCGCGTCAAGCCGCTGATTCGCCAGCGCATTCAAAAAGGCGAGCGCGTGGTGCGCGAGCGCTTTGGCATCGACCCCGACACCTGCACCGGCGACCACTCCTGCATTCGATTGTCGGGCTGCCCATCGCTCAGCATCAAACCCAACCCCGACCCGCTGCGCCAAGACCCGGTGGCGGCCGTGGCCGACAGCTGTGTGGGCTGCGGTTTGTGTGGTGAGGTCGCCCACGCTGCGGTGCTGTGTCCTTCGTTTTACCGGGCCGAGATCATCAACAACCCCACAGCCTGGGACCGCTTCAAACAAGGCCTGCGTGAGCGCGTGATTGGCTGGCTGCAAAACCGCATTGAACGTCGCCTGGAGGGCATCGCCGCATGACCGGCAACGCCCCAACCCCAAGCATCATCAGCTTGGCCATTTTGGCCATGGGCGGCGAAGGCGGCGGCGTGCTGGCCGACTGGCTGGTCGACTTGGCTGAACAGAACGGCCATTGGGCCCAGACCACCTCGGTGCCCGGCGTGGCGCAGCGCACCGGGGCCACCATTTATTACATCGAGATGTACCCGCAGTCGGCATCGCCGTCTGGCCAGATGCCCGTGATGGCGCTCAGCCCGTTTCCGGGTGAAGTCGACATCGTGCTGGCCTCCGAATTGATGGAAGCCGGTCGCGCCCTGCAACGCGGGCTGGTGGACCCGCACAAAACCACCTTCATCGCGTCTTCGCACCGCGTCTATTCCATGACCGAGCGCACCGCCATGGGCGACGGGCGTGTGGACGAGGTCAAACTGTTGGCGGGAGCTCAGGCCGCTGCGCGTCTTTTCATCAGCGCCGACTTTGCCAAACTGGCAGAGCAAACCGGCAGCCTGATTGCGCCCGCTTTGTATGGCGCGCTGGCGGCCAGCCAGCGCCTGCCGTTTTCAAGGGCGCAATTCGAAGCCACCATCGAACGCAGTGGCGTGGGCGTCAAGACCAGCCTCAAGGCTTTTGCCGCTGGCTTTGATGCGGCCATTCAGGTGCTGCACCCCGGCACATCCAGCGTGGCCGATGCCACCCCTGTGGCTTTGCCTTTGAACCAACAAGTCGGCCCCAAGCTGCAGGCCTTGGCGCAAAGTTTGGAAGGCGCATTCGCCCCGGCAGCGCACGAGGTCATCGCCTCGGGTTTGACGCGGCTGGCCGATTACCAGGACGTGGCTTATGCCACCCTGTATGCCCGGCGTTTACAAGAGATGGCTGGTGCACTGGCCTCGTCAAACACAGCCAAAAGCCTGGCCGAAGAGATCCAGCGCGAAGGCGCTCGGCACCTGGCCTTGTGGATGTCTTACGAAGACACGGTGCGCGTGGCCGATTTAAAAACCCGCCGCTCACGTTTTGCACGCGTCAGCCAGGAAGTGAGCCTGAGCGAAAAGCAGCTGATCGACATCCACGAATTCATGCACCCGCGCCTGGAAGAAATTGCCGATACCCTGCCTGCGGGCTTGGGCCGCTGGTTGCTGAGCTCCAAGACAGCACGCGCCGTGGTCGGCCGTTTCACACAAAAAGGCCGCGTGGTGCAAACCAGCTCTTTGCGCGGTTTTCTGCTGCTTTACGGTGTGGCCAGCCTGCGCCGCATTCGCCCGGTGTCTTTGCGGTTTGAGACCGAGCAACAACGCATCGAAGCCTGGTGGGCGGACGCCATGAACTTGTTGCCTGGACACGCGGACTTGGCCCTGGAGGTGCTGCGCGGCCAGCAGCTGGTCAAAGGTTATGGCGACACCCATGCAAGGGGCTGGCGGCATTTTGAAAAAATCATGACCACTTTGCCTCGCCTGCAGCAATTGCCCGATGCGGCCAACCGCCTTAGCGCTTTGCGCAAAGCAGCCTTGGCCGACGACAGTGGGCAAGCGCTCGATCAGGCCGTGCACCAACTGGCACCTGCGTGACGCCTGCAGATCGGCCAACACGACTACCCTACCAATTCCCCATCGACCCCCAACCACAACAGGAGACTAGCCCATGAAACGACGTTTACTCACCCAAGCCACCGCATTGGTTTTGGCACTCGGCGCCAGCTCGGCCGCACTGGCGCAAGAAGTCACGCTGCGCCTGATCAGCGGTTTTGCCGAAAACGGCATCTATGTGCAGCGGCTGCAGCCTTGGATCAACAAGGTCAACGCCGAGGGCAAAGGGGTTTTGCAAATCAACTTCATCGGCGGACCACGCGCCATTCCCTCGTTTGAGCTGGGCAACGCGGTCAAGACCGGCGTGGTCGACATGGCGCTGAACACCGGCGCTTTTTATACCAACGTGATGCCTGAAGCCGATTTCCTGAAGTTGACGCAGATTCCAGTGGCCGAGCAGCGCAAAAACGGCGCTTTTGATGCGATCAACAAGGTCTGGAATGAAAAAGGCAACATGCAGTACCTGGCGCGCATGGTGGAGAACCAGCCCTTCCACATTTACACCAACAAGAAGGTCGACAAGCCCGACTTAGCGGGTCAAAAAATCCGGATCACGCCCGTGTACCGTGACTTCTTTCAGGCCCTGAACGCCAGCGTGATCACCACGCCACCGGGCGAGGTCTACACCGCCTTGGAGCGCGGTGTGGTGGACGGTTATGGCTGGCCCATTGGCGGCATTTTTGACTTCAACTGGCATGAAAAAACCAAGTTCCGCATCGACCCCGGTTTCTACGATGCCGAGGTTTCGCTGATCATGAACCTGCCGGTCTACAAAAAGCTCACCGATGCGCAGCGCAACTACCTGCAAAAGCAGTTGCTGGCCCTGGAAGCCGAGAACACTTTCTGGGCGCGTTACGGGGCTGAAGAAATCGCTCGCCAGACCAAGGCAGGCATTCAGACCATCACCTTCGATGCCGCCACCAGCAAGGCCTTCCGCGACAAGGCTTACGACATTGGCTGGGCCGGTGCCACCAAGCAAAGCCCTGAAGTGGCTGCGCGCTTCAAGGCCCTGTTCTCCAAATGATGCAAGCGCTGTCTGAGCGGTTTGGCCGGTGGCTGTCGGGTCTTGCCCTGTTCGGCTGCCTGCTGCTGCTGGCCATGATGCTCATCATCGTGGCCGATGTAGCGCTGCGCAACCTGGCCATCCCGGGCATGCCGCTGGGGCTGTCCTGGAGCAACGAGGTTTCTGAGCTGATGCTGTACCTGATCACCATGTGTGTGGCCCCTTGGCTGCTGCGCCAGGGGCAACACATCCGGGTGGACATTTTTCTGCAAGCCATTCCACCGCGCGCCGCCTGGGCACTGGAATGGGTGGGCGATGTGCTGGGCCTGTTGTGCTGTTTGGTGCTGGCTTGGTATGGCGCGCAAGCGACCTGGGCCAGTTATGCGGCGGGGTCTCTGAGCATCAAGACCCTGGTCACACCCGAGTGGTGGTCGCTCGCGCCTTTGCCGGTGGTGTTTGTGCTGCTGTCCATCGAGATGGTGTTTCGCATGCACCGCCTGCTGCATGCCGAGCGCGGTCCGCGCCAGGATGCCGTGAGCGCAGCTTGAACGGGTTCCCCATGTTTTTATTTTTCACTTCTGGAGTCTGCACATGAGCAGTTGGCCCATCGCAGCCTGGTTGATGTTGGGCGGCTCCACCTTGCTGCTGTTCATGGGCATGCCCGTGGCCCTGACTTTTTTGGGCGTCAACATCATCGGGGCCGTGCTCTACATGGGTGGCGAGCCCGGTTTGGTGCAACTGGTGCGCAACAGCGTGAGTTCGGTCACGGCCTTTGCGCTCACGCCCATTCCGTTGTTTGTGCTGATGGGCGAGATTTTGTTTCACACCGGTTTGGCCGTGAAGGTGATCGACGGGGTGGAGCGCTTGATCGTTCGCGTGCCTGGACGCTTGGCGGTGGTCGCGGTGGTGGCGGGCACGGTGTTTTCGGCCATCTCGGGCTCCACCATTGCCACCACGGCCATGCTGGGCGCCCTGATGCTGCCTGTGATGCTGGCACGCGGCTACCACCCCACCATGGCCACAGGCCCAATCATGGCGATTGGCGCAGTGGACATGCTGATTCCGCCTTCCGCCCTGACGGTTTTGCTGGGCTCGCTCTCGGGCATCTCGATTTCCAAACTGCTGCTGGGCGGCGTCGTTCCTGGGCTGCTGTTGTCGGTGGCGTTTGTGGCCTGGATCGTTGTGCGGGTGCGCATCAGCCCCCATCTGGCCCCCACCGACACCGAGGCCGTTGAGCACCAAGGCTGGGACCGCTGGCAACCGCTGTTTGCCTACGTCTTGCCCACTTTGTCGATTTTTGGGGTGGTGGTGGGCGCACTGGCAGCGGGTTGGGCCACGCCCACCGAATGCGCAGCACTCGGTGCCTTTGCCACCATGCTGCTGGCCGCGCTTTACCGCGCCTTGCGCTGGGAAGCGGTGCTCAAGGCCCTCAAGGGCACGGCGGGCATCTCCGGCATGATTTTGTTCATCATCTTGGGGGCCACCACCTTCGCACAGATTTTGTCTTTTTCGGGTGCCAGCTCAGGTTTGGTGCAGCTCATCACCGAGCAAGGATTGACAGCCAACCAGATCCTGATCGGCATGATGGTGTTTCTGATTTTCCTGGGCATCTTTGTGGACCAGGTCAGCATGATGATGATCACCCTGCCGATTTTCATGCCCATCGTGAATGCCCTGGGCATCGACCCGGTGTGGTTTGGTGTGCTGTTCCTCATTTGCATGCAAATGGGTCTGCTTTTGCCGCCCCATGGCTTGCTGCTCATGACCATGCGGGGTGTGGCCCCACCGTCGGTCACCATGACGCACATTTTTTTGGCGGTCACGCCTTATTTGGCGATGAGCGTGTTGCTTCTGGTGGCGGTCTTCATGGTGCCGGGCATCGCTACTTGGTTGCCGGGCTGGATGGGCTGATCGGCTTCTTGTAGGAGCCCACCCCGTGGGCGATGGTTTCAAGGGCGTGTGCCACGCCCATCGCCCACGGGGTGGGCTCCTACAAAGATACAGACAACAGCATGCGGTCTGGTCAATCGTTTGATTTGAGCAGACCCGCCGCCCGCAGCTTGTCTTTCTTGCTGAGCCGTGAACCCTTGATGCCGCCGTTGCCGGGCGACGGCGGTGGCGGGGTTTCGGTCTGCTCAAAGCCAGGAATTAGCTCTAAAGCGAGTTCCAGGCTTTCGCGTTTCTGGATCAGCTGCCAATGCGCGAGCGCAGCAGCGGTGACAAAGCTCACCGCGTCGCCATGCGCGCCCGCCCTGCCCGTGCGGCCGATGCGGTGGGTGTAGTCGGTGGCCGAGCGTGGCAGGTCGTAGTTGACGACCACGGGCAGCATGGCGATGTCGATGCCGCGTGAGGCCAGGTCGGTGGTCACGACCACGTCCCAACGGCCAGCCTTGAATTCGCTGAGCACCTCTTGCCGGGCACCTTGGCTCATCTCGCCATGAAAAGGCGTGGCAAACACACCTGCTTTGTAGAGCTTGTTCGCCACATGCTCGCAGGCGTAGCGCGTGGCCACAAACACCATCACCTGCTTCCAGCCGTTTTCGGTGATCAGGTGGCGCAGCAAGGCGGTGCGGCTTTTCTCGTCCACAGCAATGGCACGCTGGGTGATGTCGGGCTTGTGGCCTTCAAAAGCTTCCACCGTGATGCGCACCGGGTCCCGCAGCAGCTTGGCCGCCAGCGATTCCACCTCGGGCGCAAACGTGGCCGAGAACAGCAGCGTTTGGCGCTTTGCAGGCAACAGCGCCAGCACGCGCTGCAACTCTTCCGAAAAACCCAGGTCCAACAAGCGGTCGGCTTCGTCCAGCACCAAATGCTGCACATCAGCCAGGCGCAAAGCGTTCTGGCCGATCAGGTCGAGCAAACGGCCCGGCGTGGCCACCACGATGTCGGCACCGCCGCGCAGCGCCATCATTTGCGGGTTGACCGACACGCCGCCAAACACCGTGTTCACCTTCAATGACTGCGGAAGCTTGTAGGCCAAGTTGGCCAACACATCGCCCACCTGCACCGCCAGCTCGCGCGTGGGCACCAACACCAAGGTGCGCACGGGGCGGCGAAAGTTGGTCTGGCGCGGCGCCGCCAGCAAGTGCTGCAACAGCGGCAGCGCAAAAGCCAGCGTCTTGCCTGAGCCCGTGGGCGCGGTGGCCCACACATCGGCAGATTTCAGCACCGCCGGAATCGCTTCGGCCTGAATGGGGGTGGGGGCATACAAACCCATGTCTGACACAGCGTGTTGCAGGGCGGGGGACAGGCCCAATGGGCCAAAACTCAAGCTCATGCTTGATCCTCAAAAAATGGCGACAGGGAAAGGATCAAGGTGTCACGACTCATCGCTCATCACCCTCCAGCGGGGAACGGTCAGGCACCTTCGACAAAAAAGTCGCCAAATCGATTGGATTGGCCGCACCGGCCCGTTCGGCAAAAAAAGCGGCCGCGTTGAGGGCCGAAACCTTCTCGGCCACAGCCACTGTGATGAACTGATTGAGCGAGGCCTGGTCTTGTTCCGCCAGCTTGCGCGCGTGGGCGTACAAAGAATCGGGCAAACGAAGGGCAAAGGTACTCATACAGCATCCTCCAAAAAAGCCAAAGCCTGGGCTGGGGTTTTGACGGCCAGGCCAAAGCGTGGCGCGGCCGTCGAAAAATCTTTCACATTGCGGGTGACCAAGGCATGTACCCGCGCGTTGACGGCGGCCTCGAGCACCATTTCGTCACCCGGATCGCGCAACTGTGGCCGCCAGATGTAATGCAAGCTCACCGGCTCCACCCACACAGCCAAGGCGGACAGAAACGCATCGACCTGTTCAGCAGAAAAACCATGCAAAGCCCGTACCGCATCGCGCTTGAGCACCGATTCGTATTCGAGCCACAAAGCGGGCGACGCCACCACGCGCAAACGCGCCGAAGCCACCGCTTGCAGCAGCGCATACGAAGCGCCACGGGAGCTGCTCAAGGCTGCAACCAGCACGTTGGTGTCCAGCAACATGATTTTCATGATGTTGCCAATGATATCAGCGAATGATCGGCATCGGGCCTGATGACCCGTGGGTCCACAGAAATGATGCATCTGGCATCGTGGCGCACAAGGCGAGCCAGGGTTGCGCTGCTGCGCTGCGCTCGCCGTAAAAAATTTGGCTCGCCGGGACCGTTGACGTCAGTGACGGAAATGCCGCACGCCAGTGAACACCATCGCCACGCCACGCTCGTTGGCCGCGTCAATGACTTCTTGGTCGCGCATGGAGCCGCCGGGCTGGGCCACGCAGGTGGCACCTGCATCCACCACCACGTCGAGGCCGTCGCGGAAGGGGAAGAAGGCGTCGCTCGCCACTACGGTGTGTTGCAAGCTCAGCTTGGCGGCTTCGGCCTTGATGCTGGCGATGCGGGCCGAGTCGAGGCGGCTCATTTGGCCTGCGCCCACGCCCATGGTCATGCCGTTTTTGCAGAACACGATGGCGTTGGATTTGACGAACTTGGCCACTTTCCAGGCAAACAACAGGTCGTGCAGTTCTTCAGGGGTGGGTTGTTTGACGGTGACGATCTTCAAGTCGGCCAACGCCAGCTCGTGGTTGTCGGCGCTTTGCAGCAACAAACCTGAGCCCACGCGTTTGGTTTCAAGCGCGTTGCGCACGTTGCCATAGCTGGCAGGCAAGGCGATTTTCATCAAGCGCACATTGACTTTGCTCTTGAACACTTCGAGCGCTTCGGCGCTGAAGTCGGGGGCCATCAGCACTTCGACAAACTGCTTGCTCACCGCCTCGGCTGCAGCTTTGTCCACAGGGCGGTTGAAGGCGATGATGCCGCCAAACGCGCTGGTGGGGTCGGTTTGGAAGGCTTTGCTGTAGGCCTCGAGTGCGGTTGCGCCCACGGCCACACCGCAAGGGTTGGCGTGTTTGACGATGACACAGGCTGAATCACTGAAACTCTTGACACACTCCCAAGCCGCATCGGCGTCGGCGATGTTGTTGTAGCTCAGCTCTTTGCCTTGCAGTTGCACGCCGGTGGCGAGCGATCCAGCCGCAGGTGCCAAGTCGCGGTACCAAGCGGCTTGCTGGTGGCTGTTTTCGCCGTAGCGCAGGTCTTGCACTTTGACGTATTGCTCGTTGAATTGGCCGCTGAATTGGGCGCGCTCGGGCACGTAGGTTTCGCTGAGCTTCTCGGCTTCGAAATTCACGCTCGACAAATAGTTGCTGATCGCGCCGTCGTATTGGCTGATGCGGTTGAACGCGGCCACCGACAAAGCGAAACGCAACTTGTCGCTGAGTTTGCCGTTGGCTTTCAACTCAGCGATCACGTCGGCGTATTGGCTGGCGTCGGTGACGATGCCCACGTCTTTCCAGTTCTTGGCGGCAGAGCGCACCATGGCGGGGCCACCGATGTCGATGTTTTCAATCGCGTCGGCCAGCGTGCAACCGGGCTTGGCCACGGTGGCTTCAAACGGGTAGAGGTTAACGATCAACAAATCAATGGTGTCGATGCCATGCGCCTGCAAAGCCGCCATGTGCTCGGGCGTGTCGCGACGGGCCAGCAAGCCGCCGTGCACTTTGGGGTGCAGTGTTTTGACGCGACCGTCGAGCATTTCCGGAAAACCGGTGACTTCGGCCACTTCGGTCACGGGCATGCCTTGCTCGGCCAGCAGTTTAGCGGTGCCGCCGGTGGAGATCAGGCCCACGCCCAGGGCATGCAGTTCTTTGGCCAGGTCAACGATGCCGGTTTTGTCTGAGACGGAGATGAGGGCTCTCATGGGGACTTTCTTCAAAATTCTGGGGGGGTAAGGCGGGGCCGGGCTAAAGGGTTCCGGCAGGTATTCACGGCCGCTTGGCGGGGCCAAGCTGCACAAGCTTTATTTCAACAAATCGTGTTCGAGCAGTTTCTTGCGCAAGGTGTTGCGGTTCAGGCCCAGCCATTCGGCGGCGCGCGACTGGTTCTGGCCCGACTGGGTCATGACCACGTCGAGCAGCGGTTTTTCAACCAGCTTGACCAGCATGTCGTACAGGCCTGTGGGCTCGGTGCCGTCCAGGTCGCGGAAGTAGATGTCCAGGTTGTCCCGGATGCAGTTTTCAATGGATTGGGGTTCGCTCATGGCGTGGTCTCTAAATCAATGCAGCCTTCGTGGCGTTGTGGCAAGCGGTCCATCTGGTTGGCCAGGCCATCCAGGAAGTCGGCCACCGCCGCCAGCTGCTGCTGTGCGGTGTCCAGGGTGTTCATGTGTTCGCGAAAAGCCTCGCCACCGGGCAGCGTGCGCACATACCAGCCGATGTGTTTGCGGGCCGAACGCACGCCGGTGTATTCGCCATACAGGCCGTAGTGGTCTTTCAGGTGCTCCAGCAAGGCGCGGCGCACTTCGGCCACCAGAGGCGGGGCCAGGTGTTCGCCTGTGGCCAAAAAGTGGCCGATCTCGCGAAAGATCCATGGGCTGCCTTGCGCGGCGCGGCCGATCATCACGGCATCTGCGCCGGTGAACTTCAGCACGTCGCGGGCTTTTTCAGGCGAATCCACATCACCATTGGCCACCACCGGGATGGTGAGTGCGGCCTTGACGGCGGCCACGGTGTCGTATTCGGCAAAACCTTTGTAACCTTGCTCGCGGGTGCGGCCGTGCACGGTGACCATTTGCACGCCCGCAGACTCGGCAGCGCGGGCCAGGCTCAGGGCGTTTTTTTCAGAATCGCACCAACCGGTGCGCATTTTCAAAGTGACGGGTACGCCTAGGGGCAAGGCGGCTTCGACCACCGCACTGATGATCTCCAGCGCCAGCGGCTCGTCTTGCATCAAGGCCGAGCCGGCCCATTTGTTGCAGACTTTTTTGGCCGGGCAGCCCATGTTGATGTCGATGATCTGCGCGCCCCGGTCGATGTTGTAGCGCGCAGCGTCAGCCATCATTTGCGCCTCGGTGCCTGCAATTTGCACCGCGATCGGGCCAGGTTCACCGTCGTGGTTGGCGCGGCGCGATGTTTTGAGCGATGCCCACAAGTCAGGCCGCGAAGTCACCATTTCACTGACCGCATAACCCGCTCCAAACTGCCGGCACAACTGACGGAAAGGCCTGTCGGTCACCCCCGCCATGGGGGCAACAAACAAGTTGTTCGGCAATAGGTAAGGGCCAATCTGCATGACTGGAGGGTGATTTTTTGGGGTGGGGCCTGCGAAGGAGGCACGATTGTAATTGCTTAAAATTTCAGCAAATGAAAATCAAGTGTGTTAAAGATCGGTTTGGGCAACGCCACCCTCTTGTTGGCGACTTGGAACTGGGCAGTCCTGGCCTTCACCCGCAACGTGGGTGCCATGAGCGCATTGTTGCTGGAACTGCTTGCGGCATCCCTGCCGCTAGACGGCCTCAAAGCAGATGCGTTTTTTCCGTTCAATGGCTTCAATGCCCGCTCGCCCGGTCGAGCCACTTGCCCATCAACTCCAGGATTTGCCGGCGCATGAAGGGCTTGGTGAGGTAGTCGTCCATGCCCGCAGCCAGGCAATTGGCCTTGTCGTCGGCCAAAGCATTGGCGGTCAAAGCCAAAATCGGCTTGCGTGGCAAGCCCAAAGCCACCTCGCGGGTTCTGATGTTGCGTGTGGCCGTGATGCCGTCCATCTCCGGCATTTGCACATCCATCAAGACAATGTCGTGCGCCTCGGTCGCACTGATGTGCACAGCTTCCAATCCGTTTTGGGCCTGAAGCACACAACAGCCCGCTGTTTTGAGCATGGTCACCAAGATTTCACGGTTCACATCGTTGTCTTCGGCAATCAGCACGGTGCAGTCCAGCGTTTGTGGGGTCTTGGCTTGTGGGTGGCTTGCTTCCAAAGGCATGTCTTTCAGACGGGGGCCACACACCTCAAACCAAAACTCTGAACCTTGACCCGGTTGGCTGGAAAACCCCACCTGCCCGCCCATGAGTTCAGACAACTGGCGTGAAATGACCAAGCCCAGGCCACTGCCGCCATAACGCCGGGCCATGGAAATATCGGCTTGCGAAAACGCACTGAACAATCGATGGGCTTCTTCTTCACTGATGCCAATACCGGTGTCGCGCACCGTGCAACGCACGCGGGTCATGCCGTCTTTTTGCGTCATGTAAGCCAGCCCCACACTCACCTGGCCTTGGGCGGTGAACTTGACGGCATTGGAAACCAAATTGCTGGCCACTTGGGTAAAGCGGTGCGGGTCGCCCAAGAGCATCAACGGCACACCATCGGCGGGGGGCTCAAACACCAGTTTCAGGCCTTTGTCCTGAGCATGCGGCTCAAACAAGGCAGCCACTTGACGCGCCGCCTGCTCGGGGCTGTAAGGCACTTTTTCCAAGTGCAACATACCTGCCTCGATCTTGGAAAAATCGAGAATATCGTTGATCAGGTAGAGCAGCGTCGACGACGAGGAACTGATCATGCTGATCAGTTTTTTCTGCTGCTCGGTCGGGTCGGTCGAGCCCAACAGCTCCGAAACACCAATCAAACCGTTGAGTGGTGTGCGGATTTCGTGGCTCATATTGGCCAAAAATTGACTCTTGGCTTGGTTGGCCGCATCGGCGTGTTCTTTGGCCAAAAGCAGTTCGGCTGTGCGCGCTTGCACCTCGGATTCGAGTTGTTGGCTGTACTGCCCCAAGGCCTTGTCCTTGTGCTCAATTTGGTCAAGCATGGAGTTGAAGCCCGCCACCAACTCGCCAATTTCATCCTGGCTCTGGCGGGTGGCACGTTGGCTGTAATCGTGCACCGAAGTGATGCGGCGCATCACTTGGGCCAAATCAAGAATTGGCTGGCTGATGATCACGATCAACTGCCCCATGAATTGGCGCACCACCGCATAAGCCAGCAACATGGCGACCACAGCCACCAACAAAGTGATGGCAATGTTCCACCAGAAATCGTCGAGCCTGATTTTCACCACCACAAAGCCGATCTGTTCGGCATCTTGAACGATGGGCAAACGGATGGCATAGCGACTGAGCGTGAGCTGCGAGCTTTGTGTGCCAGCCAGCATGGCCGAAGGGGTGGGAAACGAGACCACCCCGGCCAGCCTGGCCGGGTAATGCGCAAACGCTGTCAGGCCAACGGTTTTGGCGTAAACGTCCACCGTTTCCACATATTTGATGTGCCGGAAAATTTCCAGCTGCTTTTGGGCGCCCGCGCTGTCCTCAAAGAGAACTGCGGCTGTGTTGCTTTCAGCGGCCAATTCGGCCAAGCTTTTGGCTGCAGCCTGTGTGGCTTGCAAAGTCTGACTGGCTTGCCACAAGGTGATGACGACAAAAAACAAGATCAGCACGCACCAGATGCCCAAAGCCAAAATATGGTTGAGCTTCTCGCGCATGGGCGCATGCAACAGTTTTTCTCGACGCCAATTGGAAAAAGTCAGCACCATCAAGCCCTTATCGAACGACCACGCGGGCCAATTTGAGCATCTGGCTGCTGGCTTTGATGCTGGATTTTTGCAAGTTCAGCAGGTTCACGTCGAACTCCACCCGGTCGTCGTTGAAAACCATGGACAAGTGGGCACCGTGGTCCATGGCCTGGCGTGCATCGCTGATCAGCAGCACCGACGCCGATCCCAGTTGCCGCACCAGCAAAGGCAAAAGACGTGCGTCACTTTCACCCACAAACACCATGCCGCAATCCTTGGCCTGGTCCACGCTCACATCTTTGCGGACCACAATTTCCCGGCCTTGCGCGACACGCCGATTCAAACTGAGCATGGCCCCATTCAAGTCGTCCCGGCCCACCACGCACATCTTGAGTATTTTTTCTTCAGAGGCCGGTAGCTCGACGAACTTGGCAAAGTTAAACACATAAGCGGCTTTGATGCGGTCCACCGTCTGACCTGTGGGCTGAGCGGCCACCAAGGTGCAGGACAAACACCCGATCAGCAAACTGACCCAGCGATGGCTTTGCAAGCCCTGCACACGCAGTGCGCACAGACGGCTGAGTTGGGCGATATTTTGAAAGATCATGATCATGCCCTTCAAAACCGAACCACCGCTTGAACCAAAGCGCTGCGTTGAACGTCGTACGCACGTGTCACGGGGAAAATGTTGATGAATTCGGTGTGCCGATTTTTGAGCAGGTTGCGCCCCATCACGGACAACTCGGTGCTGCGGTTGACCTGCCAAGCCAGTCTCATGTCCAGGCCCGTATAGCTTTCCAATGGCGTGGGACCCTGACTGTTCAGGGTGTAATGGGCTGTGGCCGAGTTGTAGCGCAAGCGCACATCAAGGTTCAGGTCACTGGCCAGGCTGAAGTTGTTGCGCAAAGTGAGTTGGTGTCTCGGGGCACTGTTTTCGAAAGCCCGCACCTGCACATCACCCAGTGGGTCACCCGTTAACTGGCCCTTGACACGCAAGAGGCTGTAGGAACCCTGGACTTTCCACCACGCCCGAGGGTGCCATTCCATTGAAAACTCACCCCCAAAAGACCGGGCCTTCTCCAAGTTGGTGTTGTACCCGGCCAGCGTGAAATAACACATGCCAGGCCCGTACACGGCCAGGCAGCCCATGGCCTGTGGCAAACCCGTGAGGGGCTGACTGTTCATGCGACCACCGCGCAAATGGCTGTAATCGGTGGCGAACAAGGAAACGTCAAGGCTCAGGAAATTGGAAAATTGCTTGCGCCACCCGCCCTCCAGGCTCAAGGCTTGCTCCGCCTGCAAAGCCGCATTGGCACGAGGGGTGACTTGGGTCACGGCCGTGAGCATGTTGGCGGGCAAGTTCAAACCCGTCAAACCATTCAGGCTGGCGCCATCGGCCGCACTGATGTCCAGCGTGGCCAAGCTTTCGGTGCGACGCGAAGAGCGCACAGAGCGCGACAGCGCCCCCCAGTAAGCTTCGTTCTGGCCCGGTGTGTAAAGCATGCGCACATTGGGCTGGACATTGAAACCGGTCAAACCATCCTTTTCAAATTTGGAGCCCACAATCAATTTGAAGCGTTCGGGCACCAAAGTGATTTCGTCATGAACAAATGCGCTGTAATTCAAGCGTCGGCTTTTGCCGTCAAGCAAGAGATAAGGTGAGGCGGGCAACATCAAATTGTCCGAGGTGTGGCGCAGGTTCAAACCCCAAATGAAGTCATGGTCACCCCGAATTTGACGCTGCTGAAAGTCCACATCGGCGTCTGTTTTGCTGCCCCCCATTTGCAACTGGCGCGGCAACTCAGCCACGGGCATGGAGGCCCCGGTTCCAGACCCCCAAAGGCCCTCGTGAATTGAACGGTCGCGGTCCATCGAGACTTGAACCACATTTTCGGCACCATCAACGCTCTTCCAGGCGTAGCGCGCTTGCAAGGCACCGCCCTGGGCGCGCTCACTCATGAGGCTGTCACGCGCAAACGGGGTGTTCGGGTCACTGAGCGCCAACACCGAAGGTGAACCCCAGTAGTCGCTCGACCGGTCTTGGTACACCTCGGCTTTGAGGCTGAGTGTGCCGCCATCCACTTTGGGCTCGATCCGCATGCCCAGGCGTTGCCCCTTGGCTGCATCCACCCCTTTGAAGCCGGTGTCCCGCTCCAAAGACCCCCCCATGGCGCTGGTTTTGCCATACACCTTGAAATGCCCGCCTGGCGTCAATTCGCCGCCATGGACCCAAGAGGCGGTGGCCGTCTGCCCATTGCCCAACACGGTGCTGACCTGATGACCCTGACTGGCGCTGGCAGAACGCGTCACGATGTTGATCACGCCATTCATGGCGTTCGTCCCCCACAAAGCTGCACCGGGGCCACGAATGACCTCGATGCGCTCGATGTCCTCCATGATCAAATCTTGCGTTTCCCACAGCACGCCAGAAAACAAAGGGGAGTAAACGCTGCGCCCGTCAACCTGCACCAACAGTTTGCTGGAAAACCGTTCGTTGAACCCGCGAGAGCTGACCGCCCAACGGTTGCGCGCCATTTGCGCCACGTTCAAACCCGGCACCAGACGCAAGGCTTCGGGGATGGATTGCGCGCCAGAGCGGCGAATATCTTCTGCAGAAATCACATGGGCGGCCGCCGCCATGTCCGCCACACGCTGCTCTTTGCGCGACATGGACATGAGCCGGTAATCCACCAACTCCTCCAAAGACATGTCCAAAAATTCATTGCCCGTGGCCGCTGCTGCACACGAGGCGTGGATGGCGCATGCCAACAGCGTCCATCGCCAGACATTCTGGCGTTTGTTTTTGTTTTTCCACATCGGCATGCTCCCTTTTGAATCCATTGTCACCTCAAGACCAGTTATTAGATTTTATATTTCCTGTTTTTTGATGTCCAAAGAAAACTTGCATTTATTCAATTTGTTATATTTGAAGTATTCATTCAATTCGGTCTTCGTTTCCACTGTTCAATGACCTCACGGCCTCGGGTAACCCGAAAAAAAACCACAAAAGCGGACACCGTTACACTGCCTTCATGGATATTTGGTTGGACCCCATCTTGCAGTGGCTGGCTTTGCCGCAGCACGGCTTGAGCACCTTGTTTGTGGTGGCCTTCATATCGGCCACCTTGTTGCCCATGGGATCAGAGCCGGTTTTATTTGGGCTGGTCAAACTCAATCCAGAACTTTTTTGGCCTGCCATTTTGGTAGCCACGGTCGGCAACACTTTGGGCGGCATGCTCAGCTGGTGGATGGGCAGAGGCACCTTGCATGCCATGAAGCGCTGGCGCGACACGCCAGGGCACCTCAGAGCCCTGTCCTGGCTTGAAAAATTGGGCCCCAAAGCTTGTTTGCTCAGTTGGTTGCCCGTGGTGGGCGACCCCTTGTGCGCGGTGGCAGGGTGGCTGAAGATGCCTTTTTGGCCTTGCACCTTGTACATGACCATCGGCAAATTTTTGCGCTACCTGGTCATGACCGCTTTCCTGCTGTGGGTGTTTCCCTGGCATTGATCAGACTTTGCTGAACCATGACTTGGCTGTTCGGTTACCCGCCCAAATCCAGCGCTGCAGCTGTCAACGGAGTGCCCAACTGAGTGTCTAACTGAGTGCCTATCTCAGCTCACAACGTTCAACAAAGACTGGCCCACCGTGTAGCGTCGCAGGTTGTCCAGAAACATTTGGCTGACGCGTTTTTCATTGCCATCTGAATGACCTGCCGCATGGGGCGTGACCATGACTTGGGGCATGGCCCACAAAGGGGAATCTGGTGTCAGGGGTTCGTGTGCAAACACATCCAAAAAAGCACCGCCCAAATGGCCCGTTTGCAGGGCCGACACCAGCGCAGCTTCATCCACCACTTCACCTCGCGCGACATTGATCAGGTGCGCCCCTCGTGGCAGGGCGGCCAGGGTGCGCTCATTCACCAACTGACGGGTCTTGTCGGTCAAGGGGCAGGCCAAAATCAGCCAATCGGTGCGGGGCAGCACCTGATGCAAACCTTCAAAAGTCACATGCTCGACTGCATCGGGCACGACTGGCATTGACGATGCGGCGTGCTGGCGCACGGCCACCACATGCAAGCCCAGAGCCTGCAGCAAACTGCCCAACTTTTGACCAATGGGTCCCCAGCCCACAAGGGTGGCGGTTTGCCCTGGCAGGTCGCGCGGCATGCGTTCGCCCAGCATAGGTTTCCATTGGCGCGCTTGCTGCTCGGCCCACAACCCCGGAAAACGCCGGGCCAAGGCCAACAGCCCTGCCAGCGCCACTGTGGCCACAACCTGCGCATTGGCTCCGGACGAGGTGGCAATTTGCACCCCCTGGGCCTTCAAATCCAGGTAGATCTGCCGGTCAGCCCCCGCCGAATGGATGTGCACCCACTTCAAGCTCGGCGATTGGCGCAGCAAGTCGTACACCTGCTGCAAGGCCGGGTGAATTTGGTGCTTGGTCGAGGTGCCGGTGACCTCACGCGAAATGAAGGCCACATCGGCGTCGGTGCGTTGCATGGCCACTGCCGTGTCCAGCGCCAGCAACTCATGGGGTCGGTGCGCCATGATTTGGGCAATGGCTGGCCCCAACTGGTCAATGCTTGGTTGGGACATCAGCAAGCGCAAAGGGCGCAAAGGGCGCGAAGGCCTGCTCATTCGGCCCGGGCACCCGAGTCGCGCACGATCAGCCGCCACTTGTCGTGTTCACGTTGCACAAACTGCCCGAATTGTGCGGGCGTGCCGCCTGCAGGGTCAGCCCCTTGGGCGATCATTTGCTGCTCAATCGCGGGCACTTGCAGCACCTCGTTGACCGCCTTGTTGATGATGGTGATCACCGACTCGGGCGTGCCCTTGGGTGCAAAAAAACCGAACCAGGAACCGGCTTCGAAGTTGGGAAAGCCCTTTTCCACCACGGTAGGCACATCGGGCATGGATCGGGAGCGCTTGAGCGAGCTGACCGCCATGGGCTTGAGTTTGCCCGCCGTGATGTGCGGCATGACAGACGGGATGGTGGCAAACATGAACTGGATGCGCCCGGCCAAAAGGTCCTTGAGGGCATCAGCCCCTTTGTAGGGAATGTGTATGGCCTCGAAACCCACCCGTTTGGCCAGCATGAAACTCGACAAATGGGACGATGTGCCTATGCCGGTCGAGCCATAGTTGAGCTTGCCGGGGTTGGCCTTGGCGTAAGCGACCAGCTCCTCCATGTTGTTTGCGGGCACTGAGGGGTGAATCACCAGCACATTGGGCACATCGGCAATTTGCACCATGGGCACCAAGTCGCTCAAGGGGTTGTAGGGCAACTTGGCATAGAGCGATGGGTTGACCGCAATGGGGCCCACCGAATTCACAATCAAGGTGTAACCGTCGGGTGCCGCTCGCACCACCATTTCGGTGCCCAGGTTGCCACCTGCGCCGGGCTTGTTGTCGATGACAAAAGCTTGCTTGAGCTTTTCGGACAATTGCTGTGCCACGGTGCGGGCCAAGATGTCGGTGGTGCCTCCAGCGGTAAAGGCCACCACAACTTTGACCGGTTTCTGTGGGTAGGTTTGCGCCTGGGCCAAGGGTGACCCACTGGTCGCTGCCAGCGTCAGGCAGCTCAACAAGGTCATGGCTTTGAGTTTCATGGGAGTCTCCAGTCAATCAATGGGGATATCACAGCCCTTAGGCAAACAGGCTCAGGTTTTGTAACTCGGGTCCATGCGGTCAAGCTTGCGCAGCAAGGCAGGCCACTCCATCAGCCCATAAGGCCTGCGGGTGCTGGGCTGGTAGTTGTTCCAGGTTTCTTCCAGCACATCGGGCGCGACTTTGACAAAAGGCGTGTTGCAGGCCATGGCCGCGAGTTGTGAATGGCATGCCAGCTCGAGGCGGTGCATCCAATTGAAGGCTTCGCCTACGCTGCGGCCCACCGTCAAGACGCCGTGGTTGCGCAAGATGAGGGCTTCACCCTGCCCCAGGTCTTTGACCAAGGAGGCCTGCTCGGTCAGATCGAGCACCACGCCTTGGTAGTCGTGGTAGCCGATTTTCAAAAAGCGCATGGCCGTTTGCGTGACGGGCAACAAACCGCATTCGAGCGAAGACACCGCCATGGAAGCCCAGCTGTGGGTGTGGATGACGCAGTCCACCTCAGGGCGCGCTTCGTGCACCGCACTGTGAATCACGTAACCCGCTTTGTTGATGCCGTAGTTCAAATCGCCAAAGTCGGGCTTGGACAGGATGTTGCCATCGTGGTCGATTTTGATGAGGCTGGACGCTGTGATCTCCTCGTACATCATGCCGTAGGCATTGATGAGAAAAGCACCGTCCTCGCCGGGCACACGCGAAGAGATGTGATTGGCCATCATGTCGGACATGCCGTAGATGGCCACCAAGCGGTAGCACGCCGCCAAATCCACCCGAGCTTGCCACTCTGCAGGGGTGCAGCGCGCTTGCATCGATTCGATTTTCAAAAATCCATTTTCAACCATGGCAACTCCTTGCAGCTCAGTCCAGTTTCACACCGGCGCTCTTGACCAAACTGACCCAAAACTTAGCGTCGTCATTCAAAAAGGCGGCAAATTGATCGGGCGTGGTGGAGACCGACACATCGGTGCCTTCGCGCGCCAGAGCAGCCTTGACAGAGGGCTGCGCCATGGCCGTTTGGGCTGCATCAAAAATTTGCTTCATGACAGCAGGCGGTGTGCCCACGGGGACAAACAGACCATACCAAAACTCGATCGCGTACTCGGGCAGTTTGGCCTCTTGCATGCCCGGTAAACCGGGGACCAAGGCCGAGCTGTTGCGTGTGCTGACGGCCAAGCCTTTCAGGCGACCCGCCTGAATCATGGGCAAGACCGAAGGCGGCGTGCCAAAGGTCACTTGGGTGTCGCCCGCGATCACCGACTGGATGGCCGGCGCACCCCCGCGAAACGGAATGTGCACCATGTCCACACCCGTTAATTGGGTGAACAAAGCTGCGCCCAAGTGCGGCGCAGAGCCATTGCCCGAGGTGGCGTAGTTCATCTTGCCGGGCGCTTGCTTGGCACGCGCAATCAGGTCCTGCACCGAGTTGACGCCGATGTTGGGGTTGACCGCAATCACCAAGGGCGAGGTGGTGACTTTGGTGATGGGCACCAGGTCTTTGGGGGTGTAGTTCAGCTTGGGATTAAGGGCCGGGTTGACCGAGATGCTGCTGGGGCTGGCCAACAAAACGCTGTAACCATCGGGCGCGGCCTTGGCCACGTTTTCGGCCGCAATGCTGGAGCCTGCGCCAGCGCGGTTTTCAACAATCACGGTCTGGCCAATGGCTTTGCCCATGGCGTCGCTGATGGCACGGGCCACGTAGTCGGCCGCGCCGCCTGGGGCAAAGCCCACCACCAAGCGAATCGGCTTGTTGGGGTAGGCTGCGCCTTGGGCATGCACACCCATGGCGAGGCACGACAGGACGAATGCTGAAATCAGGTTTCTTTTGTTCATGGGGTTGTCTCCT
Organism: Comamonadaceae bacterium; assembly: GCA_027486555.1. Classification (GTDB taxonomy): domain Bacteria; phylum Pseudomonadota; class Gammaproteobacteria; order Burkholderiales; family Burkholderiaceae_C; genus Limnohabitans_A. Next base: position 27,091 of record JAIXOX010000140.1, read on the forward strand.
TGGATGGGAATGTCTTGGGAAAATTTCAATCCGACTTGGCAATGCGCAGCACAATTTTGCCGGTGTGTTGGTTGCTTTCCATGTGGGCTTTGGCGTGGTCCAATTGGTCAAATTCAAACACCTGGTCAAGCAGCGGCTGAATCCGGCCATCGGCAAAAGCCGGCAGGATTTGCGCCACGAATTGCGCAATGCCGTCGGCCCGTTGAGCGGGGGTTCGGTTTTTGTTGGACACCCCAAACAAGCACAAACGCTTGGCATGCAGGGCCTCCAAGTCAATGGTGGCACTCAGCGTGTTGTCGACATAGCCCACAAAACCCAAACGACCCTGAAAAGCCATGCAACGCATGCTTTCGGCAAAGACGCTGCCGCCCACCGTGTTGACCACCAAGTTGGCCCCTTTTTGCTCGGTGGCTTGCAGCACGGCCTGGTGAAAATCGGCCGCGCGGGTGCACAAACCCACATCCAAACCCAGCGGTTTCAATTGGTCCAGCTTGGCCTGCGAGCCCGAAGTGCCGATGACTTTGGCGCCCAAGACCTTGGCCATTTGCAAACTGGCCACGCCCACACCGGATGACACGCCATTGATCAGCAACCACTGCCCTGCTTGCAAGTGGCCTTGCAAGACCAAGAGGTCATAGGTCACCAAGAACGTCAACGGAATGGAGGCGGCTTGCTCCAGACTCAAGTTGTCTGGCACGCGCATGATTTCGCGCACATCCATCAAGGCATATTCAGAAAAAGCGCCGGGGCAACGGCCCATGACGCGATCGCCCAATTGCCAGGCCCCAGTGTCGCTGCCCAGCTGAACGATCTGCCCCGCGCCCTCCATGCCCGCAGGCTTGCTGCCGCCCTTGCCATGCAGGCCGTGGCCAATGATCAACTCGCCCCGGTTCAGCGACGCCGCATGCAGCTTGACCAACACTTGGCCCGCACCGGGCACAGGCTTGTCCACCTCGCGCAGTTCCATCTGGCCTTGGCCGTTGCTGATGTTCATCCAATACGATTTCATGAGAGGCCTCATTCGCCTTTGAAGACGGGTTTGCGTTTTTCCATGAAGGCTTTGCGGCCTTCGGCGTAATCGGCGCTGTCAAAGCAGCCGCGGATGAGTTGGGTGCACAAGTCCATGTCCAACTCGGGCGAGGGTTTGAGGATTTCGCGTGTGATCGCCTTGGCCGCCTGGATGGTCAGGGGCGCATTGGCATCCAATGCCGAGGTGTATTCGGCCAGCAAGTCGGGCAGCGCCTCGGGCGCGCAGACCCGTGTGACCAAACCCAGGCTTTGGGCTTCTTGTGCGCTGATTTTGCGGGCCGTGAAAAACAGGTCTTTGGCTGCCCCGGGGCCGATCAGGTCGACCAGGTTTTTCATGGCCGAGTAACGATAGCCCAAACCCAGGCGTGCGGCTGGGACCGAGAACACGGCGTCGCTGGCGGCGATGCGCATGTCGCAGCTGATCGCCACGTTGATGCCACCACCAATACAAAAACCGCGAATGCAGGCCAGCGTGGGCTTGGGGAAGTTGAAGATGCCCATGAGCGCGGTTTCGGCCATGTGCTCGTAGCGGGTGACCGCCTCACGCGCCGCACGCATGTCCTCGAACTGCGAGATGTCTGCGCCAGACACAAAAGCTTTTTCACCTGCACCGCTGAACACCACCAAACGCACACGGGGATCGTGCTCGGCCTGATTCAGCAGCACCGGCACGGCCTCCCACATGTCCACCGACAAGGCGTTGTGGCGCGCCACGTTGTTGAACTGGATGAACAGCGTGCTGCCGTCCAGCCAGGTGTTGACCCGCTCTGTGGGTGAGGTGTAGACGATGTCGGACATTCAAAAAACTCCTTTGGATTTCAATGCGGCCAAGGTCTGGTCATCCAGCCCCAACTCGCCCAGAATTTCTGCGCTGTGCTCACCCCGGCGCGGCGCGGCGCGGGCGATGGTGCTGGGCGTGCGCTCCAGCTGCACCGGCTGCCCCACCAGACGCTGCGGCCCTTGGTGCACCGACACCACGTCTTTGACCATCTTCAAGTGCTGGACTTGCGGTTCCTTGAACACCTCGTCCATGCTGTTGATCAAGCCACAGGCCACCCCGCCATCGTTCAAGCGCTCAATCCAATAAGCGCGGTCTTGCTTGGCCAGGCGTTCGTTGATCTCGGCGTTCAGGGCATCGCGGTGGACCGAGCGGCTGGGCTTGTCCTTGTAGCGCGGGTCGGTGACCCACTGCGGTGCTTCCAGGATGTCGCAAAAGCGCTCCCAAATCTTGGAGCCAAACACCGCAATGTTCATGTAACCATCGCGGGCCTTGTACACCCCAGTCGGAATGCTGGTAGGGTGGAAGTTGCCCGCCTGAGTGGCCACTTCTTCGTCGATCAGCCAGCGCGAAGTCTGGAAATCCATCATGTACACCATGGACTCCAAGAGCGAGGTGTGCAGCCACTGGCCTTGGCCTGACTTTTCGCGCTCGAGCAAGGCCACCAAAATGCCTTGCGCGGCAAAAATACCGGCGCACAAATCAGCAATCGGGATGCCCACCCGCATGGGCCCTTGCTCCGCCATGCCGGTGACCGACATCAAGCCGCCCATGCCCTGCGCAATTTGGTCAAAACCCGGCCGCCCAGCCAAAGGACCAGTCTGGCCAAAACCCGAGATGCTGGCATACACCAGCCCGGGGTTGTCTTTTTTGAGGGTCTCGAAATCGATGCCCAGACGGAACTTCACATCGGGGCGAAAGTTCTCGACCACCACATCGGCCTTGGCGATCAGTTGCTTGAGCAGCGCAATGCCCTCGGGCTCTTTCAGGTTGAGCGTGATCGAGCGCTTGTTGCGGTGCGTATATTGGTAGTCCGAGCCCTCTTGCCCGCCCAGCGTGTCGTCACCGCGCATGTTCTCGGGCATTTGCACCTGCACCACGTCGGCGCCCCAGTCGGCCAATTGGCGACAGGCCGTAGGACCAGCACGGACCTGGGTTAAATCGATCACTCGAAAACGCGAAAGCGCGGCAGAAGCGGGCAGATGGGGCATGACAATCGACTGTGAAAGGGTGGGCCCCTGTGGGCAAGGGCCTGGAGCCAGAGCCGTCTCTGGCAAACGTGGTCAAGCTGACGCTGAAGACCTTCAAACGGTCACAAAGTGTGAATCAGCACCTCCAAAGTGTCAACAATTTGGCCTGATTGTTGACACATTGGCGACCTGCAGATGGGTGTTTGACACAACTTCAGGTAGCATTCGAGTGCTTCTTCTTCATCCATCCCGATGATGTTTGCATGAACGCTTTTTTGTGGGAGCGGCACCCTCGCCGCGATGGAGCCTCGCAACCCCCCCATCACACCGAAAGCGGGGCTTCCACACTGATCGCTCTGCACAAGACTGGCCTTTCATTTCAAACTTCACAGAGCTGGATCAATAACCCCTGCCAAGCCCCATCCACAAGACCTTGATCGCCATGCACGCAGCCCCTGAAAAGCCCGAGCACGGCTTGCCCGTCTTTGTGGCCGAGCAGCTCAAACAACTCATCTACAACGGCGAACTCAAACCCGGCGAGCGCCTGAACGAGGCGGCTCTGGCGCTGCGCATGGGCACCAGCCGGGGACCGGTGCGCGAGGCCATTCGCATGCTCACCGGCCTGGGGCTGGTCAAGGCCGTGCTCAACCGGGGCGTGTTTGTGCGCCAACTGTCGGTGCGAGAAATGCTGGAGTTGTACGACTTGAGGGCCCTGGTCTTCGGCTTTGCCGCCGAACGGGCCACCGAGCACATCGCCGAAAGCCACAAAGCCCAATTTGAGGCGCTTCTGGACAGCATGGACCGGGCCTGTGAAGCCGAAAACCCCAACCACTATTACGAGCTGAATCTGCAGTTCCACGCCTTGGTGCTGCAACTGGCCAACAACCAGCGAGCCCAGGCCGCTTACGACGACTACGTCAAGGAAATGCACCTGTTCCGCCGCGAATACTTCAATGCCCCCGGCAACATGCGCCAATCCAATGCGGAGCACCGCACTTTGTACGAAGCCATCGTCAAAGGCTCCAAGGCCAAAGCCAAAACGACCGCCGAGCGACACGTCCTCAAAGGGCGAGAGCGGCTTCTGAGCAACCTCGGCAGCAACAGCCCGCTGGCAGGACTTTGATCCGGTTTTCAGCGCTCGTCACACGCCCTGACGCAACACAGCTTGAGCACAGTGGACCGCCACCATCTCGCCCACGCTGCTGACCATGGGCTCGGAACCTGCCGTGCTCGGCCATTTGGAGGCCCCCCTCAGGAGAGCCGCCTCACATCAGTCTTGACTGATCTTGCGTTCCTTGATGATCTGCGCAAACCGCCGTGCATCGCCCTTGGTGACGGCACCAAATTCAGCGGGTGACATGGGCGTGGGTTCGGCACCAATGCCTTTGATGGACTCGACAGCGCTGGGCAACATCAGGGCGCGGTTGATTTCGCGGTTCATCCGTTCAACGATGGCGGCTGGCGTGCCCGCAGGGGCCCAGAAACCGTGCGATGTGCCGGCGTCAAAATTCTTGAGCCCCAGCTCATTGAGCGTGGGCGCATCCGGGAACATGGACAAGCGCTGGGGCGATGTGACCGCCAACAAGCGAAGACGGCCGGAGCGCACATGCGAGAAGGCAATGCCCGGGTCCATCAAGTAATCCAAGTTGCCGCCCAACAGATCTTGCAAGGCCGCTGCAGAGCCGCGGTAGGGGATGTGCAGCGTAAAGATGCCCGCTTGCGACTTGAGCATCTCACCTGCGATGTGCGGGCTGGTGCCGTTGCCGGGCGAACCATAGCTCATTTTGCCGGGGTTGCGTTTGGCATAAGCAACGAATTCGGCATAATTTTTGTAGGGGGCATCGCTGCGCACCACCAAAAACAACTGCAAGCGCGCACCGGCTGCGACGGGGATCAGGTCTTTGTCATGGTCAAAGGGCATTTTGGCCGAGACATAGGGCACGATGGAAGCGCCGCTGCCTGAGCTGCACAAAAAGGTGTAGCCATCAGGGGCACTTTTGGCAGCCAAATCGGAACCGATGATGCCTCCGGCACCGCCTCGGTTGTCCACCACAATTTGTTGACCCAAGGCTTGAGACACGGTGTTGGACACGGCACGGGCCACCAAATCAGGCGACCCACCGGCCGGAAAGTTCACGATCATGCGGATGGGTTTGGCGGTGGGCCAAGCTGAGGTTTGGGCTTGTGCGACGCCAAAAGCGCCCAGCGCAAGTCCGGACACTGCGGCAAGGCCAAGTTGTCGGCGGCGTGGGTCATGAAGGCGGGACATGGGTAATCTCCTGATTTTTGAATTCGAAAAATGACGGCTCACTTAACCGACATGATTATGTGGAGAAATCAAGTGCAGAACTACCCGGGAAAACCTTGCCTTGTTGGCTCGACTGACAGGCGTGGTTTTCACCAAGACATTGCAGGCAAGCAGCGCAAGGTGCTCGAAGGCTTGGGCAAGGTGCTCGAGGGCTTGAGCAGGGTGCCCTGCCAAGAAGACCCCGACGCCATGTTTCAAAAGGTCAAGCGGTATGAAGGCCTGCCGTCTGCGCCAATCAAGAACTGAACAAGAAGTTCATCACGTCGCCATCTTTCACGACGTAGTCCTTGCCTTCGGCGCGCATCTTGCCCGCATCCTTGGCGCCCTGCTCGCCCTTGAAAGCGATGAAGTCGTCAAACGCGATGGTCTGGGCGCGGATGTAACCTTTTTCAAAGTCGGTGTGGATCACACCCGCCGCTTGCGGGCCGGTGTCGCCCACGCGGATGGTCCAGGCGCGCACTTCTTTCACACCTGCGGTGAAGTATGTTTGCAGGCCCAACAAGTTGTAGGCCGAGCGGATCAGGCGGTTCAGGCCGGGCTCATCCTGACCGATTTCCTTCAAGAACTCCAAGCGGTCGGCGTCGTCCATCTCGGACAACTCGGCTTCGATCTTGGCGCAAATGGCCACCACGGGCGCATTTTGCTTGGCGGCAAAGGCCTTGAGGCGGTCGAGGAACGGGTTGTTCTCGAAGCCGTCTTCCGACACGTTGGCCACGAACATGGCGGGCTTGGCGGTGATGAAGAAGAACTGCTTGAGTTCGATGCGCTCTTCTTTGCTGAAGTCGATGGTGCGCACCGGTTGGGTGTCGTTCAGGGCCGTTTGGCACTTTTCCAAAATCGCCATTTGCTTGACGGCTTCTTTGTCACCCGAGCGGGCAATTTTGCTCACGCGGTGAATGGCTTTTTCGACCGCGGCCAAATCGGCCAAGCACAGCTCGGTCTGGATAACCTCGATGTCGGCAATCGGGTCGACCTTGTTGGCGACGTGGATCACGTTGTCGTCTTCAAAGCAGCGCACCACGTTGACGATGGCGTCGGTCTCGCGGATGTGCGCCAAAAACTTGTTGCCCAGGCCTTCGCCTGTGCTGGCACCGGCCACCAAACCGGCAATGTCCACAAACTCCACGATGGCGGGCACGATGCGCTCAGGCTCGACGATTTCAGACAACTGCTGCAGGCGCGGGTCGGGCACCTCAACGACACCGGTGTTGGGCTCGATGGTGCAAAAGGGGTAGTTCTCAGCGGCAATGCCGGCTTTGGTCAGGGCGTTGAAAAGGGTGGATTTGCCAACGTTGGGCAAACCCACGATGCCGCATTTGAGGCTCATGGAAAAAGTCCTTATAAATCAAGTCCCCCCAGTTGCACCACTTGGTGCAACACCAGCGCGATCGAAGTGCCCGACATGCGCATCAGGTGGTGGCCAAAGTGCAGGTTTGATCGTCAAAAAACGCGCCCGCTGCGCGTTGGATGTCCGAGTTGGTCCTGGGGGTGTATGCGGGTGATTGTACTTATCAACAACCCCCCGTGATGCGGCCTTCAAGCCTCAGCAGGGCCGCGTCACGAGCTCACACAAAAAAAACCAATGAGCTCCATGTGGGCTTCATGTGGGCTCCACCGATTGACTTGAAGGAGAAGACCGTTCAGTGCGCCCAAGATGCCCCGACCGCCACAAACGCGGGATCAGCGGGCATCACGCAAAAGGCGGTTCACCAGGTGGTCAAAATCGCTCTTCAAAAGACTGACGGGTTTGGCATTGCCCCACTCTACAACAGCACTGGCCAGCAAATTGGACCTGGCCTCATAGCTGACTTGCCTGGCTTGTGCGGGTTGTGATGCAGGGCTCAGGCGCAGTTGAAGTTCGATCCGGTCGGGCTTGCCCGACCAACCCGTGAGATTGTCTTCGTAGTGCGCAACACGGGTTTCCAGCACATGGGAGCCACCGCGACGCGTGCACTCTGCAGCTGACTGCGCTGCATCGCCTTTGATCGCGACCGTCTGCCATCCGGCCTGTTGAACGGCCTTCTCAACCCGTTGGCCAATTTCCGCACCGCTGCCGGCGTATGTTTCTTGTCCGTTGGTGGGGTCGCCCGGGTGCGCGACACAGACCAATGACTTCGCCGTGACGCTGTGGATGGCTTGGGTCGTGGCACCCGTGGGCTGCGTTTGTTGGGTGACGACGGGGACCGCGCTGCAAGAAATCAAGCCAACACAACTCAACACCAGCACTGTTTTGCCACAATAGTTCAAATTAATCTCCATCAAAAAAATGTTACTTTATAGTGAATAATTGCTTAAAAAGACAAAACAACAATTTGTAACGACAAAATAGAGGCTTGGGCTTGGGCGGCAAGTTCTGCAAGGTCGCACCGGGCGGGCGCGCGGCATGGGCGACAGCTCGGTCTCGGTGAAGTCGCTCATCACCCTGTGGTTCACAGGTACGTCGGCTTCAAGCTGGACAAGGACTTGCCCATGCAGCGCAGGGTCTTCAGGCTCCATACCCGCTCCGTCCACAGAAGCTGACACCTACAATGCAGGCCATGGCTAATCCTCCCGATATTTGCATCCGTGGCGCTGGCATTGTGGGCCGCACTTTGGCCTTGTTGCTCGCCCGCGAACGGCTGAACGTGGCCCTGGTCGAGTCACCCCAGCCCAACGCAGCCCCCGACGTGCGCGCCTATTCGCTCAACGGCGCGGCCAAGGGCTTGCTGCAAGACCTGCGCTGCTGGCCCGAGGCCCCCGCCGTCACGCCCGTGCACCAGATGCAAGTCTGGGGCGACGATGGTGGCCAACTCAACTTTGGTGCCCGCGAGCAGGGTGTGGGCGAACTCAACTGGATGGTGGATGTGCCTGTGCTGCAAGCGCTGCTGGGCCAGGCCGTGCAGTTTCAGCCCCAAATTCAAGTGGTGCAGGCCCCGGTGGCAGCGCCGCTCACGGTGGTGTGTGAAGGCCGCGCCAGCCAGACCCGCGCCGAGCTGGGCGTGGGCTTTGACATCACACATTACGAGCAACACGCCTTGGCCACCCGCCTGCAGTGCGAGCGAGCGCACGAGGGCATTGCCCGGCAATGGTTTGGCTGGAGCCAAGCGCCCGGCCTGGCGCAGCCGCAAGCCGAAGTGCTGGCCTTGCTGCCCATGGGGGGCGAAGGCGGGCGCGAAGTCGGGTTGGTCTGGTCGGTGCACCCGCTGCGGGCGCAAGAACTGATGGCCATGCCGCCCGAAGATTTTGCCGCTGCGCTGGCCCAGGCCTGCGGCCACGCCCTGGGCAGCATGCAGCTGTCTGCCGAGCGTGCCGTGTGGCCGCTGCAACTGGCCCGTGCCGAAAGCTGGATTGGTCAAATGCCTGGCCAGCAGAAACAAGCCTTCGCCTTGGCGGGCGATGCGGCCCACACCCTGCACCCGCTGGCCGGTCAGGGCCTGAACATCGGTTTAGCCGATGTGGCCGAGCTGGTGTCGGTGATTCAGGCCAAGGAATTTTGGCGGCCGCTGTACGACCTCAAACTGCTGCGCCGCTACGAACGCGCACGCCAAGCCGATGTGCAGGCCATGGGCCTGGTGACCGATGGCCTGCAGCGCCTGTTTGCCCAACCCGGCCCGGTCTGGCAAAACCTGCGCAACTGGGGCATGCGCGGCTTTGACCGCAGTGGCCCCCTCAAGCACTGGATGACGCAACGCGCCATGGGACAAAGCACACCGCCAAGCCCTGCCAAGGCCACACGATGATTCGTCCTTCTTTTTTGATTCCGAAAGTCTCTGTCATGAAGTTCTCCCTGTCCAAACTGGCCCTCATCGTGGCCACCACCGCCTTGTCGCTGGGCAGCGTGATGGCGCAAGAAGCGGCCATCCGCAAAAATTTGAGCGAGCGTCTGCCCAACCTGCCCAAGATCGACGAGGTGAGCAAAACCCCGATGAACGGGCTGTTTGAAATCCGCATGGGCAACGATGTGATGTACAGCGATGCCACAGGCAACTTCCTGATCCAGGGCGCGCTGATCGACACGAAACAAAAGCGCAACCTGACCGAAGAGCGCGTGGAAAAGCTCTCGGCCATTCCCTTTGAGCAGTTGCCCCTGAAAACCGCCTTCACCCAGGTGCGCGGCGATGGCAAACGCAAGTTGGCGGTGTTTGCCGACCCCAACTGCGGCTACTGCAAGCGCTTTGAAAAAGACCTGCAAAAGCTGGACAACGTGACCATTTACCACTTCCTTTATCCCATCTTGGGCGAGGACTCCAAGACCAAATCCAAAAACATCTGGTGTGCCAAAGACAAGGCCAAAACCTGGAACGACTGGATGATCAACGGCACCACCCCGCCCACCGCCAATTGCGACGCCTCGGCCATTGACTCGATCGTGGCCTTTGGCCAAAAAAACCGCATCACCGGCACACCTTTGCTCTTGTTTGCCGATGGCACCCGCGTGCCCGGTGCCGTGCCCATGGCCCAAGTTGAAAAAATGCTCGCCGAGATCAAATGACTTCTCCCCACACCACCCGCATGACTGAAGACCCGACCTGGCGGCTGATCCGCCGCCTGGGCTACGCCGGGCTGATCCCTTTTGTGTTTTTGGCCCTGTGCCTTTGGCTGGTCGGCCCCGAACTGCACCCCTACGTGGCCCTGGCCATGCAAGGCTATGGCGCGGTGATCGTGTCGTTTTTGGGCGGCATCCATTGGGGTGTGGGCTTTCGCAATGCCTTGATCAGCCCCAACGCGCCGAGCATCCACTTCACCTGGGGCGTGTTGCCCTCGCTGCTGGCCTGGGTGGGCGTGATGATGCCCGCCTTTGCAGGTTTGCCCCTGCTGGGATTTGTGCTGATCGGCTGCTACATGATGGACCGGCGCACTTGGCCAGCTGCAGGCCTGGCACCGTGGCTGCCCATGCGCTTGCAGCTGACCCTCGTGGCCAGTTTGAGCTGCTTTTTGGCAGCGGGTGCAACGTAAGCAGCTGCCCCAAGACGCTCCTTTGTAGGAGCCCACCCCATGGGCGATCGGTGTGGCGAATACCCTCCAAACCAATCCCAGCCCTCCAAGCCGAGCCCCCCAATTTCAGCCTTTAAGCCATGACCGCCATCCACTACACCGTTGAAGCCGCCGACCTGCACGCGCATCTGTTCAAGGTCACTTTGACGATTGCGCAGCCGCAGGCCTTGCAAACCGTGTCGCTGCCGGTCTGGATTCCGGGCAGTTATCTGGTGCGCGAGTTTTCCAAAAACCTGCAAAACCTGATTGCCAAACAAGGCCGGCGCAGCTTGCCCACACAGCAGCAAGACAAGTGCAGCTGGACTATTGCTTGCAAGAGCGGGCAACCCCTGGTGCTGAGCTACGAGGTCTATGCCTTTGACAACTCGGTGCGCACCGCCTGGCTGGACAGCCAGCGCGGCTTTTTCAATGGCACCAGCCTGTGCCTGCGGGTGCACGGACAAGAACAAGCGCCGCACCAGCTGCAGTTGCAAGCCGTGAAGAGCCAACCCAGTTGGCAGGCGGCCACGGGTCTGACGCCGCTCAAAACCGACAAAAAAGGATACGGTCTTTACCAAGCCGCGAACTACGACGAACTGGTGGACTGCCCGGTGGAGCTGGGCGCGTTCTGGAGCGGCAGCTTCAACGCCTGCGGCGTGCCGCACCGCTTTGTGGTGGCGGGCGCTCTGCCCTCCTTTGACGGTGACCGGTTGTTGGCCGACACGCAAAAAATTTGCGAAGCGGCGATTCATTTCTGGCATGGATCGGCCAAGGCTGCGGTTAAAAAAACGCCACACAAAAACTACCTCTTCATGCTCAACGCCGTTCACGACGGCTATGGCGGTCTGGAGCACCGCAACAGCACCGCGTTGATTTGCAAACGCGATGATTTGCCACGCCATGCCGGCCTGTCCGCCAGCCCGCGCAAGCATGAAGGCTACACCACGCTGCTGGGCCTGATCAGCCACGAGTACTTTCACACCTGGAACGTCAAACAACTGCGCCCGGATGCCTTTGCCCGCTACGACTACAGCCAGGAGAACTACACGCAGTTGCTGTGGTTCTTTGAAGGCTTCACCAGCTATTACGACGACATCCTGCTGCGCCGCGCAGGGCTGATTGACGACGCCACTTACATCGAACTGCTGGGCAAGACCCTCTTGCAGGTGCAGCAAACGCCAGGCCGCCATGTGCAAAGCGTGGCGCAGTCCAGCTTTGACGCCTGGGTCAAGTACTACCGCCAGGACGAAAACACCGCCAACGCCACCGTGAGTTATTACACCAAGGGCGCGCTGGTGGCACTGTGCCTGGACCTGACGCTGCGCCGCGAATTCAAAACAGAGGGCCACACGCTCGACACCGTGATGCGCGGCCTGTGGAAACGCTGCAAGGCGGGCCCCATGCGCGAGCAAGACCTGCTGGACGAGCTCCAAGCCGTGACCGGCCGCAGCTGGGCTGTCGAGATTAAGAGCTGGGCGCACAGCACGCAAGAGCTGCCGCTGCGCGAGCTGCTCACGGGGCATGGCATCACCGTGGAAGCCGAGACCTCGGGCATGGCGCAGCGCCTAGGCCTGCGCGTTCTTGAGGCCGCAGGCAGTGTGCAGGTCAAAGTGGTGCTGCGCGGCGGCGCGGGCGAGGCCGCGGGCCTGGCTGCGGGTGATGAATGGTTAGGCTTGGACGTTGGGGCCAAGGGGCAAGGCGGCAGCTGGCGCCTGAGCAAACTCGACGAGTTGAGCGCCTTGCTGGGCAAAGAGCGTCAATTGACGGCCCTGGTCTCACGCGACAAACGCCTGCTGCGCTTGCCGCTCACGGTGCCTGCGCAATCCAGCCACTGGCAGCTGCGCGCACCCAAGGACCGCGCGGCCGGTCAGTGGCCTGCGGTCTGATTCACTTGCCGCGCAAATCCACCACGCGTTTGGCTTTGCCCTGGCTTCGCTCAACGCCGCCTTCGGGCTTGAGCTCAATGGCCACGCTCGAACCGATGTAGACCTTGATCTCGTGCTGCAGCTGCTTGGCCGCCGCACGCGCTTCGATGCTTTCGGGCGACACGCCAGGCTTGGTTTCGATCAGCACTTTGAGGTCGTCCATCGGGCCTTCGCGGGTCAGCACGCACTGGTAGTGCGGGGCCAGCTCGGCGCGCTTCAAGATCAGCTCCTCGATCTGGCTGGGGAACACGTTCACGCCCCGAATGATCATCATGTCGTCGCTGCGGCCGGTGATCTTTTCCATGCGGCGCATGCTGCGGGCGGTGCCGGGCAGCAAACGCGTCAGGTCACGGGTGCGGTAGCGGATGATGGGCAGCGCTTCCTTGGTCAGGCTGGTGAAGACCAGCTCGCCCATTTCGCCATCGGCCACCGGCTCGCCGGTTTCAGGATTGATGATCTCGGGGTAGAAGTGGTCTTCCCAGATGGTCGGGCCGTCCTTGGTCTCGATGCATTCGCTGGCCACACCCGGCCCCATCACTTCAGACAGGCCATAGATGTCGACCGCGTCGATGTTCATGCGTTTTTCAATCGCAGCGCGCATGTCGTTGGTCCAGGGTTCAGCGCCGAAGATGCCGATGCGCAGCGAACTGGTCTTGGGGTCGATGCCTTGGCGCTCGAACTCGTCGGCAATCGCCAGCATGTAGCTGGGCGTGACCATGATGATGTTGGACTTGAAATCCTGGATCAGCTGCACCTGGCGCTCGGTCTGGCCGCCGCCAAAAGGCACGACCGTGAGGCCCAGTTTTTCTGCACCGTAATGCGCGCCCATGCCGCCAGTGAACAAGCCATAACCGTAGCTGATGTGCACCATGTCACCCGGCTTGGCACCGCCTGCGCGAATGCTGCGGGCCACCACAGTGGACCAGGTGTCGATGTCTTTGAGGGTGTAACCCACCACGGTGGGCTTGCCGGTCGTGCCGCTGGAGGCATGGATGCGGGCGCAGTTTTCACGCGGCACGGCGAACATGCCAAAGGGGTAACTGTCGCGCAAGTCCGACTTGGTGGTGAAGGGGAACTTGGCGATGTCGGCCAGGCTCTTGCAGTCATCGGGGTGCACGCCTGCGGCGTCGAATTTGGCACGGTACACGGGCGAATTGGCATAAGCGTGCTGCAGGGTTTGCTGCAGGCGCTTGAGCTGCAAGCTGCGCAGCTCGTCGATGCTGGCCTTTTCAATCGGCTCCAGGGGGAAGGCTTTGTCGGTCATGGGGAACTCCGAATTCAAAAATCAAGGGGATGGCTGAGCGCAGTGCGCGTTGAAGACCTGGATTCCCGCGTGCGCGGGAACGACATCCGGGACTTATTCCGGGATCACGGTGCCCGGGATCTGCGCGCTTTTGCCACGGAACATGGCGATCACCTCACCGTTTTGCTTGGTGACTTTCATGTCGTAGATGCCGTGACGCCCACTCAGGGTCTGTTCAATGCCTTCACAAGTCAGCACATCGCCCAACTTGCCGGGCTTCAAAAACTCGATGCTGCAACCCGCAGCCACCGCGTTCTTGTTGTAGCTGTTGCAGGCAAAGGCGAAGGTCGAATCGGCCAGCGTGAAGATGAAGCCGCCATGGCAAATTTGGTGGCCGTTCAGGTGCAAAGCTTTGACGGTCATGCGCATCACGGCTCGTCCGGGCTCGCAGGCCAGCAGTTCCATGCCCATGGTGTCTTTGGAGGCCACGTCGACGGCGAACATCGTCTCACCCACCAAGTGGGCCAGTGCTTGGGGGTCGCTCATCATTCGCCTTTGAATTGGGGTGCGCGTTTTTCAAGGAAGGCCTGTACCCCCTCAAAGTAATCTTTCGTGCGGCCCATGGCCGACTGCATGTCGCGTTCCACATCCAGCTGTTCGGACAGACTGCGGGTGGTGGCGCCTTGCAGCAACGCACGGGTGGCCACCAGGGCTTGGGTGGGCATGCTCGCCAAACGCTGCGCCAGGGCCAAGGCAGCGGCCAAAGGGTCTTCGGCCACGTCCCAAATCAAACCCCATTCCTTGGCCTGCTGGGCCGGCAACTTGTCGCCCGTCATGGCCAAGGCCAGCGCTCGCGGTAGCCCCAAGCGCTCGACCAGCAACCAGCTGCTGCCCGCATCCGGGATCAATCCGATTTTGCTGAAGGCTTGAATGAAGCTGGCCTGAGGGGCCGCAATGGCGATGTCACAGGCCATGGCCACCGATGCGCCTGCACCTGCAGCCACCCCGTTCACAGCAGCCACAATGGGCATGCGCAAGGATTGGATGCGCCGAGTGGTGGGGTTAAAAGCCTGGTCAATGATGGGACCAGGATCGGCCCGAGCCACACGGTCAGGACCCGGCGTGAAGTCAAAGGACGACAAATCGGCACCGGCGCAAAAACCCCGTCCAGCGCCGGTCAACACCATGGCGCGAATCTGGGCGTTGGCTTCGGCTTGGTCAAAAGCCGCCCACAAATCGTGGTGCATTTGACGGTCAAAACTGTTCAGCGCAGCAGGCCGGTTGAGCGTGACCACCGCCACAGGGCCGTGTTCTTCATACAAAACAGTGGATGATGATGGATCAGTCATGAAAATCTCCGAATGCGAAAATGTACCATTAACCGACCAATCGGTTGGTTAATTATTACCATGGGTTTTCCCTAGGTTTTGGTGCCAGCAGGGCCTGAAAGCCGTGGGTCAGCGCCTTGGGTATAGTGAGCCCATTCATTCCGTTTGACGCTCACCCAGGAGACAGCACTTGACCTACGAAAACATTGAAGTCCGCACCGAAGGCGGGCAAGTCGGCATCATCACCCTCAACCGCCCCAAAGCCCTGAACGCCCTGAACGGTGCGCTGATGGACGAACTGGGCGCGGCCCTCAAAGCCTTTGACGCCGACGAGGCCATTGGCTGCATCGTCATCACTGGCAGCGAAAAAGCCTTTGCTGCTGGCGCTGACATTTCGGCCATGGCGAAGTTCAATTTTCACGATGTTTACAAAAACGACTTCATCACCCGCAACTGGGAAACCATCCGCTCTATCCGCAAACCCGTGATCGCGGCCGTGAGTGGATTTGCGCTGGGCGGTGGCTGCGAGCTGGCCATGATGTGCGACTTCATCATCGCTGCCGACAACGCCAAGTTTGGTCAGCCCGAAATCAAAATCGGCATCATCCCTGGCGCAGGCGGCACGCAGCGCCTTCCCCGCGCCATGGGCAAATCCAAAGCCATGGATCTGGTGCTCACAGGCCGCATGATGGACGCGGCAGAAGCCGAACGTGGTGGCTTGGTCAGCCGCGTGGTGCCGCTGGACAAGTTGATGGACGAAACACTGGGGGCCGCTTTGATGATTTGTGGCTATGGCCAACTGGCGACCATGGCGGCCAAAGAAAGCGTGAACCGCGCTTTTGAAAGCGGGCTGAGCGACGGCGTGATGTTCGAGCGCCGCCTGTTCCACGGCCTGTTTGCCACCGCCGACCAAAAAGAAGGCATGGACGCGTTTTTGAACAAACGCGCACCGAAGTTCATCCACGGTTGAGACACTTGGGCCTTTGGGCCGGTGCCCAGACTTTGGTGAGATGGTAATCAGGGCGTGTGCCACACCCATCGCGCACAGGGTGCGCTCCTACAAAGCAGAGCCCCAGTGGGTGGGCCCAGCGCCGCGCATTTGTAGCAGCCCCAGCTGGTGGACCTAGCGCCTCGCATTTGTAGCAGCCCACCCCTGTGGGCGATCAACCCCTGTCGTTCAATCAGTTGGCTGGCGTCAGCAGCTCAGGCTGCCAAACCAGCCGCTCGGGCGCGCTGAAGCACAAGAAGCGCTTGTTGGTGGCGCGGCCAATGGCGCACAGGCCCAGGCGCTGGGCCACGTCCAGGCCCATTTGTGTGATGCCGCTGCGCGAGACGACCACGGGCACGCCCATCTGGGCCGACTTGATGACCATCTCGCTGGTCAAGCGTCCGGTGGTGTAAAACACCTTGTCTTGGCCGCTCACATCGTGCATCCACATCCAACCGGCAATGGTGTCCACCGCGTTGTGTCGCCCCACGTCTTCGACGAACATGAGCATCTCCTCGCCCTGAAACAAGGCGCAGCCGTGCACCGAGCCAGACGATTTGTAGGTGGTTTCTTGCAAGCGCATGGCGTTGACGACACCGTAGAGCTGGCTTTGGGTGATGTGCGCGGGAGGTAATTCAATCTCGTCGATGTGGACCATCAAATCGCCGAACACGCTGCCTTGGCCGCAGCCGGTGGTCACCACCCGGTCAGCACTGCGTTCAACGACCACTTGAGCCCCCGCGCGGGTTTTGACTGCGGCCACGCCGGGCTCACCGATTTCGCCTTCTCCAATCGTCCAATCCACGGTGATCGATTCAATTTGGTCCACCGAATCCACCAAACGTTGGTTGCGCAAGAAGCCCAAGACCAGCCACTCGGGCTCAGCGCCCAAGGTCATCAGCGTCACCAGTTCTTTTTTGTCCACATAAACGGTCAGTGCCCTCTCTGCGGGAATTTGCGTTTCGGAGTGTTCACCCAACTCGTTGCACACTTTCACATGGCGGGTCAGTGGTGCACGCGTTTGCGTGATGTGGGGCTTGGCCAAATTGGGCACAGGGATATTCATTGCAGCAGACATGGCATGAGCCTAACGCAACTGGCCCCCGACCTTGTCCACGGGGGATCTGGAAGTGACAAAGATCAGAGAATCAGCCTTTTTTGGGAGGTGCCGCAGCAGGCTTGGCCCCAGCGGGCAACTTGCCTCAGGCCAAACGGTTGCGACCGTTTTTCTCGAACCCGTCTTGACAAAAGCAAGCCAATCGCCCGGCAGAACATCAGACTTGATCAAGAAATGGCATGGGCCATCTTTGTGTCTGCCGAGCTGGCTTTCAAGGTCAAAACCCTTGTTGACCCGGCCCTGTGAAGTTTGAAGTGAATTTTTTGTCTCGGGCACAGCGGCCAGCGATGCGAGGTGTGAGGGAGCTCTGTGATCGGGGTGATTGGTTGTGGTCTGCGAGGCTTTTCGCGACGAGGGCGTCGCTCCTACAGGGGCGAATGCATGCATTTGTGGGAGCCCCGCCGCCTGGGCGATGGTGGGTGGTCTGCGAGGCTTTTCGCGACGAGGGCGTCGCTCCTACAAAAAAAGGGTTCGAACAAACATGATCGGGGCGCATCAGCGGTTCAAAACCATTTTCGTCAAGCGGGTGACAGCCGAATCCTCAAAGAACAAAAAAACGCCCTTGCGCACAAACCACTTGGGCTTTGTGTACAAGGGCGCAGGGTGTTCTGTTTATTTGTACAGAACTTCAGGCAACCACATGCCAATGGCAGGGAACATGTAGAGCAACACAATCGCAAAAACCTGGATCGCCATGAAAGGCAGCATGCCTGCGAAGATCTGGTTCAGCGTGACGTGTGGTGGGCTGACGCCCTTCAAGTAGAACGCCGCCATGGCCACAGGTGGGCTCAAGAATGCGGTCTGCAAGTTCAGGGCCACCAACAAGCCAAAGAACAGCGGATCAATGCCGAAGTGCGGCAGCAAGGGGATGAAGATCGGCATGAAAATCACGATGATCTCTGTCCACTCCAAAGGCCAACCCAACAAGAAAATCACCACTTGCGCCAAGATCATGAACTGCACGGGCGTCAAGTCCATGCCCAGCACCCAGGTGTTGATGATCTCTTGGCCACCCAGCAAGGCAAACGCAGCCGAGAAAATGCTGGAACCCACAAACAACCAACACACCATGGCGCTGGTTTTGGCCGTCAGGTACACCGACTCGCGCAGCACAGCATAGTTGAGCCTGCGGTAAGCGGCCGCCAGCAGCAAGCCGCCCAACGAACCCATGGCCGCCGCTTCGGTCGGTGTGGCCAAACCAAACACGATGGTGCCCAGCACCGCCAAAATCATGATGGCCAGCGGGAAAAACGAGCCCAGCAGCATCTTGAAAATCTCAAGCCTTGCGAAGCTGAAGTAGGCATAGAAGATGGCCAAGGCCACTGCGCAGCTGGCCAAGCCAATCCAGAAGGACGGCGGCGCTTCTTGACGCTCAGCGTCACCCGCTGGTGCTTCTGCCGCAGCACTGACTGCGACCGTCGCAGGCTCTTTGGCAGGCTCTGAAGCTGGTACCGCTTCTGCTTTGACTTCTTCGGTCGCAGCAGGTGGGGTTTGCAAGCCGTCGGTTTCGGGTTCTGCCAAACCGCTGACGTTTTCCTCTTCTGCAGAATCTGCGGAATCGGACAATTCACCACCCATGGCCACCACACCCTCGACCGTCTCAACGGGCAGTGGCGCAGTCACTTTGAAGTAAATGGTGCCCATGATGGCGGCCACCGCCAGAGCGGGCAGCAAAGCGATTCCCAAGTTGTTGAGCAACTCGCGCAACGGCACGGCCGCATTGCGCTTGCCTTTGATCGCACCAATCAAGCCTGGCAACACGTTGTTGCTGATGTCTTTGGACACCACTTGCGCAAACGCTGGCAAGGGCACGATGCGGTCTTCGGCCGACATGGGCGGGGCCATGCTGGGCTTGATTTTGGCAATGATGACCACATACAGCACATACAAAGTGGCCAACATGATGCCGGGGAAAAAGGCACCGGCATACAGCTTGACCACCGACACGCCAGCGGTCGCGCCGTAGACGATCAACATCACCGATGGTGGAATCAAAATGCCCAAACAACCGCCTGCGGTGATGGCACCCGCCGACAACTGTACGCTGTAACCCGCGCGCAGCATGGCCGGCAGCGCCAGCAAGCCCATGAGCGTGACCACAGCGCCCACGATGCCCGTGGCCGTGGCAAAAATGGCGCAGGTCACGATGGTGGCCACTGCCAAGGAACCCGGAACACGGGCCATCGCCAAGTGCATGCTCTTGAAGAGTTTTTCGATCAGGTTGGCGCGTTCAATCAGGTAACCCATGAACACGAACAAGGGGATCGAAATCAGCACGTCGTTCGACATGACCGAGAAGGCGCGCTGAACCATCAGGACGAGCGTTTGCTGTACCGCCAGATCGGGGTTGGAGCTTCGGTAAGCAATCCAGGCGAAGATCATGCCCATACCCATGAGGGTGAAGGCTGTGGGGAAACCCAACATGATCGCGACCACCACCAAGGCCAGCATCAACAGTCCCAAATGCCCGTTGGACATATCGGCCGGTGCAGGCAACAAAACAAAGGCCGACAACACGACCAAGGCCATGATCGTCAGGCCAAACCAGACTTCTTTTTTCATTTTTGTGTTCCCTTGGCAGTCGCCAGCTCGCCCAACTTGGCAATGTCTTCGTCTTTCACGTTGACCATTTCTTTGAGTTTTTCGACGTCAACTTCGTCCACGTCATCGCCACGTTTGGGCCACTCACCCTGCTTGATGCACACAATGCACCGCACAATTTCAACCAAACCCTGAGCCAACAGGAATGCACCCGCAATCGGCAAAATGGTTTTGAAAGGATAGATGGGCGGGCCATCGGCTGTGATGTTGGAGTGTTCGTTGATGGCCCAGGACTCTGCAGCAAAACCATAGCCGGCATAAGCCAAAGCCACGACACCCGGAATGAAAAACAGGATGTAAAGAATCAAGTCCAACCAAGCCTGCAGGCGTGGCGGAAAAAAGCCATACAACACGTCACCACGCACATGGCCGTTCTTGGACAAGGTGTAGGCACCCGCCATCATGAACAGAGAGCCATACATCATGCTCATCACGTCAAAGGCCCAAGCATGAGGGCTGTCTAAAACATAGCGGGAGAACACCTCCCAAGAGATCATGAAGGTCAAGGCCACGATCAGCCAGGAAAAAAATTGACCGATCCAGGTGCTGACTTTGTCAATAAAGAGCAAGAGATTTTGCATTAGGGAACCATATAAATGAATCAGCCATCCAGGGGGCCTGGATGGCTGATGGAAGCGCTAAAAGAAATTAACCTTTTTTCGGTTCGGCGGCTTTGGCACCAAAGAAATGGTTCACAGCCATGCGACGGCTGATGTTGGTGTCCTGGTCCCACTTGACGGCACGTTGTGCAAAGGCGCGTTGCGATTCAACGATCTCTTTGAACAATGGATTTTCAGCAGACTTCTTGGCGACAATCTCAGTCCAGATTTTCAGCTGGTCTTGCAAAATCGCATCAGGTGTTTTGTAAAACTTGACCTTGTCCTTGGTCTGCAACTCGATGTAATCCTTGGAATAGCGGTCAATGGCTTTCCAGGACATGTCGGCCGAAGAAGCTTCTGTGGCGATGGCGATCACCGACTTCATCTTGGCAGGCAGCGCGTCGTACTTGGTCTTGTTGAACATGATCTCAAACGTCTCGGCGCTCTGGTGGTAGCTTTGCAGCATGCAGACCTTGGAGACATCGGGGAAACCCAAAATACGGTCAGAGGTGGCGTTGTTGAACTCAGCGCCGTCGAGCAGACCGCGGTCCATGGCAGGGACGATTTCGCCGCCTGGCAAGGCGTTCACGGCAGCACCCATGGCGGTGAACAAGTCAATGGCCAAACCGTTGGTGCGGAACTTCAAGCCCTTGAAGTCAGATGACTTGGTGATCGGCTTTTTGAACCAGCCCAGGGGCTGAGTCGACATGGGGCCGTACAAGAAAGACTGCACGTTGCCGCCAATGGAGGCGTACAACTTGGCCAGCAGTTCAGCACCGCCGCCGTACTTGTGCCAAGACAAAATCATGTTGGCGTCCATGCCGAAGGCCGGGCCAGAGTTCCACAAGGCCAAAGCATTTTGCTTGCCGTAGTGGTAACCCAACACGCCGTGACCGCCGTCCAAAGTGCCTTTGGACACAGCATCAAGCAAACCAAATGCAGGCACCACAGCGCCAGCGGGCAGCACTTCGATCTTCAGATCGCCGCCGGTCATGTCGTTGACCTTCTTGGCGTAGTCCAGGGCGTACTCGTGGAAGATGTCCTTGGCTGGCCAAGTGCTCTGCCAACGCATGTTGATCGGGCCGGTTTGGGCCGTGGCGATCATGGGGGCAGAAATGGCACCTGCTGCAACGGCTGCGCCTTTGAGGAGGTTGCGACGACGTGGGGTTTTGGCTTCGGTCAAGGAGGTCTCCAATGGTTTTGAAACTTTTAAGCGTGAAAAGTTACCGCTTGGTTTCCATTATCCGAGCAGGCAGCCTCAGACTACTAAGTGAAAACCCGCAAACGACGCGACATTTTTTTCATTTCGAGTCATAAAAATTTTCAATCCCACCAACTTGTGGGTCTTTCGGCTCAAACACATTCAACAACTGGGCACACACCATGGTGTCGAGCCAGGGGTACTTGGACATGCTCGCTGCGCATCAAAAACAGCGACCTCGGACAAGACAAGAAAGGACGTGAACGGCTTTTTCAGGAGGCCCTGTGAACCGAGGTACTCGGTAATCGCATTGTGAAAACCGTGACCCACCCAGGATCGGATTTGAAATTCAGTTGACCACCTTGGGACTCGACTATGGCCCGACTGAGCCACAAGCCAACCCCCATACCCTGCGACTTGGAGGTTTTGAACAAGCTGAAAATTTCATCCTGCAGTTCCACAGGAATGCCTTTGCCGTTGTCTTGTACATGCAAGACCAAAAAACCCTCTTGCTCAAAGCCCCATATTTTCAGTTGAGGATAAAGGGGCCTTTTTTCGTTCAGGGCATCCATGGCGTTGTTGAACAAATTCAGCACCACCTGTTGCAGTTGGGTGGCATCGCCAAAAAAGCGCAATTCTGTTGAAAAGTCTGTGGTCAGCAAAATTTCAGACGCTTGCAATTGGACATGCAACAAACTCGCCACGTCCAAAACCAATTGATCCACACGCATGTCGGCTTTCTCCCCCTTGCTCAGGCGGAACAAATTGCGCAGTTTGCGGATGATGTCGGCTGAGCGTTGCGTGTCGCTGACGATGCAATCGGCCACCGACCTCAACATGGGCAAATCGCTCATGAGCGGATCATTCGGGAACCGGGCCAGTTTGCTTTGCAACAACTCAGCATGCAGCAATATGGCCGTGAGGGGTTGATTCAGTTCATGGGCAAAACTGGCCACCAATGCGCCCATGCCGGCGCTTTTATTGGACAAGGTGAGCTGGCGGATGATTTCGTCGCGTTCGAGCAACAAGACACCCAGAGCCTCTGAATGCCGCAGCGCCATCGCCGAGCGTTCATGCTCAATGGCCAATTTTCTTTCGACTTCGATTTTGGCACGGTGGTGTTTGTCAACGTAAATCTGCATGAAACCCACGTTGAGCATGACCATGGCCACGAACTGGCCGGCAAACACAACAAAATTGTCCCAGCTGACTGCATACAAATCGGTCGCACCCCAAGCCGTCAGCAGCGCCAAAGTCTTGATGCCCAGAGTTCCCACCAGCACACAACCGGCCCAGTAAACTGCATTGGCCCCGATGGCGTCATGGGTGCGGGCAATGCGTCGGCCTGACCAACAATAATCGGCACAGTTGATGGTGTAAAAAAAATAAAACAGCAACACGATGGTGCTTTCGGGAGCGCCCGAGAAATGCAAGCCATAACTCAGTCCCAGATACACCACGTTGGCCAAACCCGACCACCACATCCACCGCGCTGAAGGCGGTCCATCCAAGGAGCGCAAGGCGATCTGACGGCCCCAATTGCCAGCGGCCATCAGAAACTGCCCCATCACCACAATCAGGCTGTACGAAATCCAGCCTCGGCTGCCCAGCAGGCACAAGCCCAAGGCACTGGCAATGCCAGAAACGCTCCAAAGTACCACCCTGGGGCTGCGAAAGCGGGCCATGCCATACCAAATGGCCGCATACAGCATCAGGTACAAAAACGCGTCCATCCAGAAGACGGTTTGCATGTTGAAATTCAAAACGAGCTCCCTGGCCTGGTGGGTCGTACACACCGACAGCAGGCCCCAAGTCCTCGCCCTGCCGATTCATGACACCCAGGATTATGCTTTCTGGGAGTGAATACCTTGGACTTGAACAGCGCAATATTTGAATTCTGGAATTTTGCCAAACGGGTCCAGCGCCGCGTTGGTCAGCAAATTGGCCGCCGCCTCTTGGTAGGCAAAGGGGATGTACACCGTGCCCAGCGGCGTGCCGTCGTCCTGGCGCAACTGCAACAGCACCTCGCCGCGCCGTGAGGCGATGCACACGGGCTGCCCGGCCTGCAAACCCAGCCGCCGCATCTCGCTGCCGTGCATCGAGGCCGTGGCCGCAGGCTCCAGCGCATCGAGCACCGTGGCGCGGCGCGTCATGCTGCCGGTGTGCCAGTGCTCCAGTTGCCGCCCGGTGATCAGCACCATCGGGTACGCGGCATCGGGCTGCTCGTTGGCGGGGATCAGGCTGGCGGGCACCAATCGCACCCGGCCGTCGGCTGTGGGGAAATGGTCATGGAAGACGATGGGCTGACCCGGGTCGTCGGCGCTCACGCACGGATAGGTAACCGAGCCCGCATTTAGGCGCGCCCAGTTGATGCCGCCAATGGCGGGGGCCATGGCTTGGCGCATTTCTTCATAGACCTGTGCCACACCCTCTTGCTCGCCTGCGTAGTGCCAGTTCAGGCCCATGCGCTGGGCGACCTGCTGGATGATCCAGAGGTCGGGTTTGGCGTCGCCCGGCGGCAGTACGGCCTGGCGGCCCATCTGCACGGTGCGGTCGGTGTTGCTCACGGTGCCAGTTTTCTCGGGCCAGGCGCTGGCGGGCAGCACCACATCGGCCAGCCAAGCGGTTTCGGTCAAGAAGATGTCTTGCACCACCAGATGCTGCAAGCTGGCCAGCGCATGGCGGGCGTGGTTCAGGTCCGGGTCGCTCATGGCCGGGTTCTCGCCCATGATGTACATGCCACGCACCTTGTGCGGGTCGCTGTCCGGGGCCAAGGCTTTGTGCATGATCTCGACCACGGTGTAACCGGGTTGGTCGTCCAGCTTCGTGTCCCAGAACTTTTCAAACCAATCGTGCGCCGATTTGTCGGTAACCCGCTGGTAGTTGGGGTACATCATCGGGATCAGGCCCGCGTCGCTCGCGCCTTGCACGTTGTTTTGACCGCGCAAGGGGTGCAGGCCGGTGCCGGGGCGGCCAATCTGTCCGGTGATGCTGGCCAGCGCAATCAGGCAGCGCGCGTTGTCGGTGCCGTGCACATGCTGGCTGACGCCCATGCCCCACAGAATCATGGCGGCTTTGGCGTTGGCGTAGGCCCGTGCTACTTCGCGGATGGTGTCGGCTGGAATGCCGCACACCGCGCTCATGGCTTCGGGTGTATAGCCCTGCACATGGGCCTTGAGTGCGGCCACGTTGTCGGCACGGTCGCGCAAAAACTGTTCGTCGCACAGGTTCTCGGTGACGATGACGTGCAGCATGGCGTTGAGCAGGGCCACATCGGTGTCGGCCTTGAACTGCAGGTTACGCCAAGTGTGGCGGCCAATGTCTGTGATGCGCGGGTCGGCCAGCACGATGCGGGTGCCGCGCTGGGCGGCATTTTTCATCCAGGTGGCGGCCACTGGGTGGTTGTTGGTGGGGTTGGCGCCGATGACGATGATCAGGTCTGAGTGCTCGACATCGCGCACCGGGTTGCTCACCGCGCCCGAGCCCATCCCTTCGAGCAGGGCCGCCACGCTGGAGGCATGGCACAAACGCGTGCAGTGGTCCACGTTGTTGCTGCCAAAACCGGTGCGCACCAGCTTCTGGAACAAGTAGGCTTCTTCGTTGCTGCCTTTGGCCGAGCCAAAACCGGCCAGCGATTTGGGGCCGTGTTGTGCGCGCAAAGCGTTGAGAGGCTGCGTTGCCAGATCGAGCGCTTCTTCCCATGTCGCTTCGCGGAACACTTCGCGCCAGTTGGTCTGCCCATCGACCAGGCTCAGGTCCTTGGCCACGCCCGTTTTGCGGATCAATGGTTTGGTGATGCGGTCTGGGCTGTGGATGTAGTCCATGCCAAAGCGGCCCTTGACGCACAAGCGGCCCTCATTTGCAGGGCCTTCGCGGCCTTTGACGCTGATGATCTTTTCGTCTTTGACCTGGAAAGTCACCAAACACCCCACGCCGCAGAAAGGACACACCGAGTCAACCTCGCGGTCCACCTTTTGCGGACCCATGTGGCTCTTGGGCATGAGCGCGCCCGTGGGACAAGCCTGCACACATTCGCCGCAACCCACACACGAGCTCCCGCCCATCGGGTCGGCCAAGTCGAACACCACTTGGGTGTGCGCGCCCCGAAAGGCCAGACCGATCACGTCATTGACCTGAAGGTCTCGGCAAGCGCGTTCACAGCGGTTGCACTGGATGCAGGCATCCAAGTTCACGGCCATGGCGGGGTGCGACAGGTCGGCGGGCACAGCCTCACGCTTGAGCGCGGCCAATGCAGGACGAACCTGCACGCCGAGGTGCTCGGCCCATTGGCTCAATTCGCCGTGCGGGGCCTCGGCACGGTCGTCCAGCCATTTATGCCCCTGCTCGGGCAAGTCGGCCAGCAACATCTCAAGCACCAGCTTCTGGCTTTTGACAGCGCGTTCGCTGTCGGTGCGTACTTGCATGCCGGGTGTGGCGCTGCGGCAGCAGCTTGGGGCCAGGGTGCGTTCGCCTTCAACTTCGACCACACAAGCGCGGCAGTTGCCATCGGGCGCGAGGCCTTCTTTGTGGCACAAGTGCGGGATGGCGATGCCCAACTCTTTGGCGATGTTGAAAATGCTTTTTCCTGCGGCTGCTTCAACCGATTCGCCGTTGAGGGTGAATTGAACCTTGCTCATGCAAGCTCTCCCTGTGGGAGCGGCGCCCTCGCCGCGATGAGCCCTCTGATATTTGCGTCGAGGGCGTCGCTCCTACAAAACATCATGTCTGCACCCCCACTTCGTGCGGAAAATAATCCAACACACAACGGATCGGATTGGGTGCTGCCTGCCCCAAGCCGCAAATGGATGCATCGCCCATCACCTGTGCCAGATCTTGCAAGGTGTCGGCATCCCAAACCTCAGCGGTCATGAGCTGCGCTGCTTTGTCGGTGCCCACACGGCAGGGTGTGCATTGGCCGCAGCTTTCGTGTGCAAAAAAGCGCATCACATTCAGCGCCGCTTCTCGTGCACTGTCGTGTTGACTCAGCACCATCACAGCGGCCGAACCGATGAAGCAGCCGTGCGGCTGCAGGGTGTCAAAGTCCAGCGGCACATCGGCCAGGCGCGCGGGCAAAATGCCGCCGCTGGCCCCACCCGGCAGGTAGGCGTAAAGCGTGTGCCCATCGGCCATGCCGCCGCAGTATTCATCCACCAACTCGCGCAGCGTGATGCCCGCGGGCGCGAGCTTGACGCCCGGTTGTTTGACGCGACCGCTCACGCTGAAACGGCGCAGGCCTTTGCGGTCATGGCGTCCTTGCGATGCAAAGCTGTCTGCGCCCTTCTCCAGCAATTCGCGAATCCAGAACAGTGTCTCGAAGTTGTGCTCCAGGGTCGGACGGCCGAACAGGCCCACCTCGGCAATGTAGGGCGGGCGCATGCGCGGCTCACCGCGTTTGCCCTCGATGCTTTCGATCATGGCGGACTCTTCGCCGCAGATGTAGGCCCCCGCGCCCCGGCGCAGTTCGATGTGCGGTAAAGCGCAAGGCGGGTTGGCCTGCAATGCGGCCAACTCTTCGGTCAACATCACACGCGCCTCGTGGTATTCATCGCGCAAATAGATGTAAACCGCCTCGCAACCCACCACACTGGCAGCGATCAACACACCCTCCAAAAAGCGGTGCGGATCGGCCTCCAAGCAGGTGCGGTCCTTGAAGGTGCCGGGCTCGCCCTCGTCGATGTTCACGGCCATCAGGCGCGGTGCGGCCTGACTGCGCACGATGCGCCATTTGCGGCCTGCCGGAAAACCCGCGCCGCCCAAGCCACGCAGGCCTGAAGACTCCAGCAGCTGGATGACCGACTCGTGGTCTTTCAGACCGGCAGCCACTTGCAAGGCCAGCCGGTAGCCCCCGGCTTTTTTGTATTCGTCGTAACGCAGCGCCTGGGTCAAAGCCAAAGGCTGCGTACTGTTCTCTGCTACCAAACGGGTCACATGTTCGCTCGTTGCTTGCGCCACGGCCTGCTGACCCACCTGCGCCACAGGGGCCTGCTCGCAGCGGCCCAGACAAGGCACGTTGACGACCTGCACGTCGCCCGTCAGATCCCGCTGCAATTGCCGCAGCAAGCTGTCGCTGCCCGCCAAACTGCAGCTCAGGCTGTCGCACACCCGCACAGTGATGCGCGGTGCCGCTTCATCGTCTTTCAGGATTTCAAAGTGGTGGTAGAAAGAAGCGACCTCGAACACCTCGACCACGGGCAGCCGCATTTCGGCCGCGAGCGCCACGATGTGGCGCTCGAACAGCCCATGGAAATGGTCGTTCAGCACATGCAGGTGCTCGATCAGCAAATCGCGGCGGTGGCCTTCTGTGGGCTTGGCACCGATCAGGGCCTGGACTTCGGCTCGTGCCTCGTCCGAAGCATGTCGGCCTTTGAGTTGCGAACGGGGCTTGCGCAGTTGCTCGCGCAAGGCATTCAATCCGATGCGGGTTTCAGAAGCGGAATCGGTTTGCATGCGATGGGTCACATCCGTTGGTGAAATTCATGTCAGCCGTGAGCAAACGCGTGATGTCGGGACTGAAGCCACCGACCTACAAAAGTCAAGTGCGCTGATTTGTAGGTCGACGGCTTCAGCCCCGACATGACCGCGAAGCGCACAGTATCCGCTTGGATCAATAAGTTTCCAGGTGCAAACGGCCTTCTTTCTTGAGCGCGCCACCGATGGCTTCCCAGTCCAGACCGGCGTTTTGCGCGATGTCGCGCAAGGCCATGACCACGCCCTCTTCCATGCTTTTCAAGCCACAGACATAAAAGCAGGTGTTCGGGTCTTTGAGTTGCAGCGCGATGTCGGCGGCGCGCTCGCGCAGCGCGTCTTGCACATAACGCTTGGGCTTGCCCACTTCGCGCGAGAAAGCGAACTCGGTGTCGATGAAGTCTTTGGGCAAGTTGTTGAGCGGCCCAAAGTACGGCAACTCTGCAGGAGTGCGGGCACCGAAGAACAGCATCAATTTGCCACCTTCAAATTTACCGCTGGCCCTCAGGCGGCGACGCCATTCGGTCATGGCGCGCATGGGGGCAGAACCCGTACCCGTGCAGATCATGACAATGTTGCTCTTGGGGTGGTTGGGCATCAAGAAGCTCGCGCCAAACGGACCGATGACCTGCACTTTGTCGCCAACCAACAGGTCGCACATGAAGTTGGAGGCCACACCACGCACAGCTTGGCCGTCGTGGTCTTCGAGCACGCGCTTGATGGTGAGCGACACGTTGTTGTGGCCTGGGCGCTCGCCATTGCGGGGGCTGGCTATGGAGTACTGGCGCGCATGGTGCGGTTTGCCATTGGCGTCCAGGCCGGGCGGGATGATGCCAATCGACTGGCCTTCGAGCACCGGAAATGGCAAGTTGCCGAAGTCGAGCACGATATGGTGCGTGTCGTAGTCTTGCTGACCCTCTAGCAAACCTACTTCGGTGACACGCAGATTGCCTGTCACGCTGGCAGTGATGGTTTTGTCTTGCGCCTTGGGGCCGTAGAGGTTGGTGTAGGCGTGGGCCGCTGACCAAGGAGGGATGGTCGCGCCGAATTGCGCCGAGTTGAAGCCCGAAGCCGCGGCGGTGCTGACGGCCGAAGCCGAGGACGCTGCAGCCGATTGCAGTGCGGTTTGCGCTTCTTCTTGTGCAGTGTCTGCGACACCACCCGCAGCAGCCAACTCTTGAGCACTCAGTTCTGGGGGCAGGTCGTACCACTTGAGTTGTTCTTCGATGGTGTAGGCCTTGGCCTTGGGCACCATGCGCCAGTTGTCGATGGAGCCGGTGGGGCATGGCGAGATGCAATCCATGCAACCGTTGCAGATGTCGGCCTTGACCACGTAGTTGAGCGAGTCGTGCGTGATCGCGCCCACCGGGCAGATCGCTTCGCAGGTGTTGCAGCGGATGCAGATTTCCGGGTCGATCAGGTGTTGTTTGATCAGCGTCGCTTCGGTGCTCATGTCTTGGCTCTCTTGTGTTTTGGCGTTTTCTGTCTGTGGTGTGCGTGGTCCGCAGCGGCACGGTTTGAGTATGCGTGGTCCGCAACGGTATCTTGGGTCTGCGTGGTCCGCAACGGTATGGCTGGGGGCCGGGCACCTCATACTGGGGTACCAGAAATCGGTGCCCGGCCCCCAGCCATACCGTCGCTCAGTGCCTGCTTCAACGCCCTGAGTCTAAGGGACCCTGATCGCTCAGCACACCCATGTCATTGAAAGGGCGAGGGGCGGGTGACGATTTTCGGTACCCCGGTATGAGGAACCCGCCCCTTGCCCTTTCAATGACCGCCTCACTGCAAGGCAGTACCTTCAAACCACTGGCAAACCAGTCGTCCTGTGACGTTAAGGACACAGAACCAACCCCATGCAGTTGACAGAGGAAGAGGCGGGTGACGATTTCTGGTACCCCAGCATGAGGAACCCGCCCCTTCCTCTGTCAACTGCTGCCCCCGAAACAACAGGGGCAGCAGTCAGATCAGATGATCAATCAGTTGAACCGGACGTAATCAAAGTCCACTGGCTGACGGTTGATGCCCATGACTGGGGGCGCGATCCAGTTGGCGAACTTGCCTGGCTCGACGACACGGCCCATCAGGCTGGCCACATAAGCGCGGTCTTCGTTGGTCGGCAACCACTCGCCCACTTGCGCCATCCACTGCGCGTCGGTCACCACTTGGCCATCGGGCGTGATCTTGGAGCCTGACAAAGAACCGATGTTGCGGTGGAACGCTTTGTGGGGGGCCTTCAAGGTGAAAGGAATGCCCGCCTTGGTGATCACGCGGTTCCAACGGTCGATGCCGCCTTTGGAATCGGTGATGTAGTCGTCGCGCAGCACTTCGTTCAAAGCGTTGAGCATCGGCACTTCTTTTTCGATCAGCTTGCCGTCTTCGACCGACAGAATCTTGTAGCTGTTGCCCTTCAAGATGTGGTCATCACCACGCTTGCCTTCTTCGTAACGGCCCTTCAGGCCCGAGCTGTAGAAGGTGGCGGCATTCGACGACTCGTCGGCACCGAACAAGTCGATGGTCACCGAGAAGTGGAAGTTGATGTAACGCTGGATGGTCGGCAAATCGATCACACCGGCAGCACGCAGCTTGCCCACGTCGTCGGTTTTGAGCTGGTTCATCACATCCACCGTGCGCTGGATGGTGCGGCTCACGCCGGACTCGCCCACAAACATGTGGTGCGCTTCTTCGGTCAACATGAACTTGGTGGTGCGGGCCAGGGGGTCGAAAGCCGACTCGGCCAAAGCACACAGTTGGAACTTGCCATCACGGTCGGTGAAGTAAGTGAACATGAAGAAAGACAACCAGTCAGGTGTCTTCTCGTTGAAAGCTTGCAAGATGCGGGGGTTGTCTTCGTTGCCGCTGTTGCGCTGCAGCAGCGCGTCGGCTTCTTCACGGCCGTCTTTGCCGAAGTATTTGTGCAGCAGGTACACCATGGCCCACAGGTGGCGGCCTTCTTCGACGTTGATCTGGAACAGGTTGCGCAGGTCGTACATGCTGGGCGCGGTCAGGCCCAGGTGGCGCTGCTGCTCGACCGACGCGGGCTCTGTGTCGCCTTGCGTCACGATGATGCGGCGCAGGTTGGCGCGGTGTTCGCCAGGCACGTCTTGCCAAACTTTTTCGCCGATGTTGTCACCAAAATGGATCTTGCGGTCTTGCTCGCCAGGGTTCATGAAAACGCCCCAACGGTAGTCGCGCATCTTGACGTGGCCAAACTGGGCCCAGCCTTGGGGGTCCACGCTCACGGCGGTGCGCAGATACACGTCCATGTCGGTCGAGCCTTCGGGGCCCATGTCGTCCCACCAGTTGATGAAGTTGGGCTGCCACTGCTCGAGGGCACGCTGCAGCGTGCGGTCTTCGCTCAGGTTGACGTTGTTGGGGATTTTTTCGCTGTAGTTGATACCGGACATCATGATCTCCTGGGGGGGTTAAATGGGTTTGGGGTTGGGCGTTGGGCGTTGAACTCCATCTTCACGCTCAACACTCAACGCCTAACGCTGAACGAATCAAACGCGGTTCATGTCGAACTGGACTTTTTCGCCTTTGCCGTAGACCTTCAGGGCACCCTTTTCGCCGACGGCGTTGGGGCGCTGGAAGATCCAGTTTTGCCAGGCGGTCAGACGACCAAAAATGCGGGTGGCCATGTTTTCCTTCTGGGCAAAACGCAGGTTGGCTTCCAGACCGGTCAGCGCGTCAGGCGACATGGAAGAGCGCTCTTCCAGGGCCAGGCGAATTTCGTCAGCCCAGTCGATGTCGTCAGGTGCAGCTGTGACCAAGCCTAGGGCCAGTGCGGCGTCGGCGTCGAGCGCTTGGCCGATGGCGCCGCGTGCGGCTTCCATGGCGGGCACTTCTTCGTAAAAGCGGCGCTGCAGGCGGGTCTGGTCGTTGACCATGGGGAAGAAACCGAAGTTCATCTCGCTCAGTTGCAGCTTGGGGGCTTTGTCTGCGTCGTCAGGCAAAGCCAGCATGTAAGCGCGGTCGGCGCAGAACGCCAACTCGGCCAAGGTGCCGGCAAAGCAAGTGCCTTCTTCGATCAGGGCGAACAGGCTGCGCGAAGACACGTCCATGCGGGCCAGCGTGCGGCGCAGGTGGCCAATGGTTTCGCGCACCAGCCAGTGGTCTTTGTGCGCCAGCAAGGTGGCGTCAGACGCCAACACGGCAGCGGCATCACCCGCGGTTTTGAGCACCCAAGTACCAATGTCGAGCTCGTTGGTGCGCATGTGCAGGATGGCGTCGTCGAGTTCGCGCACCATCTGCAGGGGCCACCAGTTCACGCCTGCGGCTTCGATGCCAGCGATGTCCGTGGGCTGAGCAGTGGCTGGGGCTTTGACGGTGAAGGTGGCGATGCGCTTGGCGCGGTCGATCTCCACAGTGACATTGGTGTAAGTCAGCGCGTCGGCTGCGATGGTGCGGTTCAAGGGGGTCAATTCCACGCCTTTGACGCCTGCGGTGCGGATGCTGCCAGCGGCCAGTTTTTGGGCACGGGCTTGCACGGCTTCTTTGAACACGGCGGGCTTGGCGATCGCATCGACCAGACGCCAGTCCACGGCTTTTTGACCACGCACACCTTCAACGCTGGTGCAGAAGATGTCGGCCAGGTCGTG
This sequence comes from Comamonadaceae bacterium, assembly GCA_027486555.1. Lineage (GTDB taxonomy): Bacteria > Pseudomonadota > Gammaproteobacteria > Burkholderiales > Burkholderiaceae_C > Limnohabitans_A. Next base: position 59,414 of record JAIXOX010000140.1, read on the forward strand.
GCGCACATGGCGCTTGTCGGTCACACGGGTCAGGCCGCCGGTGCCGGGCAACACGCCGAGCAAAGGCACTTCGGGCAGCGACACGGCGCTGGAGCGGTCATCGACCAGCACGATTTCATCGCAAGCCAGAGCCAGCTCGTAGCCGCCGCCAGCACAAGCGCCATTCAGGGCCGCGACGAATTTCAGGCCGTCGTGCTTGCTGGAGTCTTCGATGCCGTTGCGGGTTTCGTTGGTGAACTTGCAAAAGTTCACTTTCCAGCCGTGCGTGGACACACCCAACATGAAGATGTTGGCACCGGAGCAGGACACGCGGTCCTTCAAGCTGGTCACCACCACCGAACGCACTTCGGGGTGCTCAAAGCGGATGCGTTGCAATGCGTCGTGCAACTCAATGTCCACACCCAGGTCGTAACTGTTGAGCTTGAGTTTGTAACCAGGGCGGATGCCGGCGTCTTCGTTGATGTTGATCGACAAAGTGGCGATTTCGCCATCAAAGGCAAGGTGGATGTGTTTGTATTGCGAGGGGTTGGTTTGGTAGTCAACCTGGAAAGCTTGCGTCATGGGGGTGTCTCCGTTGAGGTCGCTGGAACTTGAATTCAGTCAAAAATGCATTTCAGTGCATGCTGGCCTGAAGTTTAGTGCACATCAACCCCGCCTGCAACATGCACTTTAATGCATTTAGTAAGTGTTTACCCTAGGGAATAGAAATTCACACCCCGATCAAGCGGGTCGTTGCAAATGTTGGCGCACCGAAGTTCGCAGGAGCTCAAAAGCCTGGTCCTCACTGCGGCCACTGGTGTTGATGGCCATGTCGGCTTTGGAATAAAACGCTGCACGCCCTTCCAGAATGCGCTTGAGATCTTCCATCGCTTCACGGCTGGCGGCCATGGGCCGCATGTCGCCTTGCGCGGCAACTCTGTCCATGTGGTCGGTGGCATCTGCCTGCAACCACACCGTGGTGCAATGCGAGAGCAACACATTGAAGTTGGCCGAATCAGACACCAGCCCGCCGGGCGTGGCAATCACCACCTCGGGGTAAATTTGAATGGCTTCCTCGAGCGCTCGGCGCTCGTAGCGTCGATAGGCATTGGCACCGTACAGATTGTGAATCTCGCTGATCTGGCAACCGGCAAATTGCTCGATTTCGCGACTGAGCTCAATGAAAGGAAAGCCCATGTCGTCGGCCAAGCGCTGACCCAGCGCAGTTTTCCCAGCACCGCGCAAACCAATCAAGGCGATGCGATTTTTGCGCTCTTGCGCGTTACCACCCTCGCCAAACAAATCAACCAACTGAACACGGGCACGGCGCAAATCGGCCTCGGTGCGCTGACCCAACAGTTCACGTATCAGCAGCCACTCGGGCGAAGAGGTGGTCACGTCGCCCAGCAACTCGGCCAAAGAACACTGCAAGGCACTGGCCACTTGCAAGAGCACGAGCACAGACACGTTGCCAGTGCCGTATTCGAGGTTGGCCAAATGGCGTTCAGAAACTTCTGCGGCCAAAGCCACGGAGCGGCGCGTCATGCCTTGGCGCGAGCGAAGGTTGCGCACCCGTTCGCCCAGCGCCTCCAAAAAAGGATTGCGCTTGGTTTCTGGCCCGTTCTGATCGGTGGTCAAGCTCGCTTCAGGGATCATTTTCAAAACAGCATCACAAACACAGGGGTAAACCCTAGGATTTCAAGGAACCCAAAACATGCACTTTAATGCATACTACGGGGCAAGCACAATAGTGCATGAGGCTCTGTTTATACCGCCAACTGGCGCACAAGGACAAGGCTTGATGGCATCAAAGTGCCTAATGCACCCCAATTGATCCGCATCCAAACGAAAGTCCTGCACATGAACACATGGCTCCCCAACTTTTTCGCAGGCCGCTGGCAAACCGGCACCGGCGCAGGCACACCGATGTTTGACCCGGTGCTGGGAACGGAGCTGGCCCGCGTGTCCAGCGCAGGCATCGATCTGGCCGAAGGCTTTGCCTTTGCCCGCGAACAAGGCGGCGCGGCCCTGCGTGCCCTGAGCTACGGACAACGCGCAGCCCTCCTGGCAAAAATCACCGAAGTGCTGCAAGCCCACCGCGACGCTTACTATGAGATCGCCACCGCCAACAGCGGCACCGTGGCCAAAGACTCGGGTGTGGACATCGACGGTGCGATCTTCACCCTGGGCTACTACGCCAAGCAGGGTGCAGCCTTGGGCGACGCCACACTGCTGCTCGACGGCCAGCGCATCCGCATGGCCAAAGACCCGGCTTTCCAGACCCAGCACATCCAGGTGCCCACACGCGGCGTGGCGCTGTTCATCAACGCCTTCAACTTCCCCAGCTGGGGCTTGTGGGAAAAAGCCGCTCCGGCCCTGCTGTCGGGCGTGCCGGTCATCATCAAACCCGCCACCGCCACCGCCTGGCTGACCCAGCGCATGGTGAAAGACGTGGTCGATGCGGGCGTGCTGCCCGTGGGCGCTTTGTCGGTGATTTGCGGCTCGTCCGCAGGCCTGATGGACCAGCTGCAAGCCTTTGACGTGGTCAGCTTCACCGGCTCGGCCGAGACCGGCAAAATCATCCGCAGCCACCGCGCCGTGACCGAGCTGTCGGTGCGCTGCAACATCGAAGCCGACAGCCTGAATTCCGCCCTGCTGTCACCAGCCGCGACAGCAGACAGCGAGGCTTTCAAACTGCTGGTGGCCGAAGTGGCCCGCGAGATGACCGTCAAATCAGGCCAAAAATGCACGGCCATCCGCCGCGTTTTTGTGCCACGCGCCTTGTACCCAGCCGCCGCCGAAGCCATTGCCGCACGCCTGGCCAAAACCACCGTGGGCAACCCGCGCAACGAGACCGTGCGCATGGGCGCGCTGGTGAGCCAGGAACAAAAGGCCAGCGTGCTGGCGGGCTTGGCCCAGCTCAAGACCGAAGCCACCGTTTTGTTTGACGGCAGCGCTGCGGGTCTGGTCGATGCCGACGCGGCCAGCGCCTGTGTAGCCCCGGTGCTGCTGGGTACTGAAACCCCGATGACGGCCAAAGTGCTGCACGCGGTCGAAGTGTTCGGCCCCGTGTCCACCCTGATGCCTTACGACAGCATCGAAGAGGCTTACGCCATGATCCGCCGGGGCGAAGGCTCGCTGGTGTGCTCGGTCTACAGCGAAGACCCGGCCTTCACCGCACAAGCTTCGGTCGAGCTGGCCAGCAGCCACGGGCGTGTGCATGCGATTTCGCCCGACGTGGCGGCCCTGCACAGTGGCCACGGCAACGTGATGCCCATGAGCCTGCACGGCGGCCCAGGCCGCGCCGGGGGTGGCGAAGAATTGGGAGGCCTCAGGGCACTCAATTTCTACCACCGTCGCACAGCGGTGCAAGGCAGTTCGCTGGCGCTGGATGCGCTGGCGGCACAAGGCGGCAAGCTGGCCCTCTGACCCCCTTGTAGGAGCCGCGCCCTCGCGGCGAAAATCCCCAGCAGGCTCATCGCCGCGAGGGCGCGACTCCTACAAAAGATTGGCCAATACAGGTCATTTCCACAACAAAGATACCCCGAGGAGACACAACATGACACGCACTGTGAACGCCCCCAGCACCGACTTCAACTTTGCCCAACACTTGATCGCCACCAACGCCGGGCGCGCAGCCAAAACCGCTTTGATCGACGATGTGGGCACATTGACCTATGGCGAGTTGACCGAGCAGATCCGACGTTTTGCCGGTGGCCTGCAGGCCATGGGCATCCGGCGCGAAGAGCGCGTGTTGCTGCTCATGCAAGACAGCAGCGACTGGGTCGTGGCCTTTTTGGGTGCGCTCTATGCAGGTGTGGTGCCGGTGGCGGTCAACACCTTGCTGACGGCCGAAGACTATGCCTTCATGCTGAGCAACAGCCGCGCCCAAGCCGCGCTGGTGTCGGGGGCCTTGCTGCCCACGCTGCAAGCGGCAATGGATCTGGTCAAAACCGAAGTGCGCCATGTGGTCGTTTCGCGACCCAGCACTGCACTGGCACAGGGCCAATTCAACATGGCCGACTTCGTGGCGCAAAACACGCCAGTGTTGCCCGCGCAAACACTGGCCGATGAACCGGCTTTTTGGCTGTATTCGTCGGGCTCCACCGGCCAACCCAAGGGCACCGTGCACAGCCAGGGCAACTTGTATTGGACGGCCAAGCTGTATGGCCAAGGGGTGCTGAACTTGCAAGAGAACGACACCGTGTTCTCGGCTGCCAAGCTGTTCTTTGCCTATGGCCTGGGCAACGCCCTCACCTTCCCATTGAGCGTGGGCGCCAGCGTGGTGTTGATGGCCGAGCGCCCCACCCCGCAAGCCACCTTCAAGCGCTTGGTCCAGCATCAGCCCACCGTGTTTTATGGCGCGCCCACGGGCTACGGCGGCATGCTGGCCAACCCCGAACTGCCCACCAAGAGCCAAGTGGCGTTGCGCCTGTGCTCCTCTGCAGGTGAAGCCCTGCCGCGTGACATTGCCGAGCGCTGGTCCAGTCATTTTGGCTGCGAGATCATTGACGGCATTGGTTCGACAGAAATGCTGCACGTTTTCTTGTCCAACCGTCCTGGCGATGTACGGTATGGCACCACCGGCAAGGCGGTGCCTGGCTACGAAGTGCAGTTGCGCCATGAAGACGGCAGCGTGGTCACCGGCAACGACGAGATTGGCGACCTGTACATCCAAGGCCCCAGCAGCGCCCTGATGTACTGGAACAACCGAGACAAAACCCGCGACACCTTTCAAGGCGTGTGGACCAAAAGCGGCGACAAGTACACGCGGGATGCCGATGGTTATTACACCTACGCGGGACGCAATGACGACATGCTCAAAGTCAGCGGCATTTACGTTTCACCGTTTGAAGTCGAGTCCACCTTGGTGCAACACCCCGCCATTTTGGAAGCCGCCGTGATTGGCAAAGAAGACACCGATGGCTTGACCAAAACCAAGGCTTTCATTGTGCTCAAATCCGGTCAAAACCTGACCCCAGAAGAGGTCAAAGCCTTTGTCAAGGAGCGCCTGGCTCCTTACAAATATCCGCGCTTCATTGAATTTGTGTCCGAACTGCCTAAAACGGCAACAGGCAAGATTCAGCGCTTTCGTCTTCGGAATCTGGAAAAGCAGGCCAGATGACACCGGCCCCTTAACAGACCCATCTTGAAGACGAGCACTTCTTGAAATTCCATTCAGGAAGTGCTCACCGCTTCAGACGATGGTCTCTTCGCCCCCATCGAGTGCCAAAACGCGCTCGATTTCAGTTTGCAAACTGGCCTGGGACATGGGCTTGGAGACATACCCGTCAGCGCCTGCACTCAAGAAACGCTCGCGGTCTCCGGCCATGGCATGGGCCGTAACCATCAAAACGCGGGACCTGAAGCCTGTTCCTTCTTCACGCTCGCGCACCAACTTCAGGGCTGCCAGACCGTCCATGACCGGCATCATCACGTCCATCAAAACCACGTCAAAACGGCTTTTATCCATGGCATCCAGGGCTTGCAAGCCATCGCGCACAGACACGAGTCGGCAGCCCATGCGCTCAATCATGATTTCAGCCAACTTGCGGTTGATTTCATGGTCTTCAACCAACAAGACAGAAACCTGTTCTCCCTGCCGTGTGGTCATGGATTGAGCCATCAGGGGGGTGGCCTCAGCCATGGGCACAAAGCCCCGATCCTTGATCACAGCTTGCTTGTCCAACTGGCCCTGCAACAAGCGCACCTGCTCGGGGGCCATGGCCACCAGATCGACGGGCAGTGCCACGGTGAAACAAGCGCCCAATTCGGGTTGGCTGTTGGCAATGATTTCACCGCCCATCAAGTGCACCAAACTGCGGGTGATGGCCAAGCCCAGACCTGTACTGCCAAAAATCCGTTTGTCCGAGTCGTCCACTTGGTTGAAAGGATTGAACAAAGAGGCCGATCTGGACGAATCAAAACCCTTGCCCGTGTCGGTGATGCTGATGCGCAAGACACACTTTTGCGCACTGTCTGCGCTGTGGGCTTGCATGGCCACGGTCACAGCACCCAGATCGGTGAACTTGATGGCATTGCCAATCAGATTGGTCAGCACTTGCTGCATGCGCACAGGGTCCATGCGCACCAACAGGGGCAATTGAGGCGACAAGTCGGTCAACAAATCAATGTTTTTGGCACGGGCCCAAGGCACCATGTCCTCCACCGATTTTTCAAGCCATTGTCCAGGACTGACGTCTTGCAACGCCAACTTCAAGGCATTGGCTTCGATTTTTGAAAAATCAAGGATCTGGTTGATGATGTGAAGCAAGTGGTTGGCAGAGTTTCGGGCCAGTGTCAGATACTCTTTTTGCTCCGCTCTGTCCGGGGTGTCCATGGCCAACTCGGTCATGCCCACGATGCCGTTCATGGGCGTGCGAATTTCATAGCTCATTTTGGCCAAAAACTCACCGCGCAATTGCCGGTCTTCTTCGGCTTTTTCTTTGGCCTGGATGAGCAGTTTTTGGGTGTTTTCGGTCCCCGAAAAATCCTGCATGACGGTCACATACAAAATGTCTTCGTCCACGCGCATTTCGCTGAACGTCATGCGCAATGAAAAAAGCTGGCCGTTTTTACGGCGACCCGTCATCACTTGGGCCTGCTTGAGCAGCGTGGACTCTCGTGTCCGCAAGAATTCGGCCATGGGTTGCTCAGGCTCAATCATCTCCTGGGGAGCCATGAGCACATCGATTTTTTTCCCAATCAAGTCTTCTGAGGGATAGCCAAAAATGGCCATGGTTTCAAAGTTGCATTGAACGATTCGCCTTTGGGCATCCGACACCACAATGGCTTCAGGCACCGAGGTGAACAAGCTTTGCAGCTTGCTTTCGCTCAGGCGTCGTTGGCGTTCTTCCTTTTTGCGCTGGTCCACTTCCTGGCTCAGCTGGGCCATGACAGCTTCGTGTTCACTGGACAGCTTTTGGGCCTTGAGCAAGGCACCACGAAAACCCTTGATCATCCACCACACCAACATGAAGCAAAACAGCACCGCCAAGGACAGCGTCAACACAATGTGTTTGACCGTGAACATGCCGTTGACTTCGCTGGTCTCCAAGGGCAACACCACTTCAAGCGCCCCCACCACCTCGGTCTGAGCGGCAGGGTCATTGCCAGAGCTGGAACTGCAGGCCACGCATTGCACCATCACCCGGTCGGCTTGTGCGTAGCGTAAAACCCGAATGCCATTGCGGATTTCTTCCTGCACAAAGGGCACCTCAGGCTGACTTCGCACAGCCACCAAGGCCAGTTTTTGAAAAGCATCCAGCTCTACAGGCGTAGAACGTCCGGACAAGGGCACGTCACTGTAAAAACGGACTTGGATATCTCCTGATTTTTTGGCCAAAAACGAGCTCAAGTCCCCCATCAGGCTTGCGGGCAAAGGCAAGGCGTTTCTGTTGGATCGCTCATCCTCGGTGAATGGCACACCCGCCTGCATGGCACGCGGCAACAGGGCTTGTTCATAAAACAACCGAAACTGCGTCAAACCCAAGACATGGGCTTTGGCCCGATCCATGGCGGCCTGCCTGACGTGGCTCTCATGCGCACGATGGGCGTACAGCAAAACCCCGAGTCCCAATCCAAGCAAGACCAAGCCCACCCAAATGAGGGGCCAACGAATTGTTTTTTCGATGAATGAAGGGTGAGGTTGTCGAGGAGAGTTCACTTTGCACCTTTTTAGCAAAGTGAATAATAGCAATGAATACTTATTTTTTATTAGGCAACTACCCGACATTGGGGTATTTTTCAACCGCCAAACACCAGGCCCCGAGCACTTGACATAGACCTGAATCCGTCACTTGGCCATGAATCGGATGCTCATGTTCTGATTTTCCGCAAACCCAGCGACTTCCTTCGTGACACGCGCTTTTCACTCCAAATCCCGAGCTGTTTTTGCGCATGTTGTCACCCGCACCCAATGGCCAAACAAGGTGGGAGCCCCGCCGCCTGGGCAATGGGTGGTGGTCAACAAGGCTCCATCGCGGCGAGGGCACTGCTCCCACAAAAAAACGTTCATGCCAACTTCAGCGGGCCAGATCAATGGTGCGTTCTTGGGAAAAAGCATCAGCTGGCCATGGTCGTCAGGTGTCTTTGCTGACCTTGATGGTCGGGAACTTGCTCGAAAAGTCCTTGGCCTTGGCCGCGATCTTGACGGCCACTTGACGGGCCACGGCCTTGTAAATTTGGGCCACTTCGCAGTCGGGGTCGGACACCACCGTGGGTTTGCCGTTGTCGGCCTGCAGACGGATTTGCATGTCCAGCGGCAGTGCGCCCAGGTAATCCATGCCGTATTCAGCGGCCATTTTCTTGCCCCCATCGGCGCCAAAAATGTGCTCGATATGGCCGCAGTTCGTGCACACATGCACCGCCATGTTCTCGACCAAGCCCAAAATCGGCACACCGACTTTTTCGAACATCTTCACGCCTTTTTTGGCATCCAAAAGAGCAATGTCTTGCGGCGTGGTCACGATCACCGCGCCCGTCATCGGCACGCGTTGGGACAGTGTCAGCTGGATGTCGCCCGTGCCTGGAGGCATGTCGACGATCAAATAATCCAGCTCTTTCCAGTTCGTCTGGCGCAGCAGCTGCTCCAGCGCCTGGGTGGCCATGGGGCCGCGCCAGATCATGGCTTCGTCTTGGCTGACCAAGAAACCAATCGACATGACCTGCACCCCGTAGTTCTCCATGGGCTCCATGGTCTGGCCGTCTTCGCTTTCGGGACGGCCTTCGATGCCCATCATCATGGGCTGGCTCGGGCCGTAAATGTCAGCGTCCAGCAGGCCCACCTTGGCCCCCTCGGCGGCCAGTGCCAGCGCCAGGTTCACGGCGGTGGTGCTCTTGCCCACGCCGCCCTTGCCCGAGGCCACGGCCACGATATTTTTGACCTGCGGCAGCAGCGCCACACCGCGCTGGGCAGCGTGAGCCGTGATCTTGCTGGTCACGTTGGCCGACACATTGGACACGCCCGCAACGCCCTTGGCAGCGGCAATCAACGCCTGTCGGATGCCCGGAATCTGGCTTTTGGCGGGGTAACCCAACTCCACATCAAAGGACACATCTGAGCCTTCGACTTGCAGGTTTTTCAGGGCTTTGGTGGACACGAAATCTTTGCCCGTGTTCGGGTCAATGACGGTTTGCAATGCTTGCAGGAGTTGTTCGGTGGTCGACATGGTCTCTTTCTGGAATGGGCCGAAGTTTACCGACAAGCCGCGCCGTACACCCTAAAATCAACGATTACCCTACAAACTGCCCCACCATGTCTGCCCCCACCGTGCCACGCCAGCTTTTTGTCACCACCGCCCTGCCCTACGCCAACGGCAATTTCCACATCGGCCACATCATGGAATACATCCAGGCCGACATCTGGGTGCGTTTCCAGCGCATGCAGGGCAGCCAGGTCAACTTTGTGGGCGCCGACGACACGCACGGTGCGCCGATCATGATCGCCGCCGAAAAAGCGGGCAAGACGCCCCAGCAGTTCGTGGCCGACATCGCGGCAGGCCGCAAGCCTTATCTGGACGGCTTTCACATCCAGTTCGACAACTGGCACAGCACCGACGCGCCAGAAAACCACGAGCTGGCCCGCCAGATTTACCGTGACCTGCGCGACATTTCGGCTGCCGATGGCGGCTCGCTGATCGAAGTGCGCGCCGTGGAACAGTTTTTTGACCCGCAAAAAAACATGTTCTTGCCAGACCGTTTCATCAAAGGCGAGTGCCCCAAGTGCCACGCCAAAGACCAGTACGGCGACAACTGCGAGGTGTGTGGCGCGGTCTATGCCCCCACCGACCTGATCAACCCGTTTTCGGCCCTGTCGGGTGCCAAGCCTGAACTCAAGACCTCGGAACACTTCTTCTTCAAGCTGTCCGACCCGCGCTGCGTCGAGTTTTTGAGCCAGTGGACACAAGACGGCAAGCTGCAGCCCGAAGTGGCCAATAAGGTCAAAGAGTGGTTTTCTGTGCGCACCAACCCGGACGGCTCCACCAGCGAAGGCCTGGGCGACTGGGACATCTCGCGTGACGCGCCTTACTTTGGCATTGAGATCCCCGACGCGCCGGGCAAGTACTTTTATGTCTGGCTGGACGCGCCTGTGGGCTACCTGGCGTCTCTGAAAAACCTGCTGGACAAGCGCGGCGAAGACTACAACGCCTACATGGCCAACCCGAATCTGGAGCAGATCCACTTCATCGGCAAAGACATCGTGACTTTTCACACGCTGTTTTGGCCAGCCATGCTGCACTTTTCAGGCCGCAAGACGCCCAACAAAGTCAACGTGCACGGCTTTTTGACGGTGAACAACGGCGAGAAGATGAGCAAGAGCAGGGGCACGGGCCTGGACCCGCTCAAGTACCTCAGCCTGGGCATGAACCCCGAGTGGCTGCGTTACTACCTGGCCGCCAAGCTGTCGGGCCGCAACGAAGACATCGACTTCAACGCCGAAGACTTCATGGCGCGGGTGAACTCTGACCTGATTGGCAAGTTCATCAACATCGCCTCGCGCTCGGCCGGTTTCATCGCCAAACGATTTGACGGAAAACTGGGCAGCGCGAGCGCCGACGGCCAGGAACTCTTGGCCGCCCTGCAAAGCGCCTCACCCGCCATTGCCGCTTTTTACGAAGAGCGCGAATACGCCAAAGCCCTGCGCGAAGTCATGCTGCTGGCCGACAAGGTCAACAGCTATGTGGACCAGAACAAACCTTGGGACCTGGCCAAAAAAGAAGGCCAGGATGCCCGCCTGCACGATGTGTGCACCACCTGCATCGAAGCCTTCCGCTTGCTCACGCTGCAGCTCAAGCCCGTGTTGCCCGCCTTGGCCGCACAGGTCGAGGCTTTCCTGAACGTGACGCCTTTCACCTTTGAGCAAGCGCAAAACCTGCTGGGCTCGGGCCACGCCATCCAGACTTACCAACACCTGATGCAGCGTGTCACCCTCGAACAACTCGAAGCCCTGTTCGAACCACCTGCGGTGGTTGAGGAAAAAGTCATCCCCGGCGGTGAAGAGATCGCCCCCACCATCGGCATTGACGATTTCGCCAAGGTCGACCTGCGCATCGCCCAGATCGTGAATTGCGAGCCTGTAGAAGGCTCGGTCAAGCTGTTGCGCCTGACGCTGGATGTGGGCGAGGGACGCATGCGCAATGTGTTCAGTGGCATCGCCAGCATGTACAAACCCGAAGACCTGATCGGCAAGCTCACGGTGATGGTGGCCAACCTGGCACCGCGCAAGATGAAGTTCGGCGTTTCCGAAGGCATGGTGCTGGCCGCCAGCCACGCCGACGAAAAAGCCGAGCCGGGCATCCATGTGCTGCACCCCTGGCCCGGTGCCAAGCCCGGCATGCGCATCCATTAAGCCCCTGCGAGAACGCTGCACATGTTTCCCCTGATTCGTGGATGGACCGATGTGCAGCGCAGCCCCAGCGCCAATTTGCGACTGGGTCTGGTGCTGACCTTTGTGGCCGGGGCCACCAACGCAGGCGGTTTTTTGGCGGTGGGCAGTTACACCTCGCACATGACCGGCATCGTGTCTTCTGTGGCGGACGATCTGGTGCTGGGCAACATCACCTTGGCCTTGGGGGGTGTGGTGTGCCTGTTGGCCTTTGTGGCTGGGGCCATGTGCACCGCCATCCTGGTGAACTGGGGGCTGCGCCAGCGCCTGCACAGCAGTTATTGCCTGCCCTTGCTGCTGGAGTCTTTGGCTTTGCTCGTTTTCGGTTTGTTTGGTGCGGCCATTGCGGCTTGGTCGCAACTGTTTGTACCGGTCACTGTGGTCTTGTTGTGCTTCATCATGGGCCTGCAAAACGCGGTCATCACCAAAATATCCAAGGCCGAAATTCGCACCACCCACATCACCGGCCTGGTCACCGATTTGGGCATTGAGCTGGGCAAACTTTTTTACATGAACCGGTCCAACCCGGCTGAACCCGTGCTGGCCAACCGCCAACGCTTGCGGGTACAGGGCTCTTTGGTGCTGGGATTCTTGCTGGGTGGATTGGTGGGGGCTTTGGGCTTCAAACACGGGGGCTACATCACCACTTTGCCCTTGGCCGCCTTGCTCTGGATTTTGTGTCTGCGGCCCATGTTGTCCGACCTGCAACAACGCGCCACATGAACGCGCCACATGAACCGAACAACACACCGACACGCTTTACAGACAAAAAGCCCATGAGCTGGATGCAGGCCACCCACTTCTTTCGCCCCCGCTTGCTCGATAGCCTGCACGGCTACAACCGGCACCACCTTGTACAAGATGTGGGTGCAGGCATGACCGTGGGTGTTGTGGCGCTTCCCTTGGCCATGGCCTTTGCCATTGCCTCTGGCCTCCAACCCGAGGCGGGCCTGTTCACCGCCATCATCGCGGGTTTTTTGATCTCGGCCCTGGGTGGTAGTCGGGTGCAAATTGGTGGTCCGGCAGGGGCTTTCATCGTCATTGTTTACGGCATCGTGGAGCGCTATGGCCTGGCCAACCTGATTTTGGCCACCGCCATGTCGGGGGTTTTGCTGTTTTTGATGGGATTGTTTCGATTGGGCAGCTTGATCCGTTTCATTCCAGTGTCGGTGGTGATTGGGTTCACCAATGGGATTGCGGTGCTTATCATGTTGACGCAAATCAAGGATTTTCTGGGTCTGAAAATTTTGAGCATGCCCGCCGATTTTTTTGGCATCCTGAACACCTTGTGGCAGAACCTGAACACGGTCAATCTGCCCGCCTTGCTGTTGGCCTTGGCGTCCTTGTCTTTGGTGGTGGGCTGGCTGCGCATGAGCCGCCGCTTGACGGACACCCGCTACCGCTGGGCCAGCATGGTGCCCGGCTCCATCATTGCGCTGGTGTTTGCCACCTTGGTCACCTGGCTGCTGAACCTGCCCGTGGAGACCATTGGCAGCAAGTTCGGCGGAATCCCCTCGTCCATGCCCGGCTTTGCCTGGCCCGAATTCAGCTGGGACAGCGCCCGCTTTTTGCTCATGCCCACCTTGACCTTGACGCTGCTGGGGGCCATTGAATCGCTGCTGTGCGCGCGCATCGCCGACGGCATGACCGGCGACCGCCATAACCCCAACCAAGAGCTGATGGCCCAAGGCGTGGCCAACTTTGTCACGCCTTTTTTTGGTGGCATGCCCGCCACCGGCACCATTGCCCGCACAGTGACCAACATCAAAAGCGGCGGCACCACCCCGATTTCGGGCATGGTGCATGCGCTGACCTTGCTGGCCGTGGTGCTGGTGGCCGCGCCCCTGGCCGGGCACATTCCGCTGGCGGCGCTGGCGGCCATCTTGATGTTTGTGGCCTGGAACATGGGCGAGTGGCGCGAATTCATGCACTTGCGCCAGTACCGCCTACCCTACCGCATCACCTTGCTGGCGGTGTTTTTCCTCACCGTGGTGTTTGACTTGACGGTGGCTGTCGAAGTCGGGCTGATTGCGGCCTGCCTGACTTTCATTTATCGCATTTCCAGCCTGACCCGTTGCGAACAAGTCAGCATGGCCGACCAGCCTGAATTGACCGGCTGCGATCAACAGGTACAAGCTTGGCGCTTGTATGGGGCCTTGTTTTTTGGTGCCGTCAAGCTGGTGGAAGAGTTGGAGGACCGTGTTCAAACGCCCGTTTTGGTGCTGGACCTGAAAAACGTGATCTACATCGATTCATCCGGGGCGGACGCGCTGATGCACCTGGTGGACAGTTGCCGCAAAAAACAAGTTCAGCTCATCGTTTGCGGCTTGTCACACCAGCCTCTGGACATTGCCCGGCGCAGCGGCTTGGTGGAGCAGCTTCAAGGTCAATGGGTCAAGGACTTGGCCACAGGGCTGTGCCTTGCCGTCAGTCTCATCAAGGGTGGTGGCCGTTAAAATGCAGGGCCTGGCAAAGTCTTGTGGCCTGCGCCGGGTTTGACGCTCAGTTTTCTTTTTCCGAACGGAAGTTCCCCATGTCCTTTTTTCGCCGCCCCGACTACGTTTCGGACACGACCCAATTCATTGAACAACTCAAGCGTGAACACCCCCAACTGGAGGCGGAACAACGCCGAGGTCGTGCCCTTTTGTGGGACAAATCCATCAGCCGCGACGATCAAAAAGCTTTCAAGGATGCGCGCGTGGCTCAAAAACCTTACGTCTACCAGACCCAGGCCTGAACGCTTCATCTGCCCACGAATTCAGCCTGAACGGCTTGCATCCGCCCCATGAGCACCGCCCCCAAGGAACTGCCGCCTGCACCCCTTGAACACGCCCAGGCCATGCCCCATGTGGTGGACCAAGTGGCACTGGCTCGCTTGTATGGGGAACCCCTCTTTGCCATGCCCACGGACCTGTACATCCCACCGGATGCACTCGAGGTGTTTTTGGAGGCGTTTGAAGGCCCGCTCGACTTGCTGCTTTACCTGATTCGCAAGCAAAACTTCAACATTCTCGACATTCCCATGGCGGGCGTGACCCGTCAGTACCTGAGCTATGTCGATGAAATCCGGGCACGCAACCTGGAACTGGCCGCCGAGTACCTGCTGATGGCCGCGATGCTGATTGAGATCAAGTCGCGCATGCTGCTGCCGCCCAAAAAAGTCGCTGAGGGCGAAGAAGCCGAGGACCCGCGTGCCGAGTTGGTGCGACGCTTGCTGGAGTACGAGCAGATGAAACTGGCCTCCATGCAACTGAATTTGATTCCTCAATACGGTCGGGATTTTTTACAAACTCAGGTGCACATCGAACAAAGCTTGCAACCACGCTTTCCCGACGTCAGCATGGTTGAATTGCAATCGGCATGGCAAGACATTTTGCGACGCGCCAACTTGGTGCAACACCACAAAATCAGCCGCGAAGAACTCAGTGTCCGAGAGCACATGAGCATCGTGCTCAAGCACCTGCAAGGTCGCAAGTTTGTGGAGTTCGAAAACTTGTTCGATGCCAGCTTGGGCACCCCCGTGCTGGTGGTGACTTTCATTGCTTTGCTGGAATTGGCCAAGGAAACCCTGGTTGAAATCACCCAGGCCGAGGCCTTTGCCCCCATTTACGTGCGTTTGGCCTACACCCCGAATTGAACCTGTGCCACATCGGGAAAAGTGAAAAAAGTTCGCAATGACCCAAGGGCAAGATGTGGGCCTTGGGCTTTTGTGCAGCTCAGTGGCTGCGCCCACTTCGAAACATGCCGTGGGTTTTGCGGTTAAGAACGCCTTGGGCAGCCAGTTTGTTCATGGAGGGACTGGCGTGCGCGTGGGTGATGGCCATGCCCAAGGCATCGGCAGCATCTTGTCTGGGCAAAACAGGCAACTGCAACAAACGCTTGACCATCTCCTGAACCTGCGACTTGGCCGCCCGGCCATGGCCGGTGACCGACTGCTTCATTTGCAAGGCAGTGTATTCCGCCACAGGCAAGTCGCATGACACCAAAGCCGTCACGCAGCAGCCACGGGCCTGCCCCAAGAGCAAGGTTGCCTGCGGGTTGATGTTCACAAACACAATCTCGACCGACGCCACATCCGGCTGGTAACGCGCTTTGATCTCGCGGATACCGTCGTAAATGACTTTCAAACGTGCTGGCAAATTGCCCATTTCTTCCCGTGTGGTCTCGATCACGCCGCTGGCCACATACTGGAGTTTGGAGCCGGTCATGTCGAGCACGCCAAATCCCGTGGTTTGCAGACCCGGGTCAATGCCCAAAATCCTCAAAGTCGAGGGTGCCGCAGAGGTCAGCGAGCTCATGGCAAAACCACATCGTTCATGCGCGCGGTGATGGTTTCGGCACGGCTGGCCAAGTAAGACGATTGGGCCAACTTTTCAAAATAACGCGGCCGGGGCAACATCACCGCCAAGCGGGCGGCCTCCCAGGCATTCAGGCGCGAGGCGCTTTTGCGAAAGTAATGCTGCGCTGCCGCTTCAGCCCCGAACACCCCTTCGCCCCATTCCACACTGTTGAGGTAAATCTCCAGAATGCGGCGCTTGCTCAAAAAAGCCTCCAGGGTCAGGGTGATCAGCATCTCTTGGCCCTTGCGCAGCATGGTGCGCTCGCCGGACAAAAACAGGTTTTTGGCCAGTTGTTGGGTGATGGTCGAGCCACCCACAATTTTCACATTGGCCGGCGGTTTGCCCGATGGGCTTTGGGCCTTTTTCTCAGCCAAAGCTTTGGCCTTGGCATTTTTCTCCCACGCTTTTTCCAAAGACTGCCACCAAACTCCTTTGTGTTGGGTGAAGGCCCCATCTTCTGAGGCAATCACGGCGCGCTGCAGTGTGGTGGCGACAGCCGCCATCGGCACCGACTCTTGACGCCAAGGCAGCGCCCCGTGACGCTGCACGATTTGCCAAGCCTGGGAGCGTTGAAATGTGGTGGATTCGGGCATCCACCAGTTCATGCTCACAATGCGCAGGGCAAAAAACAACTGCAGGCCCAAAGCGGCCAACAACACCAACAACAACCATCGGCCAAAAGCTCGCATCACAATCTTTCGGTGTTCGTTGAAGCCATGCGCACGTTCAGGGTTTGGCGTTTTCTTGCGCCTGCATGCGCGTTTCAAGGGTGTTGTCCCGAGAAAAATCGAACCGGGTGACCACCACAATTTGGTCGGCCTGTTGCCGCATTTTCGTGGTGAAAACACCAAAGGGCGCGGCACTGCGCACGATGGCCACAGCCCGCTCATCCAGCATGGGGGTGCCCGATGGCTTGGCCACCTCGGTTGACAAAAGTTTGCCCCGGCTGTCCACCGTGATCACCATGGTGAGCTGGCCGTAGATTTTTTGTCCATTGGCCTCCGGAAAATTCAAGGTGCCTTGGTACTCGATGGTCCGGCGCAATTTATCGTAGTACAGCGCATAAGCCACCTCTTGAGTGGCGGGGCTGATGTAACGCTTGCGGGCCGAACCCTGAATTTGGTCGACACGTTGTTCAATCTGGGCCAACTGCCGGGCCAGCTGTTGCTGGCGTTGTTCCCGGGCCAGTCGGTCGGGGCCGTCCTTGTTGTCACCGGCGTTTTCCCGGGTCAGCACCGACAACTCTTCCTTGAGCTGGGTGAGCAAGCGCATTTGCTGCATTTTGAGTGCTTCAATTTGCCGCTGCATCGCGCTGATGTCGGTGCCAGGGTCTGGATTCAAGGCCGGCGGCAAGGGAGAGCTGGCGATGCGCACTTGAGGCACTTCGCCACCGCCAGCCAAACGGACTTGTGCCAAGGCCTGCGCTTTTTGCGGGGCTTCCTCACTGCGGGCATTGACCAGCATCACCTCAAGCGGCGTGTCCTGAAAGACACGGTTGTAGGTTTCGGGTGCGGCAAAGCGCAACGTCACCAAACCCAGATGAACAGCCACAGACAGTGACAATGCCCAAATCAAGCCCCGGTGAGGAGAAGTCTTGGGGGCCTGGGTGGGGCCGTTTGGGTTTGGCCAATCGGCCATGGCATCAGTTTTCATGGCTTTGCGTGCTGTCCTGCAAGTCCAGCGCAATGGTCACAGGCCCTGCGGGCAGGACATCGTCTTCCTCGGCTTCCTCGGCTTCTGGGGCATCAGAATCCAACGCCATGTCGACATCGAGGTGCGCAGTCACGGTGCCACTCACATCGAGCGCCATCAGGTCAATTTCACCGAGCTTGACGCGCACATGCGCGCCCCGCGCCAGTCCCTGGGCCCCCATGACGCTGAACATCAGCGGCAAGGTGTCGGCGCGCACCAGCCAGCTGCCGCCGCCCATTTCCTTGACCAGGCTGGCCTCCAATTCGCCAATGCCGTGCTGCTGTAAGTGGCGCAGCGTCCAGTAGCGCTCCATGCTCGACTGCACGCTGTTGTAGGCGCTGTAGGCCGCATCAAAGCCGCTGATGATCGAGAACAATTCGGCGTCTTTGGGCTTGAAAGGCGCAGCCAATGCAGCCGTGGCACCGTGCTTGGCGCAGGCGATGATTTGCCACTGGTTGACCAGGTCGGTATAGCGGCGCAGCGGCGAGGTGCTCCAAGCGTAGCTGGGCACGCCAATGCCGGCATGCGGCAGCGCCTTGGTGCCCATTCGCACCTTGACGCCTGGGGCCAGACTGGCCTGGCTGCGGTAAATGCCAGGCACGCCCAAACTGGCCATCCACTGCCCCCAGGTGCTGTTGGCCAAAATCATGGCCTCGGCCACCATCAAGTCCAGCGGAGCACCACGTTTGCGGGTACCGATGAGCACGGTTTCTTCGCCTGTGGGCGGGTCATCGTTGCTGGCACGGTCAAGCTTGAAGCTGTAATCGGGGCGGTTGAAGTTCTCTGGCTTGCCACGCACGACTTCGCGACGCGACTTGAGGGTTTGTGCCAGACGCCAGTAAAAAGCCAACGTGGCACGGCTCACCGGCACATCGGCATGGTCGCTCAGGTCTTCGCCTTCAAGCCATTCGCGGGTGATGCGATCGTCCAGCTGGTCGTGGCGCAGGTTGACCAAAATCGGCACCCGCTCAAGACGGGTGACGGCACTTTGCACCTCCAATGTGTCTTCACTGAAAGTCACGTACAGCGACACGGCCGGGCAGTCGCGGCCTTCGATCAGGGTGTAAGCCTGCACCACGCTGTCGGGCAGCATGGTGATCTTGTAGCCGGGCATGTAAACAGTAGACAGGCGTGCACGACCCAATTGGTCGATGGCGCTGCCCGGTGTCAGGGCCAAGCCGGGCGCAGCAATGTGGATGCCCACGGTGACCAGGCCAGTTCCCAGACCCTGCAGCGACAAAGCGTCGTCAATTTCGGTGGTGTGTGAGTCATCGATGGAAAACGCCTGAACGGGTGCCAGCGGCAATGCGTCCTGGATGGCGGGGGCTTGCAGGGCCGGAAAGCCAGTGCCTTTGGGAAACAGGTCAAACAAAAAGCGCTGCCAATGGAAATCCCAAGCTGAGGCGATGGCCCCTGCCTTGTGCAGCAGCTCCAAAGGCGCGGTCTGGCTGCTTTTGCTGGCCTCGACCACAGCTTTGTATTCAGGCGTGTTCTTGTCTGGCCGAAACAATATTTTGTACAGCTGCTCGCGGATGGGTGCTGGGCAGCTGCCCGCCATCAGCTCAGCAGACCAAGTGTCAATTTGGGCCTGAATCTGCTTTTTCTTCTCGATGGCCAGCAAAGCCTGCTGCACGATCTCGGCGGGCGCTTTGCGAAAGCGCCCTTTGGCGCTGCCCCGACGGAAATAATGGGGCGCTTCGTACAAGCACAGCAAAGCGGCCACTTGCTCTGCGGTGGTGGCGTTAGCGCTGAAATAGTCCTTGGCCAAATCACCAAAACCAAACTCTTCGTCTGAAGCGCATTCGTAGGCCAGTTCGAGCTCAATGGTTTGGCTCAAGGCGGCTGCCTCACTCACCAAAACAGCAGGGCTGGGCTTGTCAAACTTGAGCAACAAATGGGCTGATTTGACCTTGACCCGTTTGCCCGAGTCGAGTTCGACCTGCAATGAGGTCTCGGCTTCGGACATGATCCGTCCGGCCATGAATTTGCCGGCTTCTTCAAAAAATGCATACATGGCTGGATTTTCCCATGCCACCCGGCCATTCGGCCCTGAGGGCTTCACGCCAACTGCAGAAATTCAAGGATTTGCGGTAAGTGATCATCAAAATCGCTCAAGGCGTGGTCGCTGCCCTCGATCAGGCGCACCTGTCCGGCCTGGTGGCAGGCCAGCATTTCGCGCCAGTCCAGCACCTCATCGCCCTTGGCGATCAAGGCCAGCGTGGCGCACCGGGTTGGCAAGGGCTGACTTTCAAGGACTTGGAGCTCTTGCACATAAGCGGGTTCAAAAAAGATGCTTTGTGATGGGTCTTGCCAGACCGGGTGTTCACCGATGTAGCGGGCCAGATCGCGCGACGGGTGCACGGCTGGGTTGATCAGCACCGCAGGAACACCCCAGTGCGCCGACAGCCAAGCGGCATAAAAACCGCCCAGCGATGAGCCCATCACGGCCATCCGATCGCGGGGCCAGTCGCCCGTGCCCTGCAGCAAGAGGTTGATAGCTTGCGCGGGCGAAGCGGGCAATTGCGGGCACCACCAAGTCACACCGGAGTGCCGGTCCTGCACCCACTTGGCCATGGTTTGGGCCTTGGCCGACTGTGGCGACGACCTGAAACCGTGCAAATAAAGCAGATGGGTGGTGCGCACGGGGCCTCAGATTTCGATTTTGGAACCCAGCTCGACCACACCGTTCGTGGGCAGGTTCAAAAACGCGGCCGCACCGCTGGCGTTGTGGTGCATGCTGGCAAACAATTTTTCTCGCCAAGTGGCCATGCCCCCGCCGATCGTCGGGATCACGATGTCGCGCGACAAGAAATAACTGGTCGTCATGGGATCGAGCTTGTAGCCCTCGCCTTCGATGCTGGCCAAGGCAGTCGGCAAATCGGGGTTGTCCTTGAAGCCATAGTTAACGATGACTTGCCAGCATTCGTGCCCCAGCGGGGTCACATCCAAACGCTGAGCGACGTCCACACGCGGCACCTCGTGGCTGCGCACGGTGACAAACAGGTTGCGCTCGTGCAATACCTTGTTGTGCTTGAGGTTGTGCAGCAAAGCATTGGGCACCGTACCCGTCTCGGCCGTCAAAAAGACAGCCGTACCTTCAACGCGAGTGGGCGGCGATATGAACACCGCCTCCAAGAAATCGGGCAAGCGCAAAGCGTCCGAGCGCAAAGAGTCGTTGAGCAAGCGCCGGCCATCGTGCCAAGTCAACATCAAGGTGAACACGACAGCGCCAATAAACAGCGGGAACCAGCCACCATCCAACAGCTTGAGCATGTTGGAAGCCCAAAACGCCAAATCGACCACAAAGAAAAAGCCTGTTGCGCCAATGCACAAGGCCAAAGGCAATTTCCATGCATAGCGGATCACATAAAAGGTCAGCACTGTGGTGATCAGCATGTCGGTGCACACCGCAATGCCATAGGCCGCCGCCAGGTTGCTCGATGACTTGAACATGACCACGGCCAACACAATGGCCACAAACAAGCCCCAGTTGACGAAGGGCATGTAAATTTGTCCAGTGTCGGTTTCGCTGGTGTGTTGCACCTGCAAGCGCGGCAGATAACCCAATTGAATGACCTGCTTGGTGACGCTGAACGCGCCAGAAATCAGCGCTTGTGAGGCGATGACCGTGGCCATGGTGGCCAAACCCACCAAAGGCACCAAGGCCCAGTCGGGTGCCATCATGTAAAACGGGTTTTTCACGGCCTCGGGATTGGACAGCAGCAAAGCGCCTTGGCCAAAATAGTTCAAGGTCAGGCACGGCATGACCACGCTGAACCATGCCAGGCGGATGGGCTTTTTGCCAAAGTGTCCCAGGTCGGCATACAGAGCTTCACCACCGGTCACGCACAAGACCACCGCGCCCAAAATGATGAAGGTGATGCCCGGCTCGTTCCACATGAAGCCCAGCGCGTAATGTGGGCTG
The DNA here is from genome assembly GCA_027486555.1 of Comamonadaceae bacterium. Taxonomy (GTDB): domain Bacteria; phylum Pseudomonadota; class Gammaproteobacteria; order Burkholderiales; family Burkholderiaceae_C; genus Limnohabitans_A. The sequence goes on from JAIXOX010000140.1 coordinate 80,736, forward strand.
ATGGCCAACAGGATCTCTGGGCGCTCCACGATGTGCGACACGCCCAAAACGGCGATGGTGAGGAACCACACCAGCGTGATGGGACCAAAGAATTTGCCAATGCCCGCTGTGCCCCGCTTTTGCACCCAGAACAGCAGAAACAAGATGACCAAGGTGAGCGGGATCACTGCCTTTTTGAAGTTCGGGGAAATGATCTCAAGGCCTTCAACGGCTGACAACACGGAAATAGCGGGGGTGATGACACCGTCGCCATAGAACAAGCAGGTGCCAAAGATACCAACCAGCAATAAAACCTTGCGGGTGCGGGGGCGGTCTTTCACCGATTGCGAAGCGAGCGCCAACATGGCCACCAGACCACCTTCGCCATGGTTGTCGGCGCGCAGCACCAAGACCACGTACTTGACCGACACGATGGTGGTCAGGGTCCAAAAGAAAATCGAAAGGATGCCGTAGACGTTTTCAGGCGTGAAAGGCACATGGCCGGAGCCAAACACCTCTTTCATCGCATACAGCACGCTGGTGCCGATGTCGCCATAAACCACGCCGATGGCGCCGAGTGTCAGAGCGACGAGTGAGGATTTTGTTGATGACACAAAAAAATGGCCTGACCGTGGGTCAGGCGGGATGACTGAGGTGGACGCCATTTTGCGCCCGATGTTTGAGCTGCGTCATGGTTTTTCCTGAAAAATTGTTGCGCTGCAGCAACTTTTCATCGAACACCCACCTGATCAATCGTAAACCTCGGCCTCCGGATCGGTGGCTTCCAGTTCGTAACTGGCCGCCAGCATGGCCAAACGGCCAATCACCCCGTACATGTAAAAGCGGTTGGGCACGCTGGCACCCGGTTTGACACCCGGCTGGGGCAAATGCGGGGTGTCGGCAAAGGCCAAAGGCACAAAGCTCGCACCCGGCGCGTTCAGGTTTTCGTCCACGCCTCGCTCGGCGTGCACGCGGTAAAAACCACCCACCACGTAACGGTCCATCATGTAGACCACCGGCTCAGCCACGGCGTCGTTGATGCGCTCGTTGGTCAGCACGCCTTCCTGGATGATCACATCATTCACCGTCTGGCCGTCCTTGATGACGCTCATCTTGTTGCGGGTTTTGCGGTTCAACGCGTCCAAATCGGCCACATCGCGCACGGTCATGATGCCCATGCCGTAAGTACCGTTGTCGGCCTTCACCACCACAAACGGCTTTTCGTTGATGCCGTATTCCTTGTATTTGCGCTTGATTTTGGTCAGCAGCGCGTCCACATTGCTGCGCAGGCAGTCCATGCCCGTGCCTTCGGCAAAGTTCACATCGCCGCATTGGCTGAACATCGGGTTGATGAGCCAAGGATCAATGCCCAGCAATTTGCCAAAGCGCTTGGCGACTTCTTCGTAGCTCTGGAAGTGCTTGGTTTTGCGGCGCACGCTCCAGCCCGCGTGCAAGGGTGGCAACAAAAATTGCTCGTGCAACTCTTCCAGAATGCCCGGAGCCCCGGCCGACAGGTCGTTGTTCAGCAAGATGGTGCACGGGTCAAAATCTTTCAGGCCCAGACGGTGTTTGGTACGCACCACGGGCTCCAAGGTCACGCTCTCGCCGTTAGGCAACTCAATGACCGTGGTTTCCTTGATTTCGGGGTTGATCGAGCCCAGACGCACATTCAAACCGGCCATATGAAAGATGCGCTGCAACTGCGCCACGTTGGTCAGGTAAAAGGTGTTGCGGGTGTGGTTTTCGGGGATGATCAGCAGGTTTTTGGCCTCGGGACAGATCTTTTCGATGGCCGCCTGAGCCGCCTGAACGGCCAAAGGCAACATTTCAGGCGTCAGGTTGTTCCAGCCACCAGGGTAGAGGTTGGTGTCCACCGGGGCCAACTTGAAACCGGCATTGCGGATGTCCACCGAGGTGTAAAAGGGGGGCGTGTGCTCCATCCACTCCAGACGGAACCAGCGCTCAATGGCGGGCATGGAATCGAGAATGCGCTGCTCGAGCTCATTGATGGGGCCGGTCAGGGCGGTGACGAGATGAGGAACCATGAACTTGCCTTCGGTGAACCAGAAAATCAAAATGATGTTATGGGGACGTTGTGGCGCATTGCAAGCACCAAACGGACAACTGCCCCCAACGGTGTGATCAAACGCGCACCTCGCCCTCGCCGAGCACCACGTACTTGAGCGAGGTCAGGCCTTCGATGCCCACCGGACCTCGGGCATGGAACTTGTCGGTGCTGATGCCGATTTCGGCACCCAAGCCGTACTCAAAACCATCGGCAAAGCGGGTGCTGGTGTTCACCATGACGCTGGCCGAGTCGACCTCGCGCAAAAAGCGCTGGGCGTGCATGTGGTCGCGCGTCAGGATGGCATCGGTGTGGTGGCTGCTGTAGTGGTTGATGTGGGCAATCGCCTCGTCCAACCCTTCTAGCACCTTGATGCTGATGATGGGGGCCAGGTATTCCTCGAACCAGTCCTGCTCGGTGGCGTCCGTGAGCTTGGCCTCGGAGACCTGGCTCAAGATGGCCTTGGCCTTGGAGCAGCAGCGCATTTCCACCCCCTTGGCGGCATAAATCGCGCCAATTTTGGGCAGAAATTCAGCGGCCACGCCCCGCGCCACCAACAAACTCTCGCTGGCATTGCAGGGGCTGTACTTTTGCGTTTTGGCGTTATCGGCCACCCGGGCGGCCATATCGATGTCGCACGGATCGTCCACATAGGTGTGGCAATTGCCGTCCAGGTGCTTGATGACGGGCACTTTGGCTTCGGCGCTGATGCGCTCGATCAGGCCCTTGCCCCCACGGGGAATGATCACATCCACGTATTGCGGCATGGTGATCAGTTGCCCCACAGCGGCGCGGTCGGTGGTTTGCACCAGTTGCACGGCGTCTGGAGGCAAACCGCTGTGGATGAGCGCCTGATGAACCAGTTTGGCCAAGGCCTTGTTCGACTCGATGGCCTCGGAGCCACCACGCAAGATGCAGGCGTTGCCGCTCTTGATCGACAGACTGGCCGCTTCGATGGTCACATTGGGGCGGCTCTCGAAAATCATGCCGAACACGCCAATGGGCACCCGCATCTGGCCCACACGGATGCCGCTGGGCACCTGCTTCATGCCAATGATCTCGCCGATCACATCGGGCATGGCGGCCAGTTGCTCGCACCCTTGGGCGCAGGTTTCAAGCACTTGGGGGCTGAGCTTGAGTCGGTCCACCATGGGATCGGGCAAGCCTGCCGCTTTGGCGCGCATCAGATCTTTGGCGTTGTCATCTTGCAACGCTTCGGTGTTCTCGCGCAGCAACTGGGCCAGACGGCGCAGCGCCTGGTTCTTGACGGCAGCCGAGGCCTTGGCCATCAGTGCCGAAGCCTGTTTGGCTTGCTGGCCCAGTGCCTGCAAATGTTCAACGGTGTTCAATTCAGTCATACCGCCATTTTCGCAGATGCCGAGGGGTCAAAATTCGCCGATCCACCTTCAGAGCTCCAAGTGACCGACACAGCTCAGCGCACAATGCAAAAGCGGGAAAAACGCACGGCCAGCCTTTGCAGGGCTTGCCAAGGGTCGGTTGGCCAATCGGGCACTTTCAGGCCTTTGACAATGCCATCCACTTGGTGGGCCGCTTGCAACAGGCCATTGAGGCGCGCCGCGCTCAAGCGAGGCAGCACGCGCTCAAACAAACGATCACGCGGGCTCCACACCCTGTGTTCACGCAAAGCCATGGGCATGGGCTTGCCGTTGGCGATGGCATCCTTGACGCGCTTCATGGCGCGGATGTCCTCGGCGATGGTGAAGTGCACCAACACAGCCGCTTCGCCCTCGGCCTGCAAGCCTTCGAGCATGCGTTGCACCCGAGCGACCTGGCCTGACAAGACCGACTCCGAAAGCTTGAACACATCGTAACGGGCCACATTGACCACAGCCGACTCGACCTGTGCCTGCGTGAGTTCCCCTGCGGGATACAACAAGCCCAACTTCTGGATTTCCTGATGTGCAGCCAGCAAATTGCCCTCCACGCGGTCGGCAAAAAACTGCAGGGTCCGCTGGCCCTCTTCCCCTGGCAACACACGCTGGCCTTGGCCTTGCAGTCGCTGGGCAATCCATTGTGGCAAGGCGTTGCGCTCAATGGGGTCCACCGCAATCAAGACACCAAAATTTTCCAAAGCAAGAAACCAAGCCCCCTTGCGTGTGGCGGCATCCAAGCGGGGCAACAAAACCAGGGTCAAGGTCGAGTCATTGCCCTGTGTCGATGCGGCCAATTGCTGCAGAGCCGTGCTGCCTTCTTTGCCCGGTTTGCCGGTTGGAATACGCACTTCCACAATTTGTTTGTCGGCAAACAAACTGAGCGAGCCGCCTGCGGCCAACACTTCGCTCCAGTCAAAATGCGCACCTGAGACGGTGTGCACACTGCGCTCGGTATAGCCTTGGGCGCGGGCAATGGCGCGGATGGCGTCGGCCGCCTCTTGAAGCATCAAAGGCTCGTCGCCATGGAGCACATACAGACTGCGCAAACTTTTTTGCAAGTGTGCGGAAAGTTGTGAATACGCCAATTGCATGGGGTGCAAATCAGGGCTTGGACAAGGGCGTGGCGAGGGGCTTGGCAGCGGCCAATCGGCGCATGATTTGCTGCACGATGTCCGACTGCATGTCGCGGTACATCATGCCCTGCTCGATTTCCTTGGAGAGTGCCGCAGTCTCGGTGAAACTCAGGTCTCGCTGCTGGGCCAACTCCACCGGCTCGATGAGGTTCACTCCCTGAGGCGTTCTCAGGCGAAACCTCACCTTCAAGCGCAGTTGCAATTCACGCACTTGCCCCGAAGCATTGACGCCCACCACCACTTGCTGGCGGTCTTCGCTCAAGATGTCTAGCACGGCATCGGCCCGCATCATTAGAGGTGGATCGCTCCACAACTCAATGCGCCCGGTGCCCAGTAAATTTCGCCGCAGCTCAACCCCCAAGGAGCTGGTGCTGGAAAAATTGGCATAAAGGGTTTTGAACGGGTAATCGGCGGCACCACGCAGCTGAAAACCGCACGCCGACAAGCCCGCCGCAACGGACAAACCCAGCACGGCCCGAAGGCAAAGACGGCGCGAAGAACTCATGGGGCGTGTACATCCATCCTGGGTTTTCGCTCAAAGCACCACGTTGACCAAACGGCCCGGCACCACGATGACCTTCTTGGGCGCAGCGCCTGCGGCTTGCTTGATGAAAGCTTCGTTGGCCAAGGCAGCGGCCTCAATCTGCGCCTTGTCGGCCGATGCAGGCACCAAGATGGCGCCGCGAAGCTTGCCGTTGATCTGCAGCATAAGTTCGATCTGGTCGCGCTCCAATGCCGACTCGTCCACGGTGGGCCAAGGGGCGTCGAGCAATTCGCCCACAACTTTGGCAAAGCCCAGCTGCTGCCAAACTTCGTCGGTGATGTGCGGGCAGGCGGGGTAAAGCATGCGCATCAAGAGCGAGACGCCTTCGCAAAGCGCGGCGGTATCTCCTGAACTGCCATCGGGCTTGAAGTCTTCCAACGCGTTGAGCAGCTTCATGCAGCCCGACACCACGGTGTTGTACTGCATGCGCTCGTAGTCGTAACCCACTTGCTTGAGCACCAAGTGCATCTCGCGGCGCAAGGCTTTGGCCGAATCGCCCAAAGCGGCTTGGCTCAGGTCTTGGCCGGTGGCCGAGCGCAGCAATTCGTGGTGCTTGAAAGCGAAGTTCCACACGCGGCGCAAGAAGCGGTAGCTGCCTTCCACGGCCGAGTCGTTCCACTCCAGCGTGACTTCGGGCGGCGCGGTGAACATGGTGTACAGGCGCGCCGTGTCGGCACCGTAGCGCTCGATCAGGTCTTGCGGGTCCACGCCGTTGTTCTTCGACTTGGACATGGTGCCCACGCCTTCGTAGTCGATGGCGGTGCCCACGGGCAGGCGGCCATCGCCGCTGTCGGCTTCGTTCTTGAGCTTGGCACCGATCACCTTGCCGGTCTCGTCGAGCACATGCTCCACGTCGTGCGGCCAGAAGTAGTCCTTGCCGCCTTTGGCGGTGCGGCGCGAGTAGATGTGGTTGAGCACCATGCCCTGGGTGAGCAATTTACTGAAGGGCTCGTCCACCTTGACCAGACCCAAGTCGCGCATGACCTTGGTCCAAAAGCGCGCATACAGCAAGTGCAGGATGGCGTGTTCGATGCCGCCGATGTATTGATCCATCGGCATCCAATAGTCCGCACCCTCTGCCACCATCTTCTCGGTGTTGGTCGGGTCGCAGTAGCGCATGAAGTACCAGGACGAATCCACGAAGGTGTCCATGGTGTCGGTTTCTCGGCGTGCCGCTTTACCGCACACCGGGCAAGTCACACCGGCGTGGAAACCTTCGTGCTTGATCAGTGGGTTGCCCGAACCATCCGGAATGCAGTCTTGCGGCAGCACCACGGGCAGGTCTTTTTCGGGCACCGGCACCGCGCCGTGCTCGTCGCAATGGATGATCGGGATGGGTGTACCCCAGTAACGCTGGCGGCTCACGCCCCAGTCGCGCAAACGCCAAGTAGTTTTCTTCTCACCCAAGTCTTTGGCGGCCAACAACTCGGCCACTTTGGAGACGGCGGCTTTTTGGGTCAAGCCATCAAGTTCACCGGAGTTGACGCAACGTCCGGCTTTCGACGAATACCACTCCTGCCATTGGGTGGCGTCAAATACCTGATCACCTGCTTGCCAGACTTTGGTCTCTTTTCCTTCGCCATCAAAGATGGACTCACCCACACCAACCACCTGCCGAATCGGCAAGTCGTACTTCAAAGCAAACGCGAAGTCACGCTCGTCGTGGGCCGGCACGCCCATGACGGCTCCGTCGCCGTAGCTCATGAGCACATAGTTGCCCACCCAGACTTCAACTTGCGCACCGGTCATTGGGTGCGTGACAAACAGGCCCGTGGCCATGCCTTTTTTCTCTTGCGTGGCCAATTCGGCTTCAGTGGTGCCGCCGGACTTGCATTCCTCCAGGAAGGCCGCCAAAGCGGGGTTGCTGGCCGCAGCATGCAGCGCCAGCGGATGTTCAGCCGCCACGGCACAAAACGTCACGCCCATGATGGTGTCGGCTCGGGTGGTGAAGACGTACATCTTGCCGTCTCCGATCAAAGCGCCGTCAGCGCCAGCGATGCTGTGCGGGAAGGCAAAGCGCACGCCTTCGCTCTTGCCAATCCAGTTTTCCTGCATCAGGCGCACTTTGTCAGGCCAGCCGTTCAGCGTGGCCTTGTCGTTGCCAATCTGCACATGGTCCAGCAGCTCTTGGGCGTAGTGGGTGATGTTCAGGTAATAGCCCGGAATTTCACGCTTTTCAACTGGCGCGCCTGTGCGCCAGCCTTTGCCATCAATCACTTGCTCGTTGGCCAGCACGGTCTGGTCCACCGGGTCCCAGTTGACGACCTGGGTCTTGCGGTAGGCGATGCCTTTTTCCAGCATCTTCAAAAACAGCCACTGGTTCCACTTGTAATAGGTTGGGTCGCAGGTGGCGACTTCGCGTGACCAGTCGATGGCCAAGCCCATCGCCTGCATCTGCTTTTTCATGTACGCGATGTTCTCGTACGTCCATTTGGCCGGCGGCACGCCGTTTTTGAGGGCAGCATTTTCGGCGGGCAAACCAAAAGCGTCCCAGCCCATGGGCATCAAGACGTTGAAACCCTTCATGCGCAGGCTGCGCGTGAGCATGTCGTTGATGGTGTAGTTGCGCACATGGCCCATGTGCAGCTTGCCGCTGGGGTACGGCAGCATGGAGCAGGCGTAAAACTTCTTTTTGCTGGCGTCTTCGGTGACACGGTAAGCATCGCGGGCGGTCCAGCGGGACTGCGCGGCGGGTTCGACTTCGAGGTGGTTGTACTTGTCTTGCATAGGGCTAAATTGTAGGGGGTGGGCTTGAGTTGGCCAGGTGCACCTCTAGGGCATGGCAAACAAGCGCCTCACTCAGGGAGAAACCACCTGGGCCACAAAGCCAATTCGGGTCAGGCCGGCTTTTTGGGCCAGACCCATGGCCTCAACCACGCGGCCATAGGGCACGGACGCATCGGCCCGAAGTTCCAACTCCGTCATGGGATTGCGCTGCGCGGCGGCCCTGAGTTTCAAGCGCAAAGCGTCTGCAGTGATGGCCTGATCGTTCACGAACATCGTCCCTTGTGCATCCACAACCAAGGCAATGGCCTGTGGGGCAGTTCCCGGATCGCCGCCCTCACTGCTGGGCAGGTCCAGGCGTATGGCGCTGCTCATCAAGGGCGCTGTCACGATAAAAATCACCAACAAAACCAACATCACGTCCACCAAAGGTGTGACGTTGATCTCACTCATGGGCACATCAGATTTGCGAGCAGACAGGCGACCGAATGCCATGTTTTTCAGCCCTGGGCCTTGTCTGCCAACAGTGCGCGAAGATCGTGCGCAAAACCTTCAAGTTCGGCCTCAATCTGGCCAATGCGTCGGCCCAACAAGTTGTAGCCGAGCACTGCAGGAATGGCCACAGCCAGGCCAGCGGCCGTCATGATCAGGGCCTCGCCCACCGGGCCGGCCACTTTGTCAATGGTCAAGGCACCGGCTTCGGCCATGCCGGTGAGCGCATTAAAAATGCCCCAAACCGTCCCCAGCAAACCCATGAACGGTGAAATGGAGCCCGCGGTCGCCAACAGCACCTGACCCCATTGCAGGCGACGCAAAACCAATTGCATGGCGTCTCGCAACACCCGGGTCAGTTGAGGGTGACGTTCGCCCGCCGAAGCCAAAGTTCCGCCCAAGGGTTCCACGGTGGCCTCGAGCAAGGGCAGCACACAGGCGTCACGGTCAAATTGAGCCACCCTTTGACGGGCATCCTCAAAACCCGAGGACTGCCAAAAAGCGGCCACACTGCGAGGAACATCCCGAGCCACTCGGGTCAACAAGCGCCACTTCCAGGCCATGACCACCCAACTGCCAACCGACAGCGCCAAAAGCAAAAGCGCCAACACCCGACTGAGCACATCGCTGTGCAACAAGAAGTCGTTCAGGTTCATGACAAATTTCGATCTACCGGTGAGTTCAACGCAGGTTCAACACGTCGAACATGTCAAACAATCCGCGGTCCTGCCCAGCCAAAAAGCGAACGGCACGCAAACTGCCTAGCGCATAGGTCGAGCGACTGGACGATTTGTGGGTGACCTCAATGCGCTCGCCAATGCCCGCAAAAAGGACGGTGTGGTCGCCCACAATGTCACCGCCACGGATGGTGGAAAAACCAATCGTGGAAGGATCGCGCTCACCGGTATGGCCATAGCGCTCGTAAACCGCACAATCCTTGAGATCCCGGCCAATGGCCTGGGCAATCACCTCACCCATTTTGAGGGCCGTGCCCGAGGGGGCATCGACCTTGTGACGGTGGTGCGCCTCGATGATCTCGATGTCATAACCGGTGGACATGGCCTGGGCGGCCATTTGCAAAAGCTTCAAGGTCACGTTCACCCCCACGCTCATGTTGGGTGCCATGACAATGGCCATGTCTTTGGCCAGCTCGGCAATTTCAACTTTTTGTGCATCACTGAAACCCGTGGTGCCAATCACCGCCTTGACCCCAAGTTCACGACAAACGTGAAGGTGCGCCAACGTTCCTTCAGGACGGGTGAAATCAATCAAGCATGACGCGCCGCTCAGGCCGGCGTACAAATCAGCGGTCACCACCGTACCGGTGATCTGCCCCAAAGAGACCCCGGCATCCAGACCCAAGGCGGGGCTTGAAGCCATGTCCAGCGCACCGGCCAGCCGGCAATCATCAGAGGCCAAGATGGCCTCGATCAGCATGTGCCCCATTCGGCCCGAAGCACCCGCAACAGTGATGGGCAATAAATTCAAAGTGGTCATGGCTTCAAAGCAAGTAAATCACAAAAAAAGAACAGCACTCTGGCAATCAAATGGCTGTGCAGCTCAGCGCAGTGCTGGCTCCAAAGGGGGGTACTGACTGGGCAGGACGGCTGCGGGCCGAACGGCGTCACTGGCGGGTTGAGGGGACTCAAATTTCTTCAAGACCTCCTCAGTGGCCTCTAAAACAGGGACCTTGACATTGGCCTTGGGACCCGCCAAGCGTTGTGCGAACTCCGACTCGCTGGGCAGCACATCGCTGTCCACCAGTTCAAGCACATCGCCTTTGAAGTACACCGTCATTCTGAAATTTTGAGATGGGACACCTTGGCGCTCAATGCTGAACGCGTAGTCCCAGCGGTCCGCGTGAAACAAACTGGCAATCAACGGCGTGCCCAGGATGTCCCGAACTTGCGCCCGCTGCATTCCAGGGCGAAGCGCCTGACGTTGCTCTTTCGAGACAAAATTGCCTTGCACCACCTCGGGCACATAAGGCTTGAAGGTGTCGCGGTTGATGTTGCCGGAAAAACCGCCACAGGCGCTCAAACCTAAGCTCAAAAAAACCGCGACTAAAAGAGCCGTTGTGCGAAATGTCATGGAAACTGTCATGGTTGTGGGCGTACCGATATGATCGGATCATTGTAGCGGCAGCTTTGCACAGCCACGGCAATCCCTGACCGAACCCTTGAACCCATGAGCCACATCGAAGAACTCAAAAGCAATGGCCTCAAAGCCACTTTGCCACGCTTGAAAATTCTGGAAGTTTTTCAAAGCGCTCAAATGCGCCACATGACGGCCGAAGATGTGTTTCGTCATTTGCTCCAGGACAACGCCGACATTGGCTTGGCGACGGTTTACCGTGTTTTGACCCAGTTTGAGCAAGCGGGCATTTTGAGCCGCAACCATTTTGAAAGTGGCAAGGCCATTTATGAGCTCAATGAGGGGCAACACCACGACCACATGGTTTGTCTGGACTGCGGGCGGGTTGAAGAGTTTTTTGACCCCGAAATTGAGTCGCGTCAGCAAGCGGTCGCACATGCCAAAGGTTTTGTGATTGCGGACCATGCCCTGAGCCTGTATGCCCATTGCATTCAAAACCCCTGCCCCCATCGCAACCCCGGTTCATGAACAACCCGCGGCCGGTGCCCTTCACGTCATGGCGCGGCGTTGCCGTTCAATGAACTCCTGGTAAGTGTCAATGCCCCGCATCTGCAAAATGGTGTTGCGCACGGCAGCCTCCACCAAGACCGCAATGTTGCGACCCGCCACCACCTGAATGACCACCTTGCGCACGGGAATACCCAGCACGTCCTGGATCAAGGGTTCTGATGGCAAACGCTCATAGTCTCGCTCCAGTGTTTCCCTGCGCACCAAATGAACAATCAATTTGAGCCGCATTTTGCGGCGCACGGCGGTTTCACCAAAAATGGCACGGATGTCGAGCAGACCAATCCCTCTGACTTCCAGCAAATTCAGCAACAAGTCAGGGCATCTGGCTTCAATGGTGGTTTGATTGATGCGGTAAAGATCCACCGCATCGTCGGCCACCAAGCCATTGCCGCGTGAAATCAACTCCAGCCCCAACTCGCTCTTGCCCAAACCCGACTCACCAGTGATGAGCACGCCCATGCCCAAAATGTCCATGAACACGCCGTGCATGGTGGTGCGATCGGCAAAATGCTTGGACAGGTAAGCGCGCAAAACATCAATCACAAAGGCAGACGACTGTTCGGTCGAAAACATGGGGATTTGAGCCCGCTCGCACATGGACAACAAGGCCTCTGGCGCAGACTGTCCGTCGGCCAACACCAAAACGGGAGGCTCCAAGGTCACGATGCGGGCAATGCGTCGGGCGCAATCTTCGGGGGTGGAGTTGGTCAGGTAGGCCACTTCACGCGGCCCCAGAATCTGGACTCTGTAGGGGTGGATGTAATTGAGATAGCCCACCAGATCGGCACCGGATCGGGCTTCACGAACGGCCACATCGTCAAATCGGCGCTCCGAAGCGCCCAGTCCCGCCAGCCATTGCCATTTCAATTTACCCCGATGATCTTCAAACAAAACATCGGCACTGATGACGGATGGCTTCATCGCAGCAATCTTCCTGAGGGTTGGCGCTTCAGACGGTTTGCGCTGAACGCCACTGAGCAATCAACTGGTGCAAGCCCTCTTGGACTGAACTGTTCTTGATGTTTTCACGCAAGATGGTGTCGCTGAGCAATTCGGCGATTTCGGAAAGAATTTCGAGGTGTTTTTGGGTGGCCGCTTCTGGCACCAACAAAAAAATCAGCAAGTTAACAGGCTGCTCATCTGGCGCATCAAAACCTATTGGCTGGACCAGCCGAAAGACGGCCGCCATGGGGGACTTGAGACCCTTGATCCGACCGTGTGGAATGGCCACGCCATGGCCCAATCCGGTGGAGCCCAGGCGTTCACGCGCAAACAAGCTGTCAGTGACCAGCGCGCGAGACAACCCATGCAGGTTCTCAAAGAGAAGTCCGGCTTCTTCAAATGCACGTTTCTTGCTGGTGGCGTCCACCCCGACAAGAACTTGGGCAACAGGCAATATGGAGGAAAGGCGATTCATGGTCGAGGCCGGATTATGCACCTGTTCAGTCTTGATGGACGGCACCCGACGTGTCGCCGCGGTGTCTGAACCGGCATATCCAGGTCAAAGTCCGTGTCAAAAAAACAAAAAAGGCCGCTTGTAGCGGCCCTTTTTTGGCTCAAACCAGACTTACATCATGCGTTTAGGTGCACTGTGGTGGTGGTCCGTGATGCGGTCCTTGTGCTTGACCACTTGTCGGTCCAACTTGTCCACCAGTTCATCAACGGCTGCATAAAGATCTTCGTGAGCACTTTCTGCGAACAGGTCGTTGCCTTTGACGTGGATGTTGCACTCTGCGCGCTGGCGCTTTTCCTTTTCCTTCATCTTTTCGACGGTCAGCAGCACTTTGACATCGACCACCTGATCAAAATGTCGGGTGATGCGGTCAAGTTTCCCCGTGACGTACTGGCGCAAAGCCGGGGTCACTTCTAAATGATGCCCGCTGATGGTTAAATTCATAATCGTCGCCTCCTTGGATTCAAGCTAGGGAAAGCCCCGTCGGTGTGGGGCCTTGAACCACCTTTTCGGGGTGCTTCAACCCCACTATGCGCGCCCAAAAATGGAAAAGCAATACGCCCACAACTAAACCTGTAAAGTCCGCCGCTTTTGTCCCCAACGTGCCGTTTCAGTGCTATCGTCCGGTTTGAAACCAAGTCTTGACTCAGCGTCAAGACGCCCTGCGCACATTCAAGTACGCCCTGCAACTCAGCCCACAACCGGCGCAGGTGCCCCATGCAGGCGCAAATGACCGGCCAGCCAGACGCTGAGCACACTGGCCAAAACCCCCAACAAGCCCGCCACCCAATACAAGGTGAGCTGTCCTTGCGCATCGCGCCCGATGATCAACCCCGCCACCAGCGCTGCCAGGCCCATCGAGGCCGATTGCACAGCCGAGTTCAGGGTCATGAAGGTGCCGCGCAAACGGGGCTCGACTGCTGAAGAAATCATCGCCATGCCGGGAATCATGCGTCCGCTCATCACCGTGAACAACAAGGTGGAGATGACCAACAAGCCCCACAGAGGCAGCCCTTGCGAGAGTGTGGTGGCCATCAAGGGAACCGTCACCGCCAAAGCCAGGCGCTGGAACATCTTGACCTTGCCCACCTGGTCGGTCAAGCGACCAAAAACCCGCGCGCTGAGCAAAGTGGCCACTCCCCCGCACAGGTAAATCCATGGCACTTCTGAGGCGTGCATGCCCGCATTGGACTGCAGGTAAATGGTGATGTAAGGAATGACGCTGAAAGCTGCGAACATCATCAGGCCCGACACCGCAAAAGCCTTGAGGTGATTGGGTTCGGCCACAACTTGGCCGATGCCGCGCCACACACTCACCCGCTCGGGGTGGTGCAAGTGCGCATCCAAGCGGGGCAAGGTTTGCCAGGCCCCCAGCGCCAACAGACCCACCAGCACAGCGATACCGACAAAAGGTGCATGCCAGTTGAAATGCGCTGCCAAAAACAGACCCAGTGGCACACCCGCCACGGTGGACACAGAAAAGGAAGTCATCACCACGCTCATGGCACGGCCCCGGCGCTCGAAGGGGATCACATCGGCCACGATGGTCTGGGACAGGGCCGACAAAACCCCGCCAAACAAGCCTGCAGCCACACGCGCCACCATCAACCAGACGTAGTCGGGGGCAAAGGCGCAAGCGAGCGTGGCCAAACCGAACAGGGTGTACATGCCAAGCAGCAACTGCTTGCGGCCGAAACGGTCAATGTAGGTGGCCGCCATCAAACCCGAAAAGCCGGCCGACAAGGTGTAGGCCGAGACCAACAAGCCAAATTGGGCGTTGCTGATGCCAAACAAGGCCGTGAACTGTGGCCCCAGCGGCATCATGATCATGAAGTCGAGGATGTGGGTGAACTGGATACCGGCCAGCGTCAAGAGCAACCAGCGCTCGCGCTGTGGGGTCAGTTGAGGGATCATGAAACAATGCCGGTAAATCACCTGAATTTAACACCCATCCACCCGCTGGCCTTCGCCTCCTTTTGTAGCCTTGATCACCCGCCCATGTTGCCATGCCCATTGACAACTTGACCGCCCAACCACTTTCGCCGCTTGTCCATTTAACGCCCACACGTCCAGACCCACTCAAGCCAGCCCATGTCAATGGCTTGGTCCTCATGGGGGGTGGCGCGCGCACGGCTTACCAAGCGGGTGCTTTGCAGGCGATTGGCCAACTGCTTGACCGGCAAGAAACAAAACTTCAAAGTTTCCCGTTCCAGGTCTTGGCGGGAACATCGGCTGGGGCTTTGAACGCCACATTCCTGGCCAGCAAGGCCTTGGATGGCCTGACCGGTCTGAACGATTTGGCGAATTTTTGGGCCCATATTCGAACCAGCGACGTCTACCACTTGCCACAAACCCCTTTGGACAAATTCAGCCGCTGGGCGACTGCGCTGGGCTTGCTCAGCTCGGCACGCGCACATGCCGCCGCCATGGACAATCTGGCCCTGGTGAACACCCTGCACCGGGCCATTGCATTGGAGCGAATCGACCAAGCTCTGCAAAAAGGGGTGCTGCAAGCCTTGGCCGTCACGGCTTCGAGCTATTCCAGCGGTGTGCACTGGACTTTTTGCCAAACCCGCGATGGCCAACCCATCCCGTGGAGCCGTCCCGGCAGGCGGGCAGAGCAGCAGCCCATCACCATTGAGCACCTGATGGCATCGAGCGCCATTCCTTTCATCTTTCCATCCACCCCCCTGTGGGTGGACGGCGGTATGGAATTTTTTGGGGATGGCGCCATGCGCCAGATTTCACCTTTGTCGGCGGCCATGCACCTGGGCGCTGACCGGATTTTGGCCATTGGCGTGAGCCAGCCCCAAAAAGGTGGATCAGAGATGGCGACACAAACCCGAGGCCGCCCGTCGCTGGGCACCATCGCAGGGCATGCCATGAACAGTGTGTTCCACGACACACTGGAGGCCGATGTGGAACAAATCATCCACATCAACCAGACGCTGCGCGTTTTACCTGACGCCTTGAGGGCACAGTTGCCTCTGCGTGCGGTCGATGTTTTGACCTTGCAACCCAGTGCCTCGCTGGATGACTTGGCCCAAAAGTTTGCCCACACACTGCCCAGACCCATTCTTCGGGTGCTGCAAGGCTTGGGAGCACTTCGCGGCAGCGGTGCGGCATTGGCGAGTTATTTGCTATTTGAGTCGGAGTTCGTTGGTGCACTCATGGCCTTGGGCCGGGCAGACGTCTCGGCTCGAGCCGAGGAAATCGTGACTTTTTTAAATCCGGCACCGTACCATCCGGTGCGATAATCTGCCGATTAATTCTGGAAAAAGATGGCCATGGAAACTACCCCGAGTCGGTAGCTTTCGAACGCGCTGAGCACCCTGCCCATCGTTCGAAAGCTGCAAAAACCCCTTCGCCGCCCCTTTGAACTTTTGGCACTTGGCCATTTTTCGGATTCGCCATGCTCAACATTTTCACCCTCGTCAACGGCCGACTCTTCCAGGAAGAAATCGAGTCGCTCGAAGAACTCTCCCGCTTCCAGCCCATCTGGGTTGACCTGGAGTCGCCCACGACGGAAGAAAAGCGCTGGATCAAACAGTACTTCGGCCTGTCCATCCCCGAAGACGCGATGGACGAGGACATCGAAGAATCCGCGCGCTTTTACGAGGAAGACAACGGCGAACTGCACATCCGTTCGGACTTTTTGATTGCCGACGATGACGAGCCCCGCACCGTGCGCTGCGCTTTTATCCTGAACCAGCACAACGCCGACCTGAAAAGCCAAGGCGTGCTGTTTTCCATCCACGACGAAGACGTGCCGGTGTTTCGCCTTTTGCGCATGCGCGCACGGCGGGCACCCGGGCTGATCGAAGACGCCAAGGAAGTGTTGCTCAAACTGTTTGATGCCGACGCCGAATACTCAGCCGACACGCTCGAAGGCATTTACGACCAGCTCGAAAAAGTGGGCAATACCGTGCTGTCTGGCGATGTGACCGATGCCATGGCCAGTGAAGTGCTGGGCGCGATTGCACGGCAAGAGGACATGAATGGTCGCATCCGTCGCAACGTGATGGACACGCGCCGCGCCCTGAGCTTCATGATGCGCTCCAAAATGCTCAACGCCGACCAGTTTGAAGACGCACGCCAGATCATGCGCGACATCGACTCGCTCGACTCCCACACCGCGTTTTTGTTCGACAAAATCAACTTCTTGATGGACGCCACCGTCGGTTTCATCAACATCAACCAGAACAAGATCATCAAAATCTTCTCGGTGGCCAGCGTGGCGCTGCTGCCGCCGACCTTGATCGCCAGCTTGTACGGCATGAACTTCCAGCACATGCCTGAACTGTCCCAAAAATGGGGTTACCCCTACGCTTTGATCTTGATGATCGCCAGCGCCGTGGTGCCCATGTGGTATTTCCGCAGGCGCGGTTGGCTCCAATAAAACCCACTCAAATGGGAGCGCGCTCGCGCAACCACTGCAACAAAATGGCCCGGCTGTAGCGGCTGGCCACCTCACAAATGAAGCGATTGAAATCGGTGTGGGCCGTGTCGTCTGCGCGGTCCGAGATGGTGCGAACAGCCGCAAACGGCACACCATAGTCCCAGCACACCTGCGCCACTGCCGCACCCTCCATCTCCACCGCCAAAGCCGCTGGCAGAGCCTCGCGAAGCGCTTGGCTTTCGGAGCTGGTCGCGACAAATCGGTCACCGCTGACGATCAAGCCTTGGTGTACCTTGGGCGAACTCAGTTGAAACTGGGCCAAGGTGTCAGGTCCCAAATGCTGCTCAGCCGCCTGCAGCACCTGCTGCGCGGCTTTGGCCAATTGCAGCGACAAAACGGCATCGACCTCAAAAAGAGCCCGACCATACAGCGGCACCTCGTGTCTGGGAAACAGTGGCGAGGCATCCATGTCGTGTTGCACAAAGCCATCGGCCACCACCACATCGCCCACCCGCACCCCAGAGCCCAGACCGCCCGCCACACCCGTGAAGACCAGCGCATCCACGCCAAAGCGCTCCAGCATCACCGTGGCGGTGGTGGCCGCCGCCACTTTGCCAATGCGCGAGAGCACCGCCACGACCGCATGGCCTTGCCAGTGACCCACCCAAAAGTCGCGCCCCGCCACCACCACCCGCTGCTCATCGGGCATGTCAGCCAGCACAGCCGCCAACTCTTCATGCAGGGCACTCATGATGCCGATCACCGCCATGGCTCATCCTTTGTTCTGTACGCCAGAAATAGGCGTCAAATTGAAAACGGCCACAAGAGAACTTGTGGCCGCCAAACTCAGCCCCGACGCATCCGGGGCAGCGCAACATCAAGCTTTATCGCGCAACTCACGCCGCAAGATTTTGCCCACAGGCGTTTTGGGCAACTCGGCGCGGAACTCGATCACCCGAGGCTGCTTGTAAGCGGTCATGTTCTCACGGCAATAGGCCATGATTTGCTCGGCAGTCACTGCAGGGTCTTTCTTAACCACCACCAGCTTCACAGTCTCACCGGTTTTCTCATCGGGCACACCAATGGCCGCGCATTCCAGCACACCCGGACACGCCGAAGCGACTTCCTCGACCTCGTTGGGGTAGACGTTGAAACCACTGACCAGGATCATGTCTTTCTTGCGGTCAACGATTTTGAAGAATCCCCGCGCATCCACAGTGCCAACATCACCAGATTTGAAGTACCCATCGGCCGTCATGACCTTGGCGGTCTCGTCAGGGCGCTGCCAATAACCGGCCATCACTTGCGGGCCTTTGATGGCGATCTCGCCGGGCTGACCCACTTCGGTCACTTCCTGTCCGTCGTCGTCCAGCAGCTTCATCCAGGTCCCGGGCAAGGGCACGCCGATGGTGCCGGTGAACTCGGTGCTGGTGGTCGGATTGCAACTGGCCGATGGGCTGGTTTCAGACAAACCATAACCTTCGCAAATGGGGCAGCCGGTTTTTTCCAGCCAGAGCTTGGCCACGTTGGGCGTGACAGCCGTGCCACCGCCCAAAGACACTTTCAGGTTGGACCAGTTGACCGTGTTGAAATCCGGGTGGTTGGCCAAACCATTGAACAAGGTGTTCACGGCCGGGAAGCTGTGGAAGGTGTGCTTGGACAACTCCTTGAGCACAGCTGGCAGATCACGCGGATTGGGAATCAGGATGGTCTGGCCGCCCATGCGCAGGCCCAGCATCATGTTCACCGTGAAAGCGAAGATGTGGTACAGCGGCAAAGCACACACACTGGTGGGCTGCTCGCCTGCCGGGATGCGCTTCATGACGGGCGCATTCCAGGCCTCAGACTGCAAAACGTTGGCAATGACGTTGCTGTGCAGCAGAACCGCACCTTTGGACACGCCGGTGGTGCCGCCTGTGTACTGCAGCACGGCGATGTCATCGGCCGTCAACTCGGGCTTGCGAAAGGCTTGTTGACGCCCTTTGGACAAGGCGTCATTGAAGCGCACCGCTTGGGGCAGGCTAAAGGCCGGGACCATTTTCTTGACCTTGCGCACCACGTAATTGACCAAGCCGCCCTTGAGCAGGCCCAGCCGGTCACCCATGGCCGCCAAAATCACATGCTGCACCGGCGTTTGCGCGATGCACTTTTCGAGGGTGGCGGCAAAATTCTCGATGATGACAATCGCCTTGGCCCCCGAGTCCTTGAGTTGGTGCTCCAGTTCACGGGCGGTGTACAGCGGGTTGACATTGACCACCACCAAACCGGCCCGCAAAATGGCCGCCACCGCCACCGGGTACTGCGGCACATTGGGCATCATGACCGCAACGCGATCGCCTTTGCTGAGGCCCAACGATTGCAAGTAAGCCGCAAGCCCCAAGCTTTCCTGGTCGGTTTGGGCAAAGCTCAAATCCTTGCCCATGAAGCTGTAAGCAGTGCGATCGGCGTATTTGGTAAAACTCTCTTCGAGCAAGCCCACCAGCGAGGTGTATTGGCTGGGATCGATGTCAGCGGGTACGCCTTCGGGGTAACTCTTGAGCCAAACGGGATTCAGGTTCATGTGGGGTCCTCCTGAGGTCAGTCTACCGCACTACTGACTTCAAACTGACTCTTGCTCATTCTGGATTTCCCGTGGTTTACAAGCAAAGGCTACGCCCTGCTGACTCCACACTTTGCACGATGAAAAAACCATGCATAAAAGACCCATGAGCTCACCACAACGGACACCCATGAAAAGACTGGATCGTAGGCTTGTGTCGTGAACATGGCCGATGTGGGCAGTGGCGAATCCTTGTAGCTGAAAAACACAATCAGGAAAAAATTGTTGGCGGTGTGTGCCCCGATGGAAAGTTCCAGACCCGCGTCACGCAAAGCCACCAGCGCGAAAAACAAACCCATGGTGAAGTAAGTGACCACCATGATCCACATGCCGTTCGCAGTCACTTCAGGGTTGACCAAATGAGGTAACGTGAACATCACACTGCTCAGGGACGCAGCCACCACAGGATGGCGGGAGATACGCCCGAAAGCCTGCAGCAAGTAGCCCCTGAAAAACAGCTCCTCTGCTGCGCACTGTAGGGGCGTCAAGAGCAGGGCCAACATGAAAAACAGCAGCCAGCGTTGGGCATCAAAAGTCCAAACGTATCGTCCAGGAAAAAGCACACTTTCGATCCCCACAGAGCACAGCATGATCACGCCCCATACGGCCGCCCCCTGAAAAATCCGCCGCCAAGAGATGGCATGGCGGGTGGTGACCAAGGTGCGCCAGGGTCTGCGATGCCAAAACACGTGAAGCATCCAGGTGCCCAAAATCAAGAGCATGAAATCCACATGGGTCGCCACAAATTCGCTCACGTCGCCTAAAGACTGCTGCGACATCAGTGCTGAAATCACGATGCTGGCCACCAAGACCACCGTCTTAAGCACCAGAGCACCCAAGACATAGCGCCACCATCCGTTGCGCCCAAGGTCGGTGACCGAGAAAAAAACTGCGGAAGAAGACCGCAGTGTCGAAGTCTTGTGATCCATAAGACGGGTTTCAAACAAAAATCATGAAGTGCAACGCAACACATCCGAGCCAAGCCACACGCGAATCATTGCAGTTGTCGTGGCGTTGATAGCAAAAAGGGGCCACAGGGGCCCCTTTTCTCAAGTAAGACGGCAGCGTCAAGCCTTTAAGGCCATCAGCACCTCATCGAGCATCTTTTTGGCATCGCCAAACAACATGCGGTTGTTCTCTTTGTAAAACAGCGGGTTGTCCACGCCGGCGTAACCGCTGGCCATGGAGCGCTTCATGACGATGCTGGTGCGGGCCTTCCAGACTTCGAGCACCGGCATGCCGGCGATCGGGCTGGTCGGGTCGTCTTGCGCGGCCGGGTTCACGATGTCGTTGGCACCGATCACGATGGCCACGTCGGTGTCCGGGAAATCGTCGTTGAGTTCGTCCATCTCGAACACGATGTCGTAAGGCACTTTGGCCTCGGCCAACAAGACGTTCATGTGGCCAGGCATGCGACCGGCCACCGGGTGGATGCCAAATCGCACGTTGACACCTTTTTCGCGCAGTTGCTTGGTGATTTCAAACACCGTGTGCTGGGCCTGTGCCACGGCCATGCCGTAGCCTGGCACCACGATCACGTTTTTGGCGTCACGCAGCAGCTCGGCGGTCTCGGCGGCCAAGATGGGGCTGACCTCGCCCACCGGCTCGGCCGCTTCGCCCTTCGGCTTGGGCGCTGCGGCGGTGGTGCCAAAGCCCCCGGCGATCACGCTGATGAAGCTGCGGTTCATGGCGTTGCACATGATGTAGGACAAAATCGCGCCGCTGGAGCCGACCAAGGCACCGATCACGATCAGCAAGTCGTTGCTCAGCATGAAGCCCGTGGCCGCTGCGGCCCAGCCGGAATAGCTGTTGAGCATGGACACCACCACCGGCATGTCGGCGCCGCCAATGGCCATGACCATGTGGATGCCGAACAGCAAAGCGATGACGGTCATGATGACCAAGGGCAGCATGCCGTCTTCCACCGTGTGGGCGTTCATGAATTCACGGCCAAAGTAAATGACTGCGATCAAACCCACCAGGTTGAGCCAGTGGCGACCAGGCAACAACAAGGGGCTGCCGCCGATGCGGCCCGACAACTTGCCAAACGCGGCCACCGAACCCGAGAAGGTCACAGCGCCAATGAAGATACCGATGTAGATTTCACCCGCGTGGATGGCGTGCGCTGCGCTGTCCAGATTCTTGGAGGCTTCTGGGTCCACATACGTGGCGTAACCCACCAGCGCCGCGGCCATGCCGACCATGCTGTGCATGAGCGCCACGAGTTCGGGCATTTGGGTCATCTGCACTTTTCGCGCAGCGTAGAGGCCAATGAGCGCCCCCACCAGCACAGAGCCCACGATCATGGGGATGCCCTCGGCCGTGACTTGCGGGCCAAAGATGGTGGCCAAAACGGCCAGGCCCATGCCGATCATGCCGTAGAGGTTGCCGCGCCGTGCGGTTTCCTGGTTGGACAAACCGCCCAGGCTGAGGATGAAAAGAATGGTCGCGCCAATATAGGCGACCGTGGATAAGCTTGCGGACATTCAGGGTCTCCTTGTTCTTATTTGCGAAACATGGCCAGCATCCGCTGGGTCACGGCAAAACCGCCGAACATGTTGATGGCCGTCAGCACCAGGGCCAAAGCCGCCAGGATGCCGATCAGCGTGTTGGGTCGCCCAGCCGCCGCCAAAGGCGAAATCTGCACCAGCGCGCCAATGGCGATGATGGAGCTGATCGCGTTGGTCACGCTCATGAGCGGGGTGTGCAAAGCGGGCTTGACGTTCCAAACCACCATGTAACCCACAAAACAGGCCAACACAAACACCGTGAAGTGCGACAGGAAGGCCGCTGGCGCATACGCGCCCACCAGCACCAGCAACACGGCGGCGACCGCCGACACGATGAGCAACTGGCCCACGGGCATGGGCCCCGAGGGCTCGCCATGGCCGTGGCCTTTTTTGGCGGCAGGCGCTGCGGCTGGTTTGGGGGCGGGCTTGGGGGCCACCACCAAAGGCGGGGCAGGCCAGGTGATTTCGCCGTCCTTGATGACCGTCAGGCCCCGAATGGCGTCGTCTTCCATGTTGACGTTGATCACGCCGTCTTTGGTTTTGCACAACTCTTCGGTCAGGCGGAACAAGTTGGTGCCATACAGCGTGGACGACTGGCGCGCCATGCGCGAAGCCAGGTCGGTGTAGCCCACAATCGTCACGCCGTGCTTGACCACGGCCTTGCCGGGTTCGGTCAATTCGCAGTTGCCGCCTTGCTCGGCGGCCATGTCCACGATCACGCTGCCGGGCTTCATGCTTTGCACCATCTCGGCGGTGATCAGCTTGGGCGCGGGTTTGCCGGGGATCAGCGCGGTGGTGATGATGATGTCGCACTCTTTGGCTTGGCTTGCATACATCTCGCGCTGCGCGGCCTGGAAGCCTTCGCTCATCACCTTGGCGTAACCGCCGCCACCTGAGCCTTCTTCTTCGTAGTCCACCTTGACGAACTCACCACCCAGCGACACGACCTGGTCGGCCACTTCGGCGCGGGTGTCGTTGGCGCGCACGATGGCGCCCAAGCTGGCAGCCGCGCCAATGGCGGCCAAACCGGCCACACCGGCACCGGCAATGAACACTTTGGCGGGGGGCACTTTGCCCGCGGCCGTGATCTGGCCGTTGAAGAAGCGACCAAATGCGTTGGCGGCTTCAACCACCGCACGGTAGCCACTGACACCGGCCATGGAGGTCAAAGCGTCCATCTTCTGGGCGCGGCTCAATGTGCGGGGCAGTGAGTCGATCGACAGCGCGGTGACCTTTTTGGCCGCCAATTGCTGCATCAAATCGGGGTTTTGTGCGGGCCACAGAAAGCCGATCACCGTTTGGCCTTCGTGCATCAGCGCCACTTCGTCAGGCGTGGGGGCACGCACCTTGAAGACGATGTCGCTGCCGCTCCAGAGCGCACCGGCATTGGGGGCAATGGTGGCACCGGCCTCGACGTAGGACGCGTCCGACAGGTCAGCGAGCTCGCCCGCGCCTTGCTCGACCACCACGGCAAAGCCGAGTTTGACCAATTTGGTCACCGCATCGGGGACCGTGGCCACCCTTTTTTCACCGGAAAAAATCTCTCGCGGCACGCCAATGCGCTGAGGCGTTGGGGCGATATCGCCAGTTTGCATGTTTGTCTCCTCGCTCAATCCACAAAAAATAGTCAATTATTCCACCTTAACCGATGTTCACCTGTTCTTGCCCTTTGAAAATCCACTCAAGCCCTCTATCAACTTGAACAATCCACCCTCCAGCACTGTTGAATCAAAGCCAAAAGTGTCATGCACTTTTCCAATAAAAGACACGACATCGGTCAACCGGGCACACCACCCTTGATAATCCAGAACATGGACTCACGCTGGAAACCCAATGTCACCGTCGCCGCCATCATTGAAAAAGAAGGCCGCTATTTGTTGATCGAAGAACACACCCCAGAAGGCCTGCGCCTGAACAACCCCGCTGGGCATTTGGACCCCGGGGAGTCGCCAGCCGAGGCTTGTGCCCGAGAGACTTTGGAAGAGACGACACACCTTTTTAACCCCACAGCTTTAGTGGGTATTTACCTGTCCCGTTTTCAACGCCTCGCCACGGCAGAGGACGTGACCTACGTCCGAATGGCGTTTTGTGGTGAATTGGGTGAACTGCAAAAGGGTCATCAACTTGATGAAGGCATCGAACGCACCCTCTGGATGACACCCGAGGAAATCAGGGCCAGCGCATCCCGTCACCGAAGTCCTTTGGTTTTGCAATGCATTGAAGACCATCTGGCCGGGCAGCGTTACCCCCTCGAGGTCATTTACACCGACCCTGCAGTCAAGGGTTTACCGCATCTGAAGGCTTGAATGCATTCCTGTGCGCGGCTCCATCGCGCTTGGCAGATCGCTACTTAGGGGCAAAAACAGAAGCATTCCAGCCCAAATCCTGTGCCATGGACTGCGCCAAACGCTGGTAGCCAGGCACTGTGAAATGGATCAAATCCTTGGCCATCCAAGCTGGGTTTTGCTGGGCCCATCGGTAAGATCCGCCAGCCCCGCCCATGGCGCTGAACATGCTCCAGAAGTGGCACCCGTGGGCTTGCGCCACCTGCTTTTGAATGCGCCCAATTTCAGCGTGAACCCGGGTAAATTTAAGAAAATCTGGATATTTTGCTGGGACTGGTCTGGTGCCATGAACAGCGCCAGATCGGTTTTTCTGAGACCGCCGAACCAAAATACCCCGATCCCCTGGTGCCACCAACAAGCAGTTGGCCTGAGGAAAGAGTTGCCGCCAAGCAGCCACCGATGAACGCAAGGTCTGGCTGTAGGCTACTGCATCGAATGGCTGCACATTGCCTTCATTCGTGCCAAAGGCCATCACCACCACGTCGTAAGTTGAGGCTCCCCACCAAGGCGCCATGACCGTCGCTTGCACCTGACGCCAGCCGGCCACAGTGGCCCCCGGGTATCCAAACACATCGAGTTGCAATCGGATGTCCACGGGCAGTGGCAATTCGATGCCATTCAACCTGAACGGACCTTCAAGCACGCGCAGCTCAAGGGTGGACAACACATCGTCGCCCACCAAATCCAGCACAGCTGGGCCTTCGCGGCCCTGCAAATCGATGCGTTGCTCTTCACCTGCGTCGACGCGAATGGCCAAACTGATCGGATCTCGGGTTTGCTGATACAACAAGCGCAACTGGGACTTGTCGGCTTGGGCCATGGCATTGCGAACGTCCAGCGACATCCAGGCATCCTTGCCCTGCGTCCACATATTGACCAAACCCGGCCCGGGCTCACTGGCGCCTGCGGGCACGGCATGCGCGGGCTCGTATTGCCACCCCGCTCCGACACAGCTTTTGCGCAAGGGCAACCGCACGCCAGGCCTGTTCATGCTGGCTGGCAAGAACCGGCTGCCCACAGCTTCAGGGGGCAACTGAGACAAACGCGCCCATTCCTGGCTCCAAAAAGCAGCCGCCAGATGGCTGTCGCCCCAAATCCCCACCCGCAATGGTTGGCCCGATTGGGCTTGCCACAAAGTGCGTTTTTGTGGGCGCATCTCAGCCAATGGCGCGTTGGGCAAAACATCTTGAAACTGCCTTAACTGGGTTTGAACGTCCACGTCATCGGGCACTTCTTGGGGGTCCACCTCACGGGTTGTCTTGGCCCGAGGTGCAGTTGGCCGCTGACTGCATTGCAAGTCAGGCGCACCGCGGCGTGCCTGGACGGGCAAGATGGTTTGCTGCACATCGGCTCGCACCAAGGGCAGTGTTTGGGCTACCAAAACACCACTGAAAAAAAACAAAGCCACAGGGGCCAAGTAGCCCGAAACCCAAGATTTTTTCATGGTTGCGCTGCCTTTTGAATGTGTTCAAGCAAGGCTTGTTTGACCAAGCGCAAGGCCGTGGGCGTCATGTGAATACCGTCTTCGGCCCGTAAATTCAGAGGCTGACCGTCTGCGCCCAGTTTGAATTTCTGAAATGGTTCGGACAACACGCCAATGAGGGGCTCAGTGGCCAGATAGTCGGTGCCCCAATTTTGAGCTCGGGCATGAAAAATGTGGTTTTGCAACACTGCGCCATCGCGTACCCGCCCCTCCCGCATGGAGGGCAAGCCCATCCAAATCACCCGGACTTGGCGCTCAACCGCTGCAGCCACCACCTCGTCTACCCGCAAGGCATAGTTCAGCGCCCAGCCCGGTGATGGAAACCCATGGCGCTGCCCATCGACCACCAAATCCCAAGGGTCATTGGGCCCCAAAAAAATCACCACCAAGCTCAAGCTCTTGGCATCCATTTCTTCCACGATGCGTTGAGGCCAATCGAAATACCGCCGCACAGTCAAGCCGGTACTTTGACGACTCAGGTCATGCACTTCCCAATCGGGGTGCAAACGTGTCAGATCACGCATCAGCAAGGGGGCCACACCTTGCATCATCGAATCTCCGGCCAGCAAAATGCGCTGCACACCAGGCTTGAGTTTTTGCTGCGCCAAACTGGGCATGAACTGCCCTTTGGGCAAAGGTGGGGGCAAGTCTTGTAACTGGGGTGGTTGAGGCGTCCGAACCACCACAGGTGTTTGTTCAAGCTCTTCATTGGAGGATGGCCACGCAAGGCGAAACAAAGGCCGCGAACCGCCAGCCCGCACCCGGTCATCCAACCATCGCGACGGGGCAAACAAAGCGTTCGACAGGGCTTCAGGCAGCACAGCTTCCAAGCTGACGTGGTACCTCACGCCTAAATACCTTTCAAGCGAAGTGAGCCAGCACAGGGTCACCATCAGAGCGACCGCAGGAAGCATCCAGCTCAATTGACGTGCAGACAAACGATGGGCCATCTCAAAACCGGTAATAAATGAAATTAGGCACCCCTTCGGGACCATAAAACAGCACCGCGCAAAGCAAAATGGTCAACACCATCACACCCCAACGAGGGCTCAACCGCTCCAAGTAAACGGTTGCCTTGCGCTCTAAATCAGCAGCCCATGGGCTAAGTCCCCCTACACACAGCGCGATCAACACCAAGCCCCAGGCCTGCGGAATGTCGTCTGCCCAAAAGCCTTTGGGGTTGACAAACAAACCCTGCAGCATTTGCAAGGCGTGAGACACCGAGTCGGCCCTGAAAAAGACCCAAGCCACACTGACAAACACAAAAGTCACCATTTGAGCGGCCCAACGAGGCCATACAGGCATGCCCAAGCGCTGTGCCCCGTTCACCACAATGACCCCTAAGCCGTGCAACAAGCCCCACACCACAAAGGTCCAACTGGCCCCATGCCACAAGCCACTGATGAGCATACCCAGCAGCACATTGAGCTGGGTGCGCGCAAAGCCACGGCGATTGCCGCCCAGGGGAATGTAGATGTAATCGCGGATAAAGCTGGACAAAGACACATGCCAGCGGGACCAAAAATCTGAAAGATTGCGCGCCAGATAAGGCTGTCGAAAATTCACGGGCAGAGTGAAGCCCAACAACAAGGCCAGGCCAGTCACGATCGAGGTGTAGCCTGCAAAGTCCAGAAAAATCTGCAAGCTGTAAGCCAGCATGGCGGCCATCAAAGCCAGGCTGCTGAATTGTTCAGGAAATTTGTAAACCGGGTCAACCCATTGGGCCGACAAGCACGAGGCCAAGACCACTTTTTGCACCAAACCCAAAACGATGAGGTAAAGCGCCAGCCAAGACTGTTTAGGAAGGCCCACGCGAAGTTGCGGATCGCGTTCATCGAGTTGGGCAAAAAAATGCTCGGCCCGCAAAATGGGGCCCGCAAACAAAGTAGGCCAAAAACTCAAAAACAGCAGCACATCTGCCCAAGAACGCGCCAAACCCGGCTGCCGACCGACCATGACCATATAGGTCACCGCTTGGAAAGTAAAAAAAGACACCCCCACAGGGGTCACCACATCCAGCACAGGCAGCAAGGCATCAAAACCCATGCCCTGCAACACTTTCTGAAAGGTCTCGCGCACAAATTCATAGTATTTGAGCGAAAGCAAAAAAGACCCCGCCAGCCACAAACCCAACCATAAAGGGCGACGACTGTCCGGCACACTTTGCATGCGCCGCCCCAAAGCCCACATGGCGGTGCTGTAAACGAGTAAAACAAGGGCAAACTTGGGAACCCAAGTGGCGTACAGGCCGTAGCCCGTCAGAATGAGCAAACCCCGCTGCCAGCCTGGCCTGCTGGCCAATGCCCAATAAGCGGGTAAAAACAGCAGGCAAAAAAGTCCAAATTCCGGCGAAACAAAACTCATGGACTCAAGCTCATTGAATGGGCACGTTCACACCTGCAGCCACTTGGTCAAGGCGGGCCTGCTCGGCCAGGACTTTGGCCACGTAACCACCATCATCAGTGACAGCGTCGCCCCCCAAATAAAAGAGCAAACCATCCTCCAGAGAACCGCCCTTGAGTTTGATCGAATCGTAAAGAACAGCCACGCCCACGCGCAAATTCGTGATCGGGTCGAAAGCAGCCAACTTCCCCCCATAGGCTTCATAGCGCTTGACGTGAATCGCGGTCATCACCTGCATCAGGCCTTGAGCCCCGGCATGACTTTGTACATAAGGATGAAAGTTGGACTCGATGGCCATGACCGCCAAGATCAAATGGGGGGCTAATTTGTACCGTTTGGCCAAGACATGGGCCTCGGCCACCAAGGCCGCCAAGGGCTCGGGCGCAATTTTGTATTTTTGCCCCAGCCAAGTGGCCACGGCCGCTTGGGAGCGTGGAAGGTCTTTCAGATCAACCGCCGTGGCACGATCGGCCGTGTTTTGCGGCAACCAGGAAATCAGCACCTGGCGATCACGCAGCCAATTGAACAAGGCTTCCTCGGCCATGTGCAAGCCCTGAGGATGCCACCACAGCGCCAACACCACCGCAGCCGCACTCAAGCCCACCATGGCCAAACCACTGTGAGTGACAAGGAACAAGCCCTGCGCAATGTCGCGCAAAGCCGTTCGAATGGGGGGGCACCAAGTGCAGTGGAGGGGCATCAGAATAAAGACCAGCCCGCTATTATAAATTTGTGGCCCATGTCTTTAGCCCGACCTTGGCCGCTCACGGGATAATCACGTCATGTCCCATCTCACCCGTGTGGTCGTCGGTTTGTCCGGCGGCGTCGATTCCGCTGTCACCGCTCACCTGCTCAAGCAACAAGGCCATGAGGTGATCGGCATTTTCATGAAAAACTGGGAAGACGACGACGACAGCGAGTACTGCTCATCCAACATTGACTTTGTGGATGCAGCTGCCGTGGCCGATGTGCTGGGCATCGAGATCGAACACGTCAATTTTGCGGCCGACTACAAAGACCGGGTTTTTTCAGAGTTTGTGCGTGAATACCAAGCCGGGCGCACGCCCAACCCCGACATCCTGTGCAACGCCGAGATCAAGTTCAAGTCGTTTCTGGACCACGCCATGCGCTTGGGGGCCGAGAAAATTGCCACCGGCCATTACGCCCGGGTACGCTTCAACCAAGCCACAGGCAGCCACGAGTTGCTCAAGGGCCTGGACCCCAGCAAAGACCAAAGTTACTTTTTGCACCGCCTGAACCAGGCGCAACTGTCCAAAACCCTGTTTCCGGTGGGCGAACTGCACAAGACCGAGGTGCGACGCGTTGCCGAAGAGATCGGTTTGCCCAATGCCCGCAAAAAAGATTCCACTGGCATCTGCTTCATTGGCGAGCGGCCTTTTCGCGAGTTTTTGAACCGCTACATCAGCAAGGAGCCCGGCCCGATCAAGGACCCCACGGGCCGGATCATTGGCCAACATGTGGGTCTGAGCTTTTACACCTTGGGGCAACGCCAAGGCTTGGGCATTGGCGGCATCAAGGCCAAAGGCGCGGACATGAAGGCCTTGCAGGCGCGCGGCTTGCGCGGTGCGGGCGAGCACACGCCCTGGTTTGTGGCCCGCAAGGACATCCCCAACAACACCTTGTGGGTGGTGCAAGGCCACGACCACCCCTGGCTGTTGTCGCCGCAACTGCAAGCCACCGATGTGAGCTGGTGCGCAGGCCTGCCCCCTGCGCCCGGGGCCTACGCCGCCAAGACGCGTTATCGGCAAGCCGACGCGCCTTGCAGCTACATGCCCCTGCCCAAGGCTGAAGAACAAGTGGGATCTGAACCAGGCTTTGAACTGGACTTTGAACAAGACCAGTGGGCCGTCACCCCCGGGCAAAGCGCCGTTCTGTATGACGGCGAAGTGTGCTTGGGCGGCGGCGTCATCGCCAGCCGGGAAACCGCACCGACTTGAGTCAGGTGCGGGTCTCCACGACTGTGTGTCCCCTTTTGCTGGCCTATACCCAGGCCTGGATCACATAGTCGTAAGCGGCTTGGCCATTGGTCATGTCCACCCGCTGCAATTGGATCTTCCAGGCGCCATCTTGCAGCACCAGCGTGTGGCGGTAACTGCCGCCGAAGTGGCGCACCTGATCACGGCGCATCTCCATCATCTGAAAGCGGGAATACACCTCCAGCGTGGTGGGCGTGGCCGCCTCGATCACGATGTTGCCCACGATGTGATTGGTGCCCCATTGCGCCGCTTGTGACCAAGCGTTGGGGTGCAGTAAACGGCCCATGCGCACTTCCATCAGCAGCCGGTCTTCTGCAAATATCGATGCCTCACGGCGCCAGTCGGTTTGCAGCGGGGTCGAGGGCATCCAGTAGACACCGTCTTCGCTGAACAATTCGGCCCACTCGCCCCAAGCCTTGTTGTCAAGCAAGGCGGCTTGGTGGAACAACAATTCTTCGACCTGCCGACGCAAAAGTGCATCGATCGCAATGGCTTTGGGGATGTAGCCTTGGCTGGGCAGGCGCCCGCGCCCCATGTGGTCCGGCGCGATGGATTCGGCACCCGACATGGACTGGATGGCTTCAATCACCACACCCGTGCCCAGGGCGTCTTTGACTTCTTTGGGTTGCATGAATCATGACTCCTGTTCAGGCCGTGGCCTTGGGTTGAATGGCGGCGCGGATGTAGGACTCCCAGGCGATGAACTGGTTGCGCATCACCACTTCGCTGGTGCCGTTGTTCGAATAAAGCACGCCGTCTTTTTCGGTGTCGCCCCCGTAATTGCGGTGAAAGCTCACCCACTCGCCGCCTTTGGACTCCAGGCCCAACTGCGCCTTGGTCCAGTTCTCCAGGTCATCGGCGTTGATCATGGTGGCCGGCGAATTGACCAGGTTGAAGTACCACAGCGAACGCTCGTAAATCGCCTCGGGCACGCCTTTGAGGCGGAAATGCCAGATCTCGGACAGCGTCTTGTTGGGCGCCATCGGGCGCAAGCAACGCAGTTGCTGCAGCGGCGACTGCACCGACAAATAAGGGTAGATCAGCACATGGTGGATGCTGCGCGCCAAATACTCTTCACCCTTTTCTTCGCCATAGGCTTTCTTGATCAAGGCCTCGTATTCGACCGTGTCGGGATCGGTGGGGCGCAAGCCCATGTAGGCCTTCAAAATGCCGTGGCCATATTTGAAGTTGACCGTCTGCACCGAATCCCACTGGTCAAAGCTGGAAGCAAAGGTCGACAGGTAATGGAAAAACAAGGGGGCTGAGCCATTGTCCCGCTTCAGGCGCTGCTCCACGCGACGGGCCGAGACCCCGGTGGACTGGTGCGTGACCGAAGGGTGCAAGGCGTCAAGCTGGTTCTCCATGAAGAACTTCCAGTTCGAGTGCTGCACCACCCGGTGGCACACCGGCACGGCTTCCACCTCACCCACGGGCGAACGGTCGCACATGTCGTCAAAGGCTATTTTTGCCTCACCCAAAAAGTCGATCAGGCCGGGGCCTTCCTTGGCCAGACTGGCAAACACAAAGCCACGGTAACTGTCGACCCGCGCAGCAGGCACCATGCTGCAATCGGCGTCGTCGGTGTGCAGGCGTGTGCCGTCGTAGCCCTTGACCAAGGGGATGGCCTTGACTTTGCCATTGAGGTGAAAGCTCCAGGCGTGGTACGAGCACACAAAACCCTTGCCGGTGTTGCCGCTTTGGTTGCCACACAACTCCACACCCCGGTGCGGGCAACGGTTGTAGAGCACGCGAACACTTCGATCAGTGTCACGCACCATGACCATGGGTTGTCGTCCTATCTGCATGGTGAAGTAATCACCGACCTCCTTGACCTGGGATTCGTGGCCGCAGTAGACCCAGGCTTTTTCGAAAATATGTTCCATCTCCAGATCAAACAGCGCTTGATCCGTGTAGACACTCTTATGAACACGGTCCGGTTGAACCAGGTTCGCCAAATCGATCGGTTGCATGAAAACTCCTTGGCAGGCTTAGGGGTGGATGTCAGGCCTCAAGTTAACAAAGGTCAAGCACTTGACCTACAACCTGTCATGCTTTTTTCATTACCATAGGTTATGGATTACCGAAAAGTTCAACTCTTTCTTGCGGCCGCCCGCTTGGGCAACATGACCGAAGCCGCCGCTTCGCTGGACATTTCCCAACCGGCCTTGTCCAAAAGCATCAAGTCGCTTGAAAAAACCCTGGGCGTGCGGCTGCTGGAACGCGGGCGCTTCGGGGTCAGCGTCACCCCTTTTGGCCAGGCCCTGATGCAACACGGCCAGGTGATGGAAGCGGAAATGCGCAATGCGGTGGGCGAAATCCAGGCCATGCGCGGCGCCCAGCGCGGCCATGTGCTGATGGGGTGCGGCCCCACCGAGGCCACCCGCTTGTTGCCTCTGGCGCTGCAGGCGCTGGCCAAAGACCAGCCCGAGATCCAGGTGACGGTGCTCTACGGCTTGAATGAGGCCCTGATGCCCTGGGTCAAGCAAGGCGAAGTGGATTTCGCCTTGTCCTCGGTGCCCGCGCGCGCCAGCGACCCGGACTTGTCCCACGAACGCCTGTTGACCGAAACGGCCACCGTGGTCGCCCGAGCCGGACACCCACTGGCGCAGCACAAAGTGGTCACCCCTGCCCTGCTCACCCCATACCCTTGGGTCCTGCCACGAAAGCGTGAGCTTGAGCGACTGGCGTTTGACGATTACTTTGTGGCGCAAGGCCTAGAGCCTCCGACCGCCCAAGTCGAAACCACCTCCACCGTGCTGATGAAATCCATGGTCATGCAAAGCGACGCCCTCACCTTCATCCCGGCAGAATTGATTTACTGGGAAGTGCGTGCAGGCCAGCTCCAGGCGCTTCAAGCCTCGGGCAACCAATGGGCCCGGCAGGTTGGCATCACCCGCAGACGAAAGGGCTCCATGAGCCCGGCCAGCCAATTGCTGGTGGCCGCGGTGAAGTCGGTGGCCAAAAACTTTTGAGTTTCAGGCAGCCAACATCCCTCAAACACCCAAATAGCGCGTCCACAACTCGCGCTGTTCCTTGAGCGCCTGAGAGTTGCCCGCCCAAGCCACCTGGCCGCGCTCAACGATCACATGGTGGTCGGCCATGTCCACCAGCCGGTTGACGTATTTATCGACCACGATCAAGGTCTGCCCCTCCTCGCGCAGCAAACGCAGGCAACGCCAGATCTCTTCCCGAATCAAGGGTGCCAAACCTTCGGTGGCCTCGTCTAAGATCATCAGGCGGGGATTCGTGACCAAGGCCCGACCGATGGCCAGCATTTGTTGCTCGCCGCCCGACAACTGCGAGCCCATGTTGGCACGGCGCTCGGCCAAGCGTGGAAACAGCTCATAAACCCGCGCGGGCGTCCACGGCGTGCGGCTTTGGTGGCGGTTGCTGGCAAACGCGGTCAAGTGCTCGTCCACAGACAAGTTGGGAAAGACTTGCCGCCCTTCGGGCACCACCGCCAAACCCATCCGCGCCACCCGATCCGCCGCCAAGTTGGTGATGTCTTGCCCATCAAAAATCAACTGGCCGGATTGGACCGATTTGAGACCCAGAATGCTGCGGATCAAGGTGGTCTTGCCCATGCCGTTGCGGCCCAGCAGGCCCATGACCTCGCCCGGCTTCAGGCTCAGGCCCATGCCAAACAAGACCTGGCTTTCGCCATAAGCGGCTTGCACATCGCGCACTTGCAGCAAACTCATGCGTGCTCCTCGCCCAGGTAAGCGGCAACGACTTGCGAGTTGAGCCGAATGGCCTGCGGTGTGCCGGTGGCAATCAAAGCGCCATTGACCATCACCGAGATGCGGTCGGCCAAGCGAAACACCGCGTCCATGTCGTGCTCGATCAACAAGATGGCCACCTTGGCGCGCAGCTTCTGAATCAGCTGGAGAATGCGCTCGGACTCCACCGGCCCTGCACCCGCCATCGGCTCGTCCAGCAACAAGAGTTTGGGCTGGGTGGCCACAGCCAGGCCCAGCTCCAGAATGCGCTGCTCGCCGTGTGAGAGTTCGCTGGCCGGGTCCTGCGCCCGGTCCTGCAAACCCAACTCGTGCAACACGGCCATGGCCTGGTCCGTCAAGGCCTTTTCTGAGCGCACCGGACGCCAGAAAGAAAAACTGTTCCCGCTGCGGGCCTGCACGGACAAGGCCACGTTGTCCAGCACGGTGAAGGATTTGAACAAGCGTGTGATTTGAAACGATCGGGCCAAGCCACGGCCCACACGCGCGTGCGTGGGCATGGCGGTGACGTCCTGGCCATCGAAAAAAATCTGCCCACTGTCGCTGGGCAAGAGGCCTGACAACTGCGCCACCAAGCTGGTCTTGCCCGCCCCGTTCGGACCAATCAAGGCGTGGATTTCTCCGAGTTGCACATCCAGCGTGACGTGGTCAGTGGCCCGCAAGGCACCAAAATTTTTGACCAGGTCATTCACCTGCAGCAAGGCCCCGGCGTTCATGCGTGCCCCCCTTTGCGGGTCGACTTGCGTCGCAGCAAGCCCGCCAGTCCTTTGGGTGCCAGCAAGACCACCGCGAGCAGGAACCAGCCCACATAAAACTGCCAATGCAAGGTGTATTCGGCCAGCACATCTTCAATGATTAGCAGGACCAGTGCACCCCACAGACCGCCCGTGAGCGTGCCCACGCCCCCCAGAATGACCATGACCATCAGGATGCCCGATTGGGTCCAGTGCATCAGGTTCGGGCTGACATAGTTCTGATGGTTGACCATCAAGGCACCCGCCAGGCCCCCCAGGGTGCCGGCAATGACAAACAACACCCATTTGTAGCGGTAAGACGCAAACCCGACGGCATCGACGCGCACATCGTCATCGCGTATCGCCAAAATCACACGGCCAAAGCGCGAGGCCATGATGCGAGAAATCAGCACCAAGCTCAGCACCAGCACAAACAGAACGACGAAGTAAAAAGTCACATCGTTTTTCAGGTCCAGGCCCAGGCCGAAGTCAGAGCGCTGCTTGATGTTCAAGCCTTCGTCACCGCCATAGGCTTTGATGGAGTTGACCAGGTAATAAATCATCTGGGCAAAGGCCAAGGTGATCATGATGAAGTACACCCCCCGTGTGCGCAACGAAATCGCACCGATGATGGCGGCCACCAAAGCCGACAAACCCATGGCGATGGCAAAACCCACCCAGCCATTGGTGACGCCTTCGGTGATCAAAATGCCCACCGTGTAAGCCCCAATCCCCAAAAAGGCCGCATGCCCGAAGGACACGAGGCCTCCGTATCCGAGTATCAGATTGAGACTGCAAGCGGCGATGCCGTAAATCATCATGCGGCTGAGCATGCTGACGTAAAAGTCCATGTCACGAGCGTGCAAAAACAGGGGCAAGGCAATCGCCCCCGCCAGCACCAGACCCCAGACCCAGAACGGTGTTTTGTGGTTCATTGCACCCGTGCCTCAACGACCGGAAAAAAGTCCCTGAGGACGGACAAACAAAACCACCGCCATCAGCAGGTAAACCGCAATCGACGCGACCGCAGGCCCCGCAGCGCTGGCGAACTGAGGCGAGAAAAGTTCACGAAACAACATGGGCAGCAAGGTGCGCCCCAAGGTGTCCACAAAGCCCACCAAAATGGCCCCGACAAATGCGCCCCAGACCGAGCCGATGCCGCCAATCACAATGACCACAAATGCCAGGATCAAGATGTTCTCACCCATGCCCACCTGCACCGCCAGCAGAGGACCCAGCATGGCCCCCGCCACCGCACACAGGGCGGCACCTATGCCGAACACCCCGGTGAACAAACGCCGGATGTTGACGCCCATGGCCATGGCCATCTCGCGGTTGGACGCCCCCGCCCTCACCCAGGCCCCCATGCGGGTTTGAGTGACCATCAGGTACAGCAAGAGCGCAATGACCAGACCCACGGCAATGATCACCAACCGGTAGCTCGGGTAGCGCAAGCCAGGCAACAACTCCACCGGGCCAGACAAGGCTTTGGGCATGGACAAAGGCAGATCGGAACCCCAGATCATGCGCACGGATTCGTTGATGATCAGGATCAGGGCAAAGGTGGCCAACACCTGGGACAGGTGGTCACGGGCATACAGCGTTCGCAGCAATGTGGCTTCCAGCAACATGCCTATCACGGCTGTGAGCATGACCGCCAACACCACACCCAGCCAAAACGACTGGGTCAACTGAACCAACCAGGCCGTCAGGAACGCCCCCACCATGTAGAGGGCGCCATGGGCCAGGTTGATCATGTCCATGATGCCGAAGACCAGCGTGAGCCCGGAGGCCAGCAGGAACAACATCAAACCGAACTGCAGGCCATTCAAGGCCTGCTCCAACAGCAAAATTCCAGTCATGAGGAGACGCAAGCGTCCTTACTTCATGGGGCAATCTTTGACGTAGGCGTCACCATGGTTGGCCAGCAAAGGTTGACCCACGATGCGGTTGACCAGACGGCCCTGACCATCCTTGACGATCTCGCGCAAGTAATAGTTCTGGATCGGGTACTGGTTGGTGTTGAACCGGAAATCACCCCGCACCGAGTTGAACTTGACCGTCTTCAGGGTCTTGATCAAGGCCTCTTTGTCGTCGATCTTGCCGTTGGCCGCACGCACAGCAGCATCGATCAACAAAGCCGTGTCGTAGCCCTGGGCTGCGTAGATGGTGGGCAGACGCTTGTATTCTTTTTCAAATTCGGCCACGAATTTCTTGTTGGCCTCGTTAGGCAGGTCAAGGCCCCAATGCGCGGTGTCAAAGACGCCCAGCATGTCGTTGCCCACCGCACGGATCACGTCTTGGTCAGCGCCAAATCCAGGCTGAATCAAACGGGTGTCTTTGTTCAGACCAGCGGCCATGAACTGCTTGATGAAGTTGATGCCCATGCCCCCGGGCAAAAAGGTGTAGACCACCTCGGGCTTGGCTGCGCGGATGGCTGCCAGTTCAGCCGAGTAATCCAGCTCACCGAGTTTGGTGTAAACCTCACCCGACACATTGCCCTTGAAAAATCGCTTGAAGCCGGCCAGCGAGTCCTTGCCCGCCTGGTAGTTGGGGGCCAGCAAATAAGCCGACTTCACCTTGAGGTTGGTGGCGTATTGGCCAGCAGCCTCGTGGTAGGCGTCATTGGGCCAGGAGACGGCAAAGAAATAAGGGCTGCACTGGGCACCCGCAATGGGCGACGGTGCCGCATTGGGGCTGAGGTAAATGGTTTTGGCGTTGATCGCTTCAGGCAAACCCGCCAACATGATGTTGGAGAACACCACGCCGGTCAAAAAGTCGACCTTGTCCCGTTTGACATAGCGCTCAAACAGCTGCTTGCCCACGTCGGGTTTGAACTGGTCGTCCGAGATCGACACATCGGCGGGCAAGCCGCCCAGCTTGCCACCGTTGAGTTTGACGGCCAACATGAAAGCATCGCGAATGTCCACACCCAAAGCGGCCGACGGGCCGGAAAGGGTGCTGACAAAACCGATCTTGACTTTGTCTGACGCCAAGGCGGGGGCAAAGGCCAAAGCCGTCAAAGTGGAAACCGTCAACAGACTTTTGATCACCGGAAAACGCATGAATGACTCCTGGCAAAACCGTCAAAAAGAAAAAAGTTAACTTCAAGAAAGCCAAGCCCATTCTGTGCCGGAAATGACCTCGTCATGAATGAGGGTTTACCCTTTTGAATCACTCCCCGCCCAGACCCAGCCGGTTGGGCTGTCGCTTTTCGATGGCAAAACGCAACAATGACGCCGTGCGAAAAATGCCGTGCGCGAATTTTCCGTAGGGCAAAGTCAGGAACAAAGCCATCACCGAGCCCAGATGGACAGCCAACATCAAAGGCATGGCCGCCGTTTGGCCCAGCAGCCAAAGCAGCAAACCCGTCACGCTGACCAAGAACAACAAGGCAATGAAACCCCGGTCCATCGGCTTTTGCGCCGCGTCGCCGTGCTCCGGATGACGGCGAAAGTTCAAACGCCACAAACCGGCCGTGCCCACCGTCAGGCTCACCCCGCCAATGACGCCGAGCAGTTTGGGCAAAGTCGTCAGGTCATAAGGTGCGGGCCAACCCAGCACATAGTGGTACAGCGTGGCCACGCTGGTGGCGGCAAAGCACAACATGAAACCGTAAAACGTCAGGTGGTGGTAGCGCTTGCGGGCATGCGTCCAAGCGTCGTCTTCGTTGTGGCAGCCCTCGCCGTGTCCACCGTCCAGGTACTTCAGGCGCAAAGCGGCATTTGTAGCTTCGGCCGCAGCGGGTGTGGTCAAGCCGGCCCCGCTGGTGGCGGGCGTCACATCGCGCCAAAAACGCATCACCCCCATCGCCAGCGCCAGCACGGCAAACAAGAATATGGGAGCAAACAGACTGACCATCAGGTTATGGGGGAATACCGCATAAAAACCGCCGTCCACGGGCGCTCCCCACAGCGTGCCTTGGCGCAACATGGCCAGGGCCAGGAACAGCGCCAAACCAAAAGCCAAGGCCACCGAGAGGGTCAGGCCGTTGCGTTGGTACAAGCTGCCCAATGCGGGTGGCCAAGCGTAGTCGGCATAGGTCTGTCCGCGCACCTGGGCCATGGCCTTGGGCACGTTGATGGCAAAGTCGTGCGGCGGCGCGTACTGGCAAGCGTGCAAACACGCGCCACAGTTGTGGCACAGGTTGGCCATGTAGTGGATGTCGGCTTTGCCAAACTCCAAGCGACGCGTCATGGCCGGAAACACGGCACAAAAGCCTTCGCAGTAGCGGCAACCGTTGCAAATTTGCATCTGCCGCGCCACTTCGGCTTCGGGCGCGGTCATCTCGCCACGCGCCAAGGCGCGGGCATCTTGGGTCAGGGCTTCAAGCGTTTGCATGGGAAGCTCCTTCTTTCTGGGCCATGACGGCTTTGGCCGCCTGTTCACCCGCGATGCGGCCAAAGGCCGTGCCAATCGTCATACCCACCCCGGCGGTGTAGCCCTTGCCCAGCACATTGCCCGCCATCATCTCGCCCGCCACAAACAAGTTGGGGCTGGGCTGGTCGTTGAATCGCACAGCGGTGGTGTCATCGGTTTTGAGGCCCAAATAGGTGAAAGTCACGCCAGGCCGCACGGCATAGGCGTAGTAAGGGGCAGTGTCGAGCGGCCGTGCCCAATGGGTTTTGGCGGGCGTGACCCCTTCAGTGTGGCAATCGTCCAGCGCCGTATGGTCAAACTTGCCCTCGCGGCAGGCTGCGTTGTAGTCGTTCAGGGTTTGCATGAAAGTCGCTTCGTCCAGGCCCAACTTGCGGGCCAACTCGGGCAGGCTATCGGCCTTGGTGCCTTCAAACACGGGCGGCATGAAGCGGCCCACGGCCTTGGCATCGATGATGGAATACGCCACCTGCCCCGGCTGCTGTGCCACCAAGCGGCCCCAGATCGCATAGCGCTTGGGCCAAAAATCTTCACCCTCGTCATAAAAACGGCGCGCTTCTCGGTTGACCACCACGCCCAATGAAACACAGTCGATGCGGGTGCAAATGCCGCCGTCGTACAAGGGCGCTCGGGCATCAATCGCCACCATGTGCGCCTGCGTTGGGTCGCCAATGCGGTCAGCGCCCTGCGCCAGCATGTGTTTGAGCAAGACACCTTGGTTGAAGCGCGTGCCGCGAATCAAAAATTGGTCGGCCGGGTATTCGCCGCGTTCGTTTTGGCCCCAAGCTTCGCGCAACCACTCGCGGTTGGACTCAAAGCCCCCTGCCGCCAACACGCAGGTGCGGGCCTCGATGCGTTCGCGCCGCACGCTGCCATCGGCCAGTTTGTGCATGACCGACGCGGCGACAAAACGACCCTCGTCCAATTCGACGCTATCCACCTCGGCGTTGTAGTGGATCTGCACACCCAACTTTTCTGCGCTGCGGTAAAAAGCATTGACCAGCGCCTTGCCTCCACCCATGAAAAAAGCGTTGGTGCGCGCCGTGTGCAAAGCACCGGACAGCGAAGGCTGAAAGCGCACGCCATGCTTGACCATCCAGGGCCGGCAAGTGGCCGAATGGCGAATCGCCAGTCGGGCCAAGTGCTCGTTGGTCAAGCCACCCGTGACTTTGAGCAGGTCTTGCCAAAACTCTTCTT
Source organism: Comamonadaceae bacterium (assembly GCA_027486555.1). GTDB lineage: Bacteria > Pseudomonadota > Gammaproteobacteria > Burkholderiales > Burkholderiaceae_C > Limnohabitans_A. The sequence goes on from JAIXOX010000140.1 coordinate 120,965, forward strand.
CCGGGTAGGCATCGACCAACACGTCTTGCGGCGCATCGTGCATGCAGCGCAAGTTGCGGGTGTGGCCCGAGTTGCCACCACGCCACTCACGCGGCGCCGATTCGAGCAGCATCACGCTGGCCCCCGCCTCGCGGGCCATGAGTGCTGCACACAGGGCGGCGTTGCCGCCGCCGATCACCAAAACATCGACCGTCATAAACACTTTCAGGGCAAAGGCACAGGGCACGAAGCCCGAATCAGATCAGAACTGGTATTTGCGCAAACCGCCGTCCACCGGGATCACCGCACCCGTGATGTAACTGGCCAAGGGCGAGGCCAAGAAAGTGACCAAATTGGCCATGTCTTCGGGCTCGCCATAACGGCCCATCGGGATCTCGTTCTCGCACTGCCACTGGCGGTATTCAGGCGTGTAGTTGCGAAAAATTTGCTCAGAATGGATGCGACCTGGCGGCACACAGTTCACGGTGACACCGTGCTTGCCCACCATGCGCGACAAGCCCTTGGCCCAACTGTGGATGCCCGCTTTGGCACAAAAAGCACCGTTGGTGTGCTCGGGCTCGCTCTTGCCGGTGATGTTGATGATGCGGCCCCACTTGCGCTCAATCATCTGGTCGATCAAAGCGTCGGCCACTTGGCGTGGGCGGTGAAAGTTCAAAGTAATGGCCTCTTGCCAGGCTTCTTCGCTCACATGCAGTTCTTTGAAGCTGCGCGAACCTCCGGCGTTGTTCACCAAGATGTCCACACTGCCCAAACCGGCCAAAGCCGCTTCGGTCAGGCGCTTGGCCGCGTCTTCGGCATACAGGTCCGATTCGATGATCACGGGCGCATGACCGCCTGCCGCCACGATCTCAGCGGCCAACTCCTCAAGCTTGTCGACGCGACGCGCCGACACGGCCACGCGCACGCCTTCAGCGGCCAAGGCTTTGGCAATGCCGCGCCCGATGCCCACGCTGGCTCCGGTGACCAAGGCAGTTTTGTTGTTGAGTTGCATGTCCATGGTTGTCTTTTCTTGTGATGAATAAGACTTGACTTTAAGGTGAATCAAGGAACTTGCTCAGCCACCCCATGGTATGGGGGCATCACAAACCGTGATACCCAACTTTTTCACAATCGCCCGACAGCTTCAGGTTTTGTCGGAGACCTGGGCTGGACTGACATCGCTCAACGCCGCGCCAACCCATGCACCAGATCCCACCAGCGCCCGCACACAATCGACCAACACCACACGCGCCGCCAAAGCCGCAGGCGACAACTCATCGTCCGACAGGCTGCACAGGACATTGTTGCGCCGGACCTGGTGGTCGGTGATGCGGGCCATGTGCAAGGCCTGCGCCGCATCGGCTTGCCGCGCCACCGCCGCCCAAGGCTGCAAGGTGGCCCCCATGCCCGCGCGCACCGCGTCCATTAACATGGCCAGCGAATCCACTTCCAGCGCCACCAGGGGTTTGACTTTGGCGCGCATAAAAGCCGCATCCAGCATGCTGCGCAAACCGTGTGGGCCGGTGGGCAAAATCAGCGCTTCATCTTTCAGCTGCACCATGCGCACCCTGTCAGGGGCACGCGGCTTGACAACATGCCGTGCAGCGATGAAAAAAATGTCCTCTTCCATCAGCGGCTGCACACTCCAGCGCCGAGCCGACTGTGCAGACGAAACCCCATTCACGGGCATGTCAAACAAAACCGCCAGATCGAGTTGCCGCGCATTGAGCATGCCCGACAAATGCCCCGACAGGCTTTCCACCATGTGCAGACGCACATCCGGATAGCGCTCGCGCATGGCCTGCATCAAGGGCAGACCCAACACGGCGGCCGTGGTGGGTGCCAAGCCCACACTCACCGTGCCCGACAAACGCGCCGACTTGGCAGCACGCATGGCCTGCTCGGCATGCCGCAGGGTCAGTTGTGCTTCGCGAAAAAAAGCCACACCCGCCTCGGTCGGGCTCACGCCCTGGGACGTGCGCTGCAAAAGCCGGGTCGACAACTCGCTCTCGAGCCGGGTGATTTGCTGGCTCAGCGCCGACTGCACCAGGTTCAAATCAAGTGCAGCACGGCTGATGCTGCCGACCTCGACCACCCGCACAAAATAGCGAAGCTGCCTCAGCTCCATCGCATCAGGCGTCCGGCTGGTGCAGTTTTTCGTGGATTTTTTGCCGACTGCGCCACACACTCCACAACACCAAGGGCAGCAACAAAGCCACCGCGATTTCAGGGTGGATCGCCAGGCCATACGCCTTCATCCCCTTAAAGGCATACAGCAACAAACTGACCACGTAGTAAGAAATCGCAGCCATCGACAGGCCTTCCACCGTGACCTGCAGGCGCAGCTGCAGTTCCTGGCCGCGCGTGAGTTTTTCCAACAACACTTGGTTTTGCGCCTCGGTGGCAATGTCCACCCGGGTGCGCAACAAAGCGCTGGTGCGCGAGACCCGCTCAGCCAATGAGGCCAATCGCTTTTCAGTGGCCTGCACCGTGGCCATGGCGGGCGACAAGCGCCGTTGCATGAACTCACCCAGGGTCTGAGTCCCCGAAATCGGCCGTTCGCGAAGCTCGGCCAAGCGCTGGCTGACCAAGGTGTCGTAGGCGCGGGTGGCCGAAAACCGGAAACCGTGTTCGGCTGTTGCCCGCTCAATGCGGGCTGCCAAAGACACCAGCAAATCAAGCAAAGCCTGGTCGCTTTCGTCTTTGCGTTCTAAACGGCCGGTGATGTCGGCCAGCTGCAACTCAGCGGACGACAGCATGGCCGACAGGTTTTTCGCCACCGGCAAACCACGCAAGGCCATCAGGCGGTATGTTTCCACTTCGAGCACACGCTGGGATATGCGGCCTGCACGCGCCTCACTCGTGCCTTCGGGTGCCAAGACCAGCATGCGTTCAAAGCCATCGGCCCCAATCAGGAAATGGGTCAAGATGCACGAATGAGGCAAGCCCTCGGTGGTGTTGCCCATGCGCGAGGCCAACACCGTCCCGTCGCCCAGCCAAGCCTGGGCCGTCGGAATCAGGTCGGGCACCGTCAGGTCCGCTTGCAACATGCCCAAATGGATGGCGGCCATGGTTTGTCCCGGCAAACCCCTGAGCCAGTCGGTGCCAGTGGCCACATGCGAGGCCAGCTCGGGCAACACGGCCCCCCAATCGGCATGTGAGGGCAAGGATTGCACGATGGAGTAGCGGGTGAACTCGGTGTGCCGCTCCCATTTGACGGTAAAAAAGTCGCAGCGCAGGCGCAAAAAATTACCCTGCAAACTCTCCAGGCTCAAATCTTCATGACCTGGCAAACGTCGCAAGTGGGCCCATTCCTGTTCGCGGGAAATGCCCGCATTAAGCACCGCCACATACACAATCAGTGCGGGCAATCGCACACGCGCCGAAGGCCTGGCATGCACTTCGTTGTGCAGTTCATGACGCTGTGCATCTTCTGGCGGCAAAAAGCGGGAGGTGATTTCGTTCATGACCTTATTTTGACCGAGCTGGCTGGCCCATCGCACCTCACCTGCCTGTTTGTCAGGAATTGCCAACCACGACAGCAGTGTGCTTAAGCCCGAAAGGCTTGCAATCGCCACTGGAGTCCACCATCTGTGGCCCCAGGCCAGTCAAGCTATCGAATCCAATTTCATTGACGTTACCAGCAACTGTAGAGAGTTGTGCTGATCCGAATACCTTCCGTGCTCAACATGGCTTCTTTGGTAAAAACAGCCATGTCAGGGTAAATCTTTAAAACCCAGTCGTTGAGCCGCAAGCAAAGCCTGAGTGCGACTGACAACACCCATGGATTTGAAAATTGCACTTACATGTGCTTTGACCGTTGCCTCAATGATGTCAAGTTTTGCAGCAATTTGCATGTTGGTCATACCTTGACAAATCAGCCCAAGAACTTCGATCTGGCGTGAAGTCAAATGAATTTTCTTCAAATTATCAAGGTTCATCAGGCCATCAACAGTCAGCCATGATTGATCTTGGAGACGATCTCTCAAGGCTCTACCAATCAAATCAACAATGCGATCAGGTGGGGTAGATTTGCTAACAAAAGCCCTGACCCCTGCTCCTAGGCACGCCCCTACTTTCATGGGGTCATCAGAGCCAGAGACAACGATGATTTGAAGGTCTGGTTGTGCTGCATGAATGCGGTCAATCAATTCAAGGCCTGACAGGCCAGGAAGAGACAAATCCAACAAAATCACTGAGCGCGCAATGGTCTGGACATCTTTGGACTTAAAAAATCCAAATGCATCGTCTGCCAAGCTTCCTGAGGCAACTTCGGCATCTGGGAAGCTCAATCGCATCAGACTTTCAAGCCCTTGTTTGTATAAAGGGTGATCTTCGATGATCAGTACAAATGATTTTTCTTGCATGCTCATATTGTGAATATCAAAAAAGAAACCATTGAAAAATTAATTGTACTCAAAAAGAATCAATTGTCTAGCGAATTTTATCACGAAAAATAAAATTACTCTCATCTTGTTTACTGACCGCCCATTGCAGTTTATTTAAAAATAATTCATCTGGGCATCAATAAAACAATTTAATTTTCATCCTCTGTGAGCTTGGGGAAAGAGAACTCTGAGAAGATGAAAGTCAAAAAAGTCAACTCACAACACAACCCACCGCGAACAAAAAACGAGCTTCAAAGTGCATTGAACCGATGAATCATGACCCCCCAGTGGCATACGTGGATGCCTTTTGCAGCCACCCATTGTGCAGCATCATCGTTGATGTTACTGAAATTTCAACTCATATCCGTGACGCTTATTCACTTTAAGACGCAATCGTATGTTTAGTCACCCATACCATGATTTAATTCACAGTTTATACCAGCGTGAAGCTCAAGTCTTTGCCGATTACAAAGTTAGACACTCAATCAAGATGAGTTCATGATTTTCATCAAATATATGAAAAATACAATTCAATAAAATCAATATTATGTTTATATTTTTCATTTTTGCATGAATAATTAATTATTAATTAATTCATTTGAATAAATTAAATTCAATGACCTGAATGTGGAAAATGTGCATCCTGTGTAGCCTTATGAACCAATTAAAAACAATTGCAGTTGATGTCAATCCCTGTCAAATTTTACAAAGACAAGGACATGAGCATCTTTTCAATTTTGGTCACCACATGTTTGACACTCCATGCAATGTCTTTGAAGGCTTGAGAAAGCTGAACAGGGGCTTAGATACGAAAGACGAAAAACTTTTCTTGCTACAACATCATGCTTTCATGGCTCGCTCCAGTAAAATCGCTCATGACCATCAATTCATCCAAGCCAGTCTTTAACATTAAGTAATAAACATAAATTTCAATTCTTAAATAATATACCATCCATTTACACCAAAAATGTTTATTTTTATGCTTCATTTAAAACTATTATTAATTTTTTAATATTTCAATTCTTCAATTCAAATTTATTTAACAAATAAATTGTGTTTTTATTATTTATCTCATTTACTTATATTAATATTAATCATTTAAATTCAATGGCTTGAAAGGTATTAAACATCATGTCTTTTCTACCTGAATCTGTTTACCAGCCGTATTCCGCGAATGATTTGCTTGCGATCATTTTTTTGATCCAAGCTATCCTTTTTGGACTTGCCTATCAAAGAACAAACGAGAAGTTTTTCGCAAACATGTCAATCGCCGCACTGATGGGTGCATTGGCATGGGGTACGACCAGGATGCAGATGCCAGGTAAACCCTATTTGGATTGGGATTGGTTTTGGGCTCAACCCTTCTTTGCAGGTTTTTTAGGCTTCTCATGCGTGGCCATGCTGCAGTATTTGCCATTGATGGAAAAAACACGCAAAAAACTCTTATGGATTGTTGTTGTACCGCAAATTTTTTATCTGGCTGCAGGAACCTTATTTCTGGTTCTTGATATCAAAATTCTTAGACTGTGGGTTATTTTTTTACAAATGCCAACGATCTTTGCGGCTGGAATCGCTGCCATTGCAATGGAGAAAAGAGATCCCAAGATGGGGCATCTTTTTATTGGACTTGCAATTCTCAGTGTTCCTGTTATTACCTTCACAGTTGCATTTTCAGGGGCAACGACCTTGGTTCTAAGATTTTGGACTGGCATACCAGCAGTTTTGTTAACACAAATCATGCTGATGGCATCTTTTCTCAGAGATAGGCAAAAGCTACGAGCTGAAATTAAACAAAGACGAACCGCAGAAGAAGCTATCGAGTTAGCCAATCGTAGCTTGGACCGAAAAGTACAGGAAAGAACAACTGAACTCAGAGGGATTATCCAAGCACTTGAAAGTTTTAACAGGAATGTTTCGCATGATCTGCGTGGTCCACTTGGTGGTATAGACATGTTGGCCTATACAGCACGCAAACACTTAGATCTGGGTAATTTTAATGCAACCAGCGAGGCACTACAGCAAATCAATGATCAAGTGCGTGAGTCACAAACCACCATCAATACGATGCTTTTATTGGCTAGAACTTACGGGAAAGAAATTGAGATAACACCCCTAAATTTAACTGAAATTGCACGTAATGCAGCTCGAGAAGCTTTCATGGCTTTATCTTATGGAACACAGTTGCAACAAATGCCTGAAATTGATATTGGAGATTTGGGATACTTTAATTCAGACGCATCATTATTTCGAATAATATTTGTCAATTTAATCACGAATGCTCTTAAATTCAATACTGGCAATACACATGTTACTGTAGAAATAAAACGTGACCATCAACAAAAAGGTTTTTTGAAACTCTTAATTAAAGATAATGGTGTTGGTTTTGACTCAGAGAGTGCCTCTCAGATATTTGAAGCATTCAATCGTCTACCAAATTCCAGCAATAAACCGGGTTTCGGTCTTGGATTGAACATTGTCAGATTGGCTGTTGAGCGCTTAAAAGGGCATATTGAAGTTAAAGCAGCAGTAAATAAGGGAGTCATATTTAAAATAACTTTACCTGTTCAATAAACTTCATCCTTAAACCGATGATCATATGAACTGGCAATGCTATCAATACGCCAAATGAATAGAGACACCAAATTCTTCTAGCACTTGACGAAGCTTGTCTGCAGAGACAGCAGTTTCATCCTCATTGGCAACACTTGGACACCCGAGTTCGACACCAACTGACGTAAGTTGTTGATTCATATAGGACCAGCTTCAAACTTGCCACTACAAAAGGGTCATCTGGGCGTCTTGCGTCGGTTTTTTGATCTTCAAACTCTCCAGCACCTGCGCTTGCAGGTCATTGATGCTCGATATCCCCTCTATCGGCTGCGCATTGTTGATTCGCACCTTGTGCCGCTGAATTCGGCTCAGCTGCGACAGCGCTTTTTCCGGCGACAAATCACTCTTGGCCAACTTCAACCTTTGGCGCATCACCCGATACACGATCAGAGCCAAGAAACACACCATCGCATGTGCCCTGATTCGCTGGGGCAGTCGGTGGTACACCGGCGCAATCTCGATCTCTGATTTAAGGACCCTGAAGCCCCGCTCAATATCGGCCAGCGCCTTGTAGCGCTGCACCACTTCTGCCGGGTTCAAGTCTTTGACGTTGGTCACCAACATCAGTTTGCCGTCCATCAGCTGAGCCTGCTTGAGCGCCTTCTCGTCAATGGCGTAGCTGAACAACTCGCCCTTCAAATCCACTTTGACGATTTTGGCCAG
>JAIXOX010000079.1 GCA_027486555.1 Comamonadaceae bacterium
ACCGCCATGCGCATCGAAAGCCGTTACCTCGCTGGCCTCATGACCAGCCAGGTGGCGCGCAACATGATCAACACCTTCTTCTTCAACATGAACAGCATCAAGGGCGGCCAAAGCCGCCCGAAAGATGTGCCGCGCTACAAGCCGCAAAAGGTGGGCATTTTGGGTGCGGGCATGATGGGCTCGGGCATTGCCTATTCACAAGCCAGCCGGGGCATCGCCTCGGTGCTCAAAGACGTGAGCGTTGAAGCTGCTGAAAAAGGCAAGGCCTATAGCCACAAGCTCACGCAAAAGCGCGTGGACAGCGGCCGCATGACTGCGGACAAACAAGCGGCTTTGTTGTCATTGATCCAGCCCACGGCCAGCGCCGCAGACCTCAAAGGCTGCGACCTGATCATCGAGGCCGTGTTTGAAAACCGCGAACTCAAGGCCCGCGTCACGCAAGAGGCCGAGCCGATGCTGGCCCAAACACCCGAGTTCAGTGGCTTCTTTGCCAGCAACACCTCCACCTTGCCCATCAGCGGCCTGGCCACGGCCAGCGCCAAGCCCGAGAAATTCGTGGGCATCCACTTCTTCAGCCCCGTCGACAAGATGCAGCTGGTGGAGATCATTCGCGGCGCGCAGACCGACGACGAAACCATCGCCCGTGCGTACGACTATGTGCAGGCGCTGGGCAAGCTGCCGATTGTGGTGAACGACTCGCGCGGCTTTTACACCAGCCGCACCTTTGGCACCTTTGTGATGGAAGGCGCGGCCATGCTGGGCGAGGGCATCCCCGCTCCCGTGATCGAAAACCTGGCCATGCAAGTGGGCATGCCCGTCGGCCCGCTGGCGGTGCTGGACGAAACAGCGCTGTCGCTGTCGGTGCATGTGCTGGACCAAACCCGTGAAGACTTTGCCAAAGAAGGCAAAACCCACACCGCCACGCCCGGCGAGCTGTTTGTTGAGCGCATGGTCAAAGAACTCAAGCGCCCCGGCCGCGCCGCAGGCGGTGGTTTTTACGACTACCCCGCTGGGCAGAAAAAAGTGCTGTGGCCTGAACTTAAAACCCGCTTTGAAAAAGCCGACGTGGCCTATAACCAGCAAGACATCAAAGACCGCCTGCTGTACCGCCAAGCCGTGGAGACCGCCCGCTGCCTGCAAGAAGGCGTGCTGACCTCGGTGCACGACGGCAACATCGGCTCGATCTTCGGCATCGGCTTTCCGGCTTGGACAGGTGGCGCCTTGCAGTTCATCTATGGGCAGGGTGTGGATGCGTTTGCCAAGCGCTGTGCTGAACTGGCGGCTAAGTATGGCGCGGGCTTTGTGCTGACGGCGGAAGTGATTGCGAGCTTGAAGCAGCATCAGCCAGTGTATTGAGAGAGTGGCCCGAGAGGTATGGCATCTCTTGGGATCGTTCATGCGCTTTTAAAAGAATTCCCATGCAACGGCATGCGTATTTGACTACAATTGTGGTTAACCAAGAAGGGCACACCATGACCACCGTTTCCATGCGCATTGACGAGTCTTTGGTCGGCGCAGCCCGCGTGGCCGCCAAGGCGGAATTTCGCACCGTGCAGGGGCAGGTTGAGTTCTGGGCCAAAGTGGGACGTGCCGCTCTTGACAACCCCGATTTGCCTGCATCTTTCATTGCCGAAAGCTTGATGAGTCTTGCCGAGCCGCGAGAAGACAGCGCAGCTTTTGTGCCTCGCAGCCGCGCCAGCTCCCAGGCATGAGTTGGCAGGTGCAGCAAACGCGGCGCTTTGCCCGCGTGTACAAAAAACTGACCCAAATCAGTCTGATCGCCGATACCGACGCGGCGGTGGAGACGGTGGCCGAAAATCCTGATGTGGGCGAGCCCAAAAAAGGCGACCTGGAACAGCTCTGGGTGTACAAGTTTCGCAGACAAGGCCAGCTTTACCTGCTTGGCTACACCCGTGAAGACACCGTGCGTCTGATCTATTTGGAAGCCTTGGGGCCGCATGAGAATTTTTACAGGGATTTGAAACGCTGATGGTTGGCAATTCAGGGATGCGGCCATTCGCCGCGTTCTGGCATCAGCGCTTACAGCGAAAAAAACAGGACAATCAAGCTTCTATGCGGATGGCGCTGTAACTTTCCGCCATTTCTGCACGAATCGAGTGATGAAACCCCGTGTTTCATCCACCCATAAGGTATTCCCATGAAGCGACGCAACACATTTCAACTTTTTTGGGCCTGGTTGGCCAGCGTCACCCTGCCCATGCGTGCGGCAGCGGCCACCTTTCCCCTCAAAAAAACCAAAGCCGAGTGGCGCAAGTTGGTCTCGCCGAGTGCGTATGAGGTGCTGTTTGAACATGGCACCGAGCGCCCGGGCAGCAGCCCGCTGAATGCCGAGAAGCGGCCTGGCACCTTTGTGTGTGTGGCCTGCAACTTGCCCTTGTTCAGCGCGGCACACAAATACGAGAGCGGCACGGGTTGGCCCAGTTTTTTCCAAGGCTTGCCCAATGCTTTGGGTACCACCACCGATTTCAAGCTCATCTACCCGCGTACTGAATACCACTGTTCGCGCTGTGGTGGGCACCACGGTCATGTGTTTGATGACGGGCCCAAGCCCACGGGCAAGCGCTTTTGCAACAACGGCGTGGCGTTGGCGTTTGTGCCAGAAGGCCAAACGCTCCCCGCTTTGAGGACGTGATGATGAACAGACCCCCTGTTGTGAGTCCCCTGCCTTGGTTCGCCATGGCGCTGACCGCTGTCGCGCTTTTGCTGGCCGCTTGCTCGCCCAGTCTCACGCCCAGCGCGGATCAAGCACCCGCTGCCCAGGCCACACCCACCGGGGTAGAGGCTGCACCCGTGGTCAATGGCAAGCCCATGGCTTACGCCTTGTTTGCCGGTGGCTGTTTCTGGTGCATAGAGGCAGACTTTGAAAAATTGGTCGGTGTTGTGGCTGTAGATTCGGGCTACACCGCTGGCAAAACGCCCAATCCCACTTACGTGCAAGTCAGTGCCGGCAACACGGGCCACACCGAGGCGGTGAGGGTGCTGTACGACCCCAGCCAAGTGAGTTACGCGCAATTGGTCGACTACTTTTGGCGGCACATCGACCCGACCGTCAAAGACCAGCAGTTTTGTGACGTGGGCGCCCATTACCGCAGCGGCATCTATTGGCAAAATGAAACGGAACGCACCATCGCCGAGGCCAGCCGTGACGCCCTGATCAGCAGCGGCCGCTTCACCACCATTCACACCGAACTGGCACCAAGTTCTGCGTTTTATTTGGCCGAGGACTACCACCAGGATTACTACAAGAAGAACGAACTGCGCTACAACTACTACCGATTGAGTTGTGGGCGGGACGCTCGGGTCAAAAAACTCTGGGGTTGAGACGCCGGCGCTTCGTCTTCGGCCTTGGCCGTTCAATGACACGCACCAGTCGCCCCACTGTGGGCGCATTTTTTTTTGGAACCACAGCATGGAAATCAAAGTCAACTTTCTCGACAAACTGCGCCTGGAGGCCAAGTTTGACGACTTCACCGTGCTGGCCGATCAGCCCATTCGTTACAAGGGCGATGGCTCAGCGCCGGGGCCGTTCGATTATTTTTTGGCGTCGTCGGCTTTGTGCGCAGCGTATTTTGTGAAGCTGTATTGCGAGACGCGCAACATCTCCACCGAGCACATCCGCCTGTCGCAAAACAACATCGTGGACCCCGACAACCGCTATCTGCAGACCATCAAAATTCAGGTGGAGTTGCCGGCTGACATGTCCGACAAAGACCGCCAAGGTATCTTGCGGTCCATCGACCGCTGCACGGTCAAAAAGGCGATTCAAGCGGGCCCCACTTTCATCGTTGAAGCGGTGGACAACCTGGACGCCGACGCGCAGGCCTTGCTCACACTGAACCCCGATGCGCAAGCGCAGACCTTTATTGCGGGCAAGGACTTGCCGCTGGAGCAGACCATCGCCAACATGACGGCGGTGTTGGCAAACTTGGGCATCAAGATCGAGATCGCGTCCTGGCGCAACTTGGTGCCCAATGTGTGGTCACTGCACATTCGCGATGCGCATTCGCCCATGTGCTTCACCAACGGCAAGGGCTCCACCAAAGAAAGCGCCTTGGCCTCGGCGCTGGGTGAATACATCGAGCGGCTGAACAACAACCACTTTTACGCGGGCGTGTTTTTTGGCGAAGACATCGCACAGGCCGACTTTGTACACGACCCTCGGGAGCGCTGGTTCCAGCCCGGTAAGCGCGACGCGCTTCCCAAAGGCTTGTTAGACGCGCATTGTTTGCCCATCTACAACCCCGATGGCGAGCTGCGTGCCTCGCACCTGTTTGACACCAACTCGGGTAACACCGAGCGCGGTATTTGTGCGCTGCCTTATGTGCGCCAGTCCGACGGTGAGGTGGTGTACTTCCCCTCCAACCTGGTGGAAAACCTGTTCGTGAGCAACGGCATGAGCGCAGGCAACACCTTGGTTGAAGCGCAGGTGCAGTGCTTGTCAGAAATTTTTGAGCGGGCCGTCAAGCGCGAAATTTTGGAAGGCGAAATGGCTTTGCCCGACGTGCCAACGGCCGTTTTGGCCAAGTACCCCGGCATCGTGGCCGGCATTGAGGCCTTGGAAGCGCAGGGCTTCCCGGTCTTGGTCAAAGACGCGTCGCTGGGCGGGGTCTACCCGGTGATGTGCGTGACCCTGATGAACCCGCGCACCGGCGGTGTGTTCGCGTCCTTTGGCGCACACCCCCGCCTAGTGGTGGCGCTGGAGCGCAGCCTGACCGAGCTGCTGCAGGGCCGCAGTTTTGAGGGCCTGAATGACCTGCCCGCGCCCACCTTCACCAGCAACGCGGTGACCGAGCCCAACAACTTTGTGGAGCACTTCATCGACTCCAGCGGCATCGTGTCGTGGCGGTTTTTCAGCGCCAAAGCCGACCATGAGTTTGTGGAATGGGACTTTGCCGGGGAGGGCGATGAAGCCACTGCCCAAGAGGCCGCCACGCTGTTTGGCATTTTGCAGGCCATGGGCAAAGAGGCCTATGTGGCGGTGCACGACCAACTGGGCGCCACGGCTTGTCGCATCCTGGTGCCGGGCTATTCCGAGGTGTACCCGGTCGATGACCTGATTTGGGACAACACCAACAAAGCGCTCTTGTTCCGCGCCGATGTGCTCAACTTGCACCGTTTGGACGACGAGGCTCTGGAGGCCTTGTTGGACCGATTGGAGAACAACGAGCTGGACGATTACCTCGACATCGCCACACTGGTCGGCATCGAGTTCGACGACAACACGGTGTGGGGCCAGCTGACGGTGATGGAGCTCAAGCTTTTGATCCACCTGGCTTTGCAGCAACTGGAAGAGGCCCACGAACTGGTGGGCGCTTTCTTGCAATACAACGACAACACCGTAGAGCGCCGCTTGTTTTACCAAGCTTTGAACGTGGTGTTGGAAGTGACGCTGGACGAGGACTTGGCCTTGGAAGACTACGTGGTGAATTTCAGGCGCATGTTTGGCGATGAGCGCATGGATGCGGCCATCGGCTCGGTGGACGGCAGCGTGCGTTTTTATGGCCTCACGCCCACCAGCCTCCAGCTCGAAACCCTGGACCGGCACCAGCGCCTGCTCGACAGCTACAAAAAACTGCACACGGCGCGGGCGCGTGTGGCCGCGAAGCAGGCCTTGGTTTGAACCTGCCGGGCGGGTGATGGTCTTTGAAACAACGGCGCCTTTGGGTGCCGTTGAGGTGTTGAACCATCAGTTCTTGCCAAACTTGGCTTTGGCGGCAGCCACGCAGCTGGCCTTGGTGTCGCCTGCGAGGTTGTCGCATTTTTCATGGGCCACTTTGTAGTTGGCGTCCATATTTTCAGAGGCAGCGTCTTTTTTGGCTTCGCCAATGTCTTTGCCCATCTTGGCGTCGGCCAGGGCTTTTTGCTCGGCTGATTTGGCTTCTTGCCTGCACACATTTTTGGCATTGCCTGCGAAGTCGTCGCATTTTTCTTGGGCCACTTTTTCTTTGCCTTTGGCTTCTTCTTTGCAAATGTCTTCGGCGTTGTCTGACAGTTTTTTGCATTCGGCTTTGTCGGTCTTGTAGGTTTCGCTGATGCGTGTTTTACCCGCTTTGTAGTCGGGCTTGCTCATGGTTTGGGCTTGAGTGGCGGATGCGGCCAGCAGTCTCATGCACAAGAGCGCAACGCGCAGGGTGGGGTGTTGGGTCATGGCGGTTCCTTGAGGTGACAAAAGAAACCATTGACGCACGGCTTGCCGATTGACTTCAGTGCTGCAGCGAACGCAAGCGGGTGATTTGTCCCCATTGCGCTCGCCCAGTCAATCGGGCTTGCCAAACGGGTTGTGTGCGGGTCGGACTGACCTGGAGGTCTTCGATCGCGTGGCCAGGGCTTTGAGCTTGGCTTGGGTTAGGCGGTTTTTGCTTTCACCCTGACCCCACCCATGACCCCCACCACCAGCAAGGCAATGCCGGCCAGCGTCAGCGGCTCGGGCCACTGGCCGCGCAGCCAAAAGGCGTAGGCCAGGGCTGACAGGGTTTCGAACACGATGAGTTGACCGGCCAGGGCTGTGGGCAGGCGTTGGCTGGCGGCGTTCCAACACAAGGTGCCCAGCCACGAGGCGAACAAGCCGATGGCCACCATGAGGCCGACAAACTCCAGCGGGCGAGGCCCGAGCGGCATGGGCAGTGGGTCATGTGAGGCGATGGCCCAAAGCCAGTAGGCGGCGTAACCCAGCAGGGCCAGCGGTAAGGTGGCAATGCCTTGCGCCGTGGCCCACACGCGGGGGTTGCGCTCGGGGTGGCCGCGCAGCCAGTCGGCATTTTTCAGGGGGTACCAAGTCCAGCAGGCCACTGCGCCCACGGCCAAAGCGGCCCCGGTGATGTAACGGCCCGTGTCGGCCTGTGGGTTTTGCAGCAGGGCAGTCCACTCAACATGGTTGACGCAGGCAATGCCCAACAAAATCAGCGCCAAAGGCGGGGTCAATTTGAGCCACGGAAAGCGCCCGTCACGCTGGTGGTTGAGCAGGTTGGCCGCCACGGCGATCACCACAGGCAGCGTGCCGATGACCATGGTGGGCAGTGCGCCGCCTGCGCGCTGTATGGCACTGGCCAAAAACAGGTAATAAAGCACGTTGCCAATCGCTGCCAATTTGAGCGCTGCCAACCAGTCGGCGCGTGTCAGGCGTTTGATTTCTGCGCGGTCCATGAATGCGAGCGGCAGGGCGATGAGGCCAAAGGCCAGATACCGGCCAAAGGTGTGCAGCGCAGCGGGGTATTCGGGCAGCATCAGGGGACCGACAAACACCAGGCCCCACATGAGACCCGCGGCCAAAGCGAACAAAACACCGCTCAGCATGTTGTGGCTCTGATCGGGTGGTGACCAAGGGTGCAGTAAGCGGTGAGAAATGTCATGCTGGGCATTATCCTTGCGCCCTTGCGCCCTTGCCGCGATGAAGCCTCGCAGACCACCACCCATCGCCCAGGCGGTGGGGCTCGCACTCAGAATGCATCGCTGACCGCTGTGCCCAAGACAGGCCTTTCACTTCAAACTTGAAAGGGCTGGATCAGCAGTTTGAAAGCCAGGCCTTTTGAAACCGACCTTGTGGGTCGTGGTCTTGGGCTTGTTTGGTGGGGTTGAAGCGCCTGCCGACACGCGGGTCGGTGCCGCGCCCGCTGACGTACAGCCAGTTGCCTTGGTTGCTGCTGACATCGAAGTCCACCAATTGCGATTCGAACCAGGCGGCACCTGCCCGCCAGTCACAAGACAGGTCATGCACCAAAAAGCTCGCCACGATCTGGCGCATGCGGTTCGAGGTAAAGCCCGTGGCCGCCAGTTCGCGCATGCCCGCGTCCACGATGGGCTCGCCGGTTTGGCCTTGGCACCAGCGCTGAAAATCTTTGGGGTAATGCGAGGGCTTGGGCAAGTTGGACAAGCCGCGCGCAGCATAGAGTTGCGGGCCGTGTTGCAGGTGCAGCATGCGGAAGTTGTCGCGCCACAAAAGCTCAAACCACAGCCAATAGGTCCCGTCGTTGCTGCCGTGTGTTTGTTCGTAGGCTTGGAGCTCGGCCCAAATGCGGCGAGCCGACACCGCGCCCGTGGCCAACCAGGGCGACCAGTGGCTGCTGGTGTGCTGGCCTTGCAGGCCGTTGCGGGTTTGCTTGTAGCGGTCGGGCCATGGCGGCGTAAGGTAGCTTTGCAGGTGGGCCAAAGCGCTGGTTTCGCCGCCTCGGCACTGCGCTTGGGTGTACGGGAAGTTGGACCGCGTGTGCGCGTCGTCTTCGGTGTGGGCTTGCAGCAGCTTGAATGCGTCTTCTGTCCAGCCGGGAAAGCTGGCCCATGCGCTCGTGGGCTCACCTGGAGGCGCAGGCAGCTGGGTGAGTGCAGGCAAGGGTGCCAAAGGTTTGAGCCCCTTGGATTCGATGCGCTGGCGAAACTCGGTGAAGACCTGCGGCATGTCTTCGGCCGCAAAGGGCAGGGCGTCAGGCTCGATCAGGCTGGACTGCCACAGGGTTTTGACGTTAAGGCCCGCGTTGATCAGGGCTTGCACCTGCGCTTCTTCTTCGGGCGCGGCAATGTCTTCGCAAAACACGGTGTCGGCTTGTACCCAACGTGCGCAGTCGGGCAGCACTTCGGCCACGCGGCCGTGCAGCAACATCAGGCGCTGGCCCAAAGTCATCAGCGAGTTTTGCAGGTCTTGCAGCGTGTCGGCTACAAAACGCCTGCGGTGCGCGCCCATGCGGCGAAAGCCCCAGGCGGCGGTTTCGTCTTGCGCAGATTCGTGCACATAAATCATCAGCAGGGCTTGTTGATGGGTTTGGGCGTGCTCAATCGCTTGTTTCAGGGCGCGTTGGTCGTGCAGGCGCAAGTCGTTTCGAAACCAGAAAATCGTGGTGCGCATGGCTTAAAAGTCAAAGCCCAGCTGTGAGCTGGGTGGTGTGTTGTTTGAAGAGGACTTGGCCGACTTGCGGCGGCCGGTCTTGGGGGTGTCGCTGTCGCGGGTGAACACGTCGCGTTGCTGGCCCGTGCCATGTTTGCGCGAGGCGTGTTTGTCAACGATGGCTTTTTTGCCCGCTTTCACGCCGGGTTCGGCACGCCGGGCGTGCAGCGCGGCTTTGGATGTGCGTGTGGCCTCGGCCAAGTCCACCACCGGCAGGGGAATGTCGGCATCAGGCCCGCTGCCCACCGTCAGGCCGCAGTGGCGTTGCACCTCAGGGGGCATGAGCCAAGGCTCGAACAACCAGGTGTCGGGCACACGCCGCATGTGCGGCAGCCAGCGGCGCACAAAGATGCCTTTGGGGTCGTGGTCTTGCGCTTGTTTGATCGGGTTGTAAACCCGTGTGGTGTTGATGCCGGTGGTGCCCGACTGCATTTGCAGCTGGCTCCAGTGGATGCCGGGTTCGTAGTCGAGAAACTGCGTGGCCAGCCAATGGCCCACGGGCCGCCAGTCCAGCCACATCGGGTAAGCCGCCACCGACACCAGCATGGCCCGCATGCGAAAGTTGAGCCAACCGGTTTGGTAGAGCATGACCACACAGGCGTCCACCATGGGCCAACCGGTGCGGGCCGAGGTCAGGGCGGCAAAGTGCGTGTCGTTCCAGCCGTCTTCGCGCAGGCCGTCGTAACCCCGATGCATGTTGCGCCACTCGATTTCGGGCTCGCTTTCGAGCTTTTGGATGAAGTGGCAATGCCAATACAAACGGCTGACAAAGCCCGTCAAGCCTGCGCGGTGCCTGCTGGCCTGTGGCGGCAAAGCGTCAAGCGCAGCGCGGGTGCTTTGCACCACTTCGCGCATGCTGATGCAGCCATAGGCCAAGTAGGCCGATATGCGCGAACACGCGGTGGGCGAAGACAGTGGCGAAGAGATGCCGCCACGGTAACCCAGCGCCCGTGCATCCAAAAAACTGTGCAAGGTGTCGAGCCCCCAGCGACGGCCCCCGCGTTGGCGTTCGGGTGGGTTGTGCTGCAGGCCGCTTGGCGGTGTCATCGCATCGGAGCCTGCATTTTCAGGCGCATGAAAAAAGTGCAAACGGGGCAATGCTGCTTGGGGCGCGGCCATGTGCGCTTCCCAGCGGGCTTGCCAGGTGTTGCGGCTTTTGAGGCGGCGCACCACACCAAACTGCGCAAACTCGGTCCAGCCCACGCCTGCACTGCGGCACCAAGCGCC
>JAIXOX010000096.1 GCA_027486555.1 Comamonadaceae bacterium
AGCTTGATGCGCGTGGGCATCAACTGGATTTTTGGCAACCCCTTTGGCCCCACAGCGCCCAGCATTCCCAACCCGGAACACCTGGCCTGGCTGGATGCCGCCAAACAAGCGGCCAGCACGGGCGCGGTGCCCCCGGTGCCTGCAGGCATGAACATCGTGGGCTCGGTGCCCAACCCCAAGTACGCACAGCTGTCGCACATCGGCATTGCCGCCATCGTGTTGGTGTCCATCCTGCTGATTGCCAAATACGCCCGTGGCTTTGTGGCCAACATTTCGGTGCTGCTGGGCATCGTGATCGGTGGCGTGGTGGCCACGGCCGCTGGCCTCATGAACTTCGACAAAGTCAGCAAAGCCGGTTGGTTTGACCTGGTGCTGCCTTTTGAAATTGCTGCCCCGGTCTTTGATCCGATCCTGATCCTGACCATGACCTTGGTGATGATCGTGGTGATGATCGAGTCGACCGGCATGTTCCTCGCTCTGGGTGACCTGACGGGCAAAAAAGTTGATCAAAAAATGCTCACCGCTGGTCTGCGCACCGACGGTCTGGGCACCCTGATCGGCGGCATCTTCAACACCTTCCCCTACACCAGCTTCTCGCAAAACGTGGGCTTGGTGGGCGTGACCGGCGTGAAAAGCCGCTTTGTCTGCGTGGCCGGTGGCGTGATCCTGATCGTGCTGGGCCTGCTGCCCAAAATGGCGGCTTTGGTCGAGTCGCTGCCCACCTTTGTGCTCGGTGGTGCAGGCTTGGTGATGTTCGGCATGGTGGCTGCCACCGGCATTCGCATCCTGGCCAACGTGGACTACAAGGGCAACCGCAACAACCTGTTCATCGTGGCGATTTCGATCGGCTTTGGCATGATCCCGTTGATTGCGCCGCGCTACTTGCAGTGGATGCCCCACAGCATCCACCCGCTGATCGAGTCGGGCATTTTGCTGGCCTCTATCAGCGCCGTGCTCTTGAACCTGTACTTCAATGGCTCCAACGGCGACAGCAGCGATGCGGTTGAGGCAGCCAAGCAAGCCGATGCGCACTGAAGACATGGATACCCGGGCAAGCCGGGTATGACAAACCGAGCGTCATGGATGCCCAATCAAGTCGAGCTTGACGAACATTTGTCACCCAAAAGCCAAGCCCAGCGCTTGGCTTTTTTGCTTTTTATGCAGGTAATCCGCAGGGTATTTAGCCCGCCAAATGGGTTACGCTTTCTAATTGATTCCCCTACTGAGCCAAAGAGACACTTTTAATGAGCCAAAAACAACTCTCCCCCGCCGAAGAAGCCCTGCGCGAGGCGGCACGCGATTACCACCGCTTTCCCACACGCGGCAAGGTCTCGGTCAACCCGACCAAGCCCTTGTCCAACCAGCGCGATCTGTCGCTGGCTTATTCACCTGGCGTGGCTTATCCCTGCCTGGACATCGAGGCCGACCCGTCCAAAGCCTTTGACTACACCTCGCGTGGCAACCTGGTGGCGGTGATCACCAACGGCACGGCTGTGCTGGGCCTGGGCGACATCGGCCCGCTGGCGGCCAAGCCCGTCATGGAAGGCAAAGGCTGCCTGTTCAAGAAATTCGCGGGCATTGATGTTTTCGACATAGAGCTGGCCGAGCGCGACCCGGACAAGCTGGTGGACATCATTGCTGCGATGGAGCCCACTTTAGGCGGCATCAACCTCGAAGACATCAAGGCGCCCGAGTGCTTTTATATTGAGAAGAAGCTGCGCGAGCGCATGAACATTCCGGTGTTTCACGACGACCAGCACGGCACCGCCATCATCGCCTCGGCCGCCATGCTCAACGGCCTGGAGCTGGTGAACAAGGACATCGGCAGCATCAAGCTGGCCGTGTCGGGCGCAGGCGCTGCGTCCATCGCCTGCTTGGACGTGATGGTGGGCTTGGGCGTGAAGGTCGAAAACATTTTTGTGTGTGACTCCAAAGGCGTGATCTACGAAGGCCGCCCCGGTGGCTACGACGAGTCCAAAGCGCGCTACGCCCAAAAGACGGATGCCCGCACGCTGGCCGACGCGGTCAACGGCGCGGACGTGTTCCTGGGCTGTTCGGCCCCCGGCGTGATGACGGTGGACATGATCAAGACCATGGCGCGTGACCCGGTGATTCTGGCGCTGGCCAACCCCGAACCTGAAATCCGCCCCGAGCTGGCCAAAGCCGCCCGCCCGGACTGCATCATCGCCACCGGCCGTTCGGACTACCCGAACCAGGTCAACAACGTGCTGTGTTTCCCCTACATTTTCCGGGGCGCACTGGACTGCGGCGCCACCAAGATCACCGAAGCCATGAAGCTGGCTTGCGTGCGCCAGATTGCCGACCTGGCCAAGGCCGACATCAGCGAAGAAGTGGCCAGCGCCTACGCGGGCAAAGAGCTGTCTTTTGGACGCGACTACCTGATCCCCACGCCTTTTGACTCGCGCCTGATCTTGCGCATCGCGCCTGCCGTGGCGCAAGCCGCCGCCGACTCAGGTGTGGCCACGCGCCCCATCACCGACATGGACGCCTACCGACAGCAGCTGCAAAGCTTTGTCTCGCAAACCGGCTTGTTGATGCGCCCCATCTTCAACGCCGCCAAGGCCGTGCCCCCCAATGCCAAGCGCGTGGCCTATGCCGATGGCGAAGACGAGCGCGCACTGCGTGCCGCCCAAATGGCCATCGACGACCAACTGGCCCACCCGATCCTGATCGGCCGCCCCAGCGTGATCGCTGCCCGCATCGAAAAAGCCGGTCTGCGCATGCGCTTGGGGGTGGATGTGGACAACGTCAACCCGGAAGACGATGAGCGCTTTCGCCAGTACTGGGAGCACTACCACCAGCTGATGAAGCGCAACGGTGCCACACCGGCCGTGGCCAAGGCGGCGGTACGCCGCTCCAACACCATCATCGGCGCGCTGATGGTGTCGCTGGGCGATGCCGACGCCCTGATTTGCGGCTTGACGGGCAGCTACATGACGCACCTCGAACGCATTGAGAGCATTTTGGGCAAACGCGCGGGCGTGACCAATTACGCCGCTGTCAACGCGCTCATGAGCGATTTGGGGCCACTGTTCATTGCTGACACCTATGTCAACGAAGACCCCAGCGCCGAGCAGCTGGCCGAGATCGCCTTCATGGCGGCGCAAGAAGTTCAGCGCTTTGGCATCGTGCCCAAGGTCGCTTTCCTCTCGCATTCGAGCTACGGCTCGTCCAAGCGCGCATCGGCCCGCAAAATGCGCCTGGCGCGTGACCTGTTCGTGGCGCAACACCCGGACATCGAGTGCGATGGCGAGTTGCACGGCGATGCCGCCTTGAAGCCCGAAATCCGCAATGTGTACCTGGAAGACAGCACGCTGAGCGGCTCGGCCAATTTGCTGGTTTGCCCCAATCTGGACGCAGCCAATATTTTGTACAACGTCATGAAAACCACCACCAGCGGTGGCGTGACGGTGGGCCCCATCCTCATGGGCGCTGCCGGCACCGCGCACATCCTGACGCCTGCAGCCACCGTGCGCCGGGTGCTCAACATGACCGCGCTGGCCGTGGCTCAAGCGCACCATTGAGGCACTCCAGCAGCCCTGCCCGTGTGCACAGGGGCTGGGCTGCACGCCCTTTTAATGGCTCCCAAGCCCTTTTTTAGTGCAATTTCGTCACGAAATGGCCCCTGAACAGGGCAGCCGAGCCACATCTCTAGGGGATGGACCTGACATTGAGCGGCGGGTCCATGCTTGATAATGGGCACCGAATTTGCTAGACAAGATTCACCGTTTATATGACCCTGGAGCCCCTCATGAACAAGCGTTTCTTACTCAAGGCCACGGCCGCACTGGCAGCAGCCGCCTCTTTTGGTCTGGCACAAGCCCAAAGCACCCCGATCAAATTCCAGCTCGACTGGCGCTTTGAAGGCCCATCGGCTTTCTTCTTGTTGCCTGCGGCCAAGGGTTATTTCAAAGATGCCAAGCTGGACGTGACGGTGGACTCGGGCAACGGTTCCGGTGGCGCAGTGACCCGTGTGGCTTCGGGCACTTACGACCTGGGCTTTGCCGACTTGGCCGCCCTGATGGAATTCCACGCCAATAACCCCGACGCGCCCAACAAGCCTGTGGCCATCATGATGGTCTACAACAACACACCCGCCTCGGTCATGGCCTTGAAAAAGTCCGGCATCAAGACCCCCGCCGACCTGGCAGGCAAGAAGCTGGGTGCGCCCGTGTTTGACGCAGGCCGCCGCGCCTTCCCCATCTTCCAAAAAGCCAACGGCATTGGCAACGTGGCCTGGACCGCCATGGACCCACCTTTGCGCGAAACCATGCTGGTGCGCGGTGATGTGGACGCCATCACCGGCTTCACCTTCACCTCGCTGCTCAACATCGAAGCGCGTGGCGTGAAAGCCGAAGACGTGGTGGTCATGCAGTACCCTGATTTTGGCGTCAAGCTCTACGGCAACGCGATCATTGCCTCGCCCAAGATCCTGAAGGAAAACCCCGCCGCCGTGAAAGCGTTCCTGGCTGCCTTCACCAAGGGTGCCAAAGACGTGATGGCCGACCCGGCCAAAGCCATTGAATCGGTCAAGGCGCGTGACGGCATCATCAACGTGGCGCTCGAAACCCGCCGCCTGCAACTGGCCATCGACACCGTGATCAACAGCCCCTCGGCCCGCGCCGAAGGCTTTGGCCAGATCAACGCCCCCCGCATGACGCTGATGGCTTCGCAAGTGTCCGACGCCTTCAACACCAAGACCCGCGTGAAGTCTGAAGACATCTGGAACGGCTCATTCTTGCCCACGGCCAAAGAGCTGGACATCCTGCCCAAGGGCAAGAAGTAAACCAGCGCCAGCTTCGGGGCATGCCGCCCCGGCGCTCTGGGCCCACCTTGACCTTGCCGGGTCGGTGGGCTTTTACAGGGCGTAGCGTGTATACACTTTCGAACACCATTTTCGAGCTCTCACCATGACCCAAGAATCATTCGTTGATTTCCAGAATGTCTGGCTGGCCTACAACGACGAGTTGCTGGCGCAAAACCACTTTGCCGTGGAAGACATCAACCTGCAGGTCAAGCAAGGCGAGTTCATCGCCATCGTCGGGCCTTCGGGATGCGGCAAGTCGACCTTCATGAAGCTGACCACGGGCCTGAAGATGCCCAGCAAAGGCCGCATTCTGGTGGATGGCCAGCCTGTGACGGGTCCGCTCAAGATCAGCGGCATGGCGTTTCAGGCCTCGTCTTTGTTGCCTTGGCGCACCACTTTGGACAACGTGCTGCTGCCGCTCGAAATCGTGGAGCCCTACCGCTCCAACTTCAAGCAAAAACGAGAAGAGTACGCCGAACGCGCCCGCAAACTGCTGAACACCGTGGGCTTGGGCGGTTACGAAGACAAATTCCCCTGGCAACTGTCGGGCGGCATGCAGCAACGCGCCAGCATCTGCCGCGCCTTGATCCATGAGCCCAAGATGCTGCTGCTCGACGAGCCTTTTGGCGCGCTCGACGCCTTCACGCGTGAAGAGCTCTGGTGCATCTTGCGCGACCTGTGGACCGAGCAAAAGTTCAACGTGATTTTGGTCACACACGACCTGCGCGAATCGGTGTTTTTGGCCGATACGGTGTACGTGATGAGCAAGAGTCCGGGCCGCTTTGTCGTGAAAAAAGAAATCGACCTGCCGCGCCCGCGTGATCTGGAGATCACCTACACGCCCGAATTCACCAACATCGTGCACGAGCTGCGCGGCCACATCGGTGCCATGCGCAAGACCGGTGCGGCCATCAACCCATAAGCGGGAGCCCCACATGAACAAAAAATCCCTCGAAAGCTGGTCACCCTGGATCTTGCTGGCGCTCAGCATCCTGATTTGGGAAGGCCTGTGCCGCGCCTTCAACGTGTCGGAATTCATTTTCCCCAGCCCCTCACGCATCGCGCAGCAAACCATCGAATACCGCGATGTGATCGCGGGCCACGCTTGGCGCACCTATTGGGTGACCATGGTGGGCTTTGGCATCGCCATCTTGGTGGGCGTGTTGCTGGGCTTCATCATCGGCAGCTCACGCCTGGCCTATGCCGCCGTATACCCGCTCATGACCGCCTTCAACGCCTTGCCAAAAGCGGCCTTTGTGCCGATTTTGGTGGTGTGGTTTGGCATCGGCATCGGCCCCGCCATCCTCACGGCGTTCCTGATCAGCTTCTTCCCCATCATGGTGAACATCGCCACCGGCTTGGCCACGCTGGAGCCTGAACTGGAAGACGTGCTGCGCGTGCTGGGCGCCAAGCGTTGGGACGTGCTGGTCAAAGTCGGCCTGCCCCGCTCCATGCCCTACTTTTATGGCTCGCTCAAAGTGGCGATCACCTTGGCCTTTGTGGGCACCACCGTGTCCGAGATGACGGCATCGAACGAAGGCATCGGTTACCTGCTGATCTCTGCCGGTTCGGCCATGCAAATGGGCTTGGCGTTTTCTGGCCTGGTCGTGGTCGGCGCGATGGCCATGATCATGTACGAGCTGTTCAGCTACATCGAAAAGCGCACCACCGGCTGGGCCCACCGCGGCTCGCAAGGCGAATAAAGCCAAGAAGAGACTCAAAGGGATGACTTGGTACGCTAGCCTGCAGCTCGACTACACGCTGGAATCCAACCGCAGCGTCGCCCGTTACCTGCACAACGGCCCGCTGCGCATCTTACAAAGCCTCTACCCCGAAGGCGATACGGTCTGCCACAACGTGCTGGTGCACCCGCCCAGCGGTCTGGTGGGCGGCGACACGCTGGACATGCGCGTCACCGTGGGCTCTGGGGCGCATGGCCTGGTCACCACGCCCGGGGCCACGCGCTTTTACCGGTCTGAAGCAGGCCTGGCCACACAACAGGTGCATGCGCGTGTTGAATCTGGCGCACGCCTGGAATGGCTGCCTCTGGAAGCCATTGCCTACAACGGCTGCGATGCCCTCAACCGCGCCGTGTTTGAGCTGGCCCCCGGCGCAGAAATGATGGCCTGGGACATCACCGCTTTGGGCCTGCCTGCCGCAGACTTGCCTTTTGCACAGGGCACCTTTCGCCAGCACTTGGAAATTCCAGGTGTGTGGCTTGAGCGCGGCACCTTGAACGCCGACGACACCCGCCTGATGAACAGCCCGCTGGGCCTGGCTGGCCAGCGCTGCATGGCCACGCTGGTGTTTGCGGCGGGCAGCGCCATAGCGGCTGAACGCTCAGATCGAGCCCTGGCTTGTGCACGGGAACTGCTCGAAGCGTCAGAACTGCGCCTCACGGCAGGGGCCACATCACCGCACAAACAGGTCATCGTGCTGCGCGTGTTGTCCCCCGTGACAGAGCCCGCCATGCAGTTGCTACGAAAAGTCTGGGCCGCGTGGCGTCATGAGATGTGGGGCATGGGCGGCACGGCGCCGCGGTTGTGGAACCTTTGAGCTGACAAATACCCTTTGGCTTGAATTCAGTGGACTGAAAAGAGGCAAGGAAACTGTCAAGAAATCCTTGACAGTTCGCAACGAGACAGAAGCATCCCTCTGAGCATAAAAACAAGCCAAGGCTGTTTACATAAAATTATTCACTTCGGATAATTATCTCTGTCAGATAAATTCAGGTCATCGCCATGACTGAAGACCCGTTCTTCCACCGCCACCAATACGCCAATAACTTGGCACAGCAGTTGCTCAAGCCCACAGCCTTGCAGCTGCAAGTGCGTTCAGGCGTGTTTCTCTCGGGCATCCGCCGCATCGGGAAGACCACCTTCTTGCGGCAAGACCTGATCCCAGCTCTGGAATCCATGCAGGCCTTGGTGATTTATGTGGACCTTTGGGCCGACCGCAGCAAGAGCCCCGCCATGCTGGTGCATGAAGCGGTCAATTCCACACTGTCCGAACTGGCCTCTCCGGGTGCCAAGGTGTTGGAACGGTTCAAGGGACTGAATGTCGGCGCTGCGGGGTTCAGCTTTGGTTTTCAGGTGGACTCCGTTGGCAAACCGGGCGGCGCCACGCTCAGCGAGGTATTCACCGAACTGGTGGACAAAGTCAGCACCAATGTTGTGCTGATCCTGGATGAAGTGCAACAAGCGCTGGGCACCGAAGATGGCAACAACCTGCTGTTTGCCCTCAAGGCTGCGCGCGATGGCGTCAACACCCGCCCTGGAACGCCCGGTTATCTGCTGTTTCTGGGCATGGGCTCACACAAATCGCTGGTGGCCGACATGGCCACACGCCGCTCGCAACCCTTTGCAGGTGCCGTCGCGACGGAGTACGAACCCTTGGGTACCGAATTTGTGCGCTGGAAGCATGAACAACTGCAGCCTCTCAAGGGCATCAAACTGCCCTCGCAAGAGGTGATGGACCAAGGTTTTATGGCCATTGGCCAAAGGCCTGAGGAGTTGCAGAACGCGCTGGTGCTGCTTCAGTCGCGCCCTGAGGATCCAGATATGGCCTTCCCCATCATCTGCACGACGCTGGCCGCATCTGCGGCAGAGGTGGAAATTGCCACGGTTGAATCCATGGGTGCTTTGGCATCGGCCATCTTTGACCGTGTGGCGCATGGCAACGAATCCGGCGAGTCCGGCCTGTTTTCAGCAGATGCGATCCAGCAGTACGGTGCGCAGATCGGGATCTCAGTCGATACGACGCAAGTCCAGAACATGATGGATCGGATGATCACGGCCAACCTCATCCACCGCCGTTCACATGGTGTTTATGCCATTGCCGACCCGTTTGTGCGGCAGGCATGGCAACAACGCAAGGCCATGCAACTGCCAAGCCGATAGTGGCTGGAGCGCTGCACCCTGAACGCTGAGGAGACCCGCCTGATGGGCAGCGTGGCGGCGTGAGATGTGGGCTTTGCCGGGCACTTACCCTCGGCTTTGGCATGTCTAGGCCTTGAGATCGGCGGCATGGCCAAACCGCCCCAAGCCCAGCTCGATCAGGCCTGCACCACGGCGCAGCAAGAACAACACATCCACCCCCATGCGCTGTGCCATGGCAAGGCCTTCGTCGGGGCCTGCCACCAGCAAGGCTGTGGCCCAGGCATCGGCCTGCATGCAGGTCCGTGCCAGCACAGTGACCGATGCCACGCCATTGTTCACCGGCGCCCAGCGGCGCGGGTCCATGGTGTGCGCGAGGCGCGCACCGCCAACTTCCATAAAGTGCCGGTAGTCGCCCGAAGTGGCCACCGCCAGATCCTCCAGTTCGATCACGCCACGCACCGCACGGCGCTCAAGCTCGGGGCTTTCCAGCGCCACGGACCAGGCTAAGCCGCCGGACTGTCCGCCCACGGCGCGCAGTTCACCGTCCAGCGCTGCCAGTGCATGTCGCACGCCGTGTTCTTGCAGCACATGGGCCATGCGATCCACCGCGTAACCCTTGGCAATGCCGCACAGATCCATCTGTAACGGCGCCAGCTTGCGAACTTTGCCTGCGTTGCTGTCCAGCTCCAGACAGGCGTGCGCAGCAAGTGACTTGGATTGGCGTGCGATGCGAATGGCGTTCGCGTCGGGTGCATCGCATGCCGCACCAAAACCCCAGGCATTGACCAGCCCCCCAACGCAAGGGTCAAAGGCCCCCGCGCTCTGTCGTTGGACCTCCAGCGCACAGGCCAATACCTCCAGCAGTTCTGCGGGCACCGCCACCCAAGCGTCTACAGGCGCACGGTTCACGCGCATGAGGTCGCTGTCCAGCTTCCAGGGAGACATCTGCAGGTCCACCTGATCGACCGCAGCGGCCAAGTCATGCTGTAGGGCCTTCACATCCAAGCTGTCGTCGGCATCCAAGGTGGCCGACCAGCGTGTGCCCATGGTCGGGCCGTGCAAGGTGATGCGTTTGCACTTTGCAGCCGATTCAAAAAACATCTTCGGCATAACGTTCTTTGGATTTCAGCTTCGCGACGCTGAGTTGCAGGGGTGCCAGTACCGCGTCAAGCGCATCGGCCACGCCCTGCGCCATGGCACGGCTACCGCAAACACGCACGACGGCGCCTTGGCTGACCCAGTGGCGCACGCGTTCGGCGTCGCGGCGCAGGGCGTCCTGCACATAACCACCTCCGCCAGGCACGCGCGAGAAAACCGTCTGCAAACTGGCCAAGCGCCCTTCTGTAAGCCACCCCTCGATCTCGGGGCCGAAGTAAAAATCTTGCGCCGGATCGCGCCCGCCAAAGTAGAGGTGCATGGGCCGCATGCGGTCGTTTCGGCGGATGAAACCCGCCAGCGGTGCCACCCCTGTGCCCGCGCCGATGAGCAACACCGGCTTGCGCGTCTGGGGCAGCGCGAACCACGGGTTGGGCCGGATGAAGGCCTGGATGGTGTCATGGGTCTGCAGGCCCAGCAGGTGCGTGGAACACTGGCCACCGGGCATCTGCCGCACGCAAATTTCCAGAAAGTCGTCCTGCCAGCCCGATGCCAGCGAGTAAAAACGCGGCACGCTGGAGCCGGGTGGCACGATGCCCACCAGATCACCCGCCGAAAACCGCGCCAAACCACGCTTGCCCAAACGACTGCGCAAGCCGTCTGTAGGCCAGGCAAAGCGCAGGATCGCGGTCGGTTGACCGCCCGCTGCGGCGAAGTTCTGACGCCC
The DNA here is from genome assembly GCA_027486555.1 of Comamonadaceae bacterium. Taxonomy (GTDB): domain Bacteria; phylum Pseudomonadota; class Gammaproteobacteria; order Burkholderiales; family Burkholderiaceae_C; genus Limnohabitans_A. The sequence continues at coordinate 10,529 of JAIXOX010000096.1, forward strand.
GATCAGCGTCAGCACCGTGGTCGGTGGCAATCGCGGCACATGTTCCAGCACCAGGGGTTCGTTCAGCGCTTGAGCTAAGTCAAGACCCCAGCGTGCGAACTGCTGCGCGGATTGTTGGTGGATGCATTCGATCGGCAGCAACGCGGGCCAGCCTTGCGAACGCAGCTGCCGCTCCAGAGCCTCGGCAAAGGCGCAAAACGCCGGATACTGCCGATCACCAAAACCCAACACCGACACCGGGACCTTGTTGGCCTTGAGTTTGGAAATACGCTCAAGCGCACCACTCGCATGGGCCGGGGCCTGGCCTTCACCATAGGTGGCCGCCAGCAAAAAGACGTGCTGTGTGGCGGTAGTGGTTTGAAAATTCTCCAAGGCGCTCGTGTGCACGCGGTGGCCGCACTTTCTCAGCGCGTCTTGCAGTGTTTGGGCAAAACCCCAAGTGCTGCCCCCCTCGCTGGCCACGAAGATGAGCACATCGGCCTGCGCCGTGGGGACGTTGCCGGTGATCTGGAGGGTCTGGCTGCGGGTTTGCCACCAAATGAAAAAGCCCGACAGCCAAAACAACAGCACGCTGGCTCCCGCAAGGCCGAGCACCACGGCCCAGAGCCAAGCCGATTCACCCGTGTGCAGCACCACAGCCAGGTCGACCACGCGCTGCGCCAAGCTGGCTTCCTGCCAGGCCAGCATTTGGCCCGAGTACCGATCGATCCAGCCCTGCCCTTGGGCGGTGGTGATCTTCCACGTGTCTTCCGGGTCGGTGGCCCCCGGGAAATTCAACTTGTGCAAATCCTTGACCAACAGGTTTTGCAGCGAGGCCAGCTGCGCGCCGGGCAAGGCAGGCCGACCGGAAACCACCGAAAGCACCTCCGGCTCAGTCCCTGCATCCAGCGCCACCAGCCCCAAGGTCGATGCGCTCATGGTCAGCGCGGTGACCGACGTGAGCAACAGAACCAGCAACACCACTCGGCCGGTGAGCACATGGATGCGTTGCGCCAGCGTGCCGCGCACCTTCTTGGTCAGTCGCTGCCAGCCGCCCATGCGCCGCAGCAGCAACACCAGCGCCGATGCGCACAGCACCGACATGGCCAGCGCAATGCCCGCCGCAAGCCAGCGTCCGGCGTCCCCCAGCAGCAAAGAGCGGTGCAGGTTCTTCACCCAGCGCGGCAGCGCCGAGGCTTGCCAAGGGCCCAGCACCCGGCCATCGGCGGGGTCCACATAAGACGCTTGCGGCTGCTCACCAGCAAAGCTGAACACCACGATGGCACCCGAGAGCAGGTGCCGGATTTCTTCGGCGTCGGGCACTGTGCGTGTCACGCGCTCCACCAAAGTGGCCACCGGCAGGTCGCCACGCGCTGCAGGTGCCTGCCAAGCCTGCTGCACCGGGTCGATCGCCAAAATGGCACCGCTGATGCCCAGCACCACAGCCAGAGTCCCAACGGTCAAGCCCAGCCAGCGATGCATCGCTTTCCAATTCATGCCGCGCTTTTACTGAAGCTGGAAAGTCGCTGACTGGATGTACTGCTTACCGGTCTGCGGCTTGCCCGCGTTCACTTTGGACAAAGGGATGCGGACCTCTGACGGGCTGTCGCGCATGTCTTCTGCAGCCGCGTCGATGCGGATTTCGTAGCCCGCATCGATCAATGCATCCGCCAGATCGGCCGTGACTTTCAGGGTGCGCCCCGCGCCCACACTGGCACCGGTGACGCCATTCAGACGCTGAGCATCACCAGCCGAGAGTTTGTACCAGTCAGACAAATGCTTGTGGTACTTGGCCTTGCCACCGGCCACCCAAAGGGTGCGCACATAGGCCCCCTTGGCATCCATCAGGTAAGCCGCCAAGTAGGCACCGTCGCCGCCATAATTTTTGAGCTGGGCGGTCAGCGTGACCGGACGGCTGTACGCCAAGGGGGAAAACGCCAGTGCGCAGGCAGTGGCCACAAGGGTCAATAGGGGTTGGGACATGGTGGTTTTCCTTGGGAGTCTTTTCATTGGGCTGGCCGCGGCTACTGCGCGGCGCCTTGGCCATCGCGTTCGCGTTCGCGTTCGCTTTGACGTTCGCGCTTGTGGTCTTCTTGCTTGAGCTTCAAGACCTTGAGCGTTTCCGGATCGATCTTGGCTTTGAATCTGCGGCCCTGGGCATCGGTGAAGCGAATTTCATAACAGCCGTCGTCGATCTTCAACCGCTCAATCTGCCAGCCTTGGTCTGCGGCCATTTGCCGCACGGCATCGCGTGATTGCCAGCGGTTGATCGGCGCATCGCAATCGTCCTCGGCCAGCGCAGGTAACACCGCAAAGCCCAGCGACAACACCAGCAGCCCCTGGCTCAAAGTGCGGGTGCATTTCATGGGAGGCTCCAGTCAAGCCGACTCGGGCATCAGGCTTTGGGTTGGGGGCATGGTGAAAAGCCATGGGCGTTCAGACCTGTTGGCGCGATCACATTCGATGCGCCGCTAAAGCTGAATGATCAAGGTTCTTGTTCGAATCCAAGTTGATCAAAGTCAATGCTTGTCGCTGACCCACATGGTCAGATGCGAATGATGTTTCTTTTGTCATGAACACCTCTGTGCAATGGATCGGCTTGCTGACCGCCCTGGGGGTGGGCTTGCTGATCGGTATGGTGCGCGAGCGCAGGCACCAGCCCCATGTGTCCAAGGCTGGCACGCGGACACACGCGCTGGTGGCAACGCTCGGCTATGTGAGCTGGAGTTTGGGTACATGGCCATTTGTGGCCACCCTCTTGGTGATCGGTGCGCTGGTGATCGGGGGTTATCAGGCCACCGCCCGAAGCGATCCTGGCCAGACGGGCGAGGTGGCTTTGCTGGCGACATTGATGTTGTCCGCGCTTGCGCAGCAAAACCCGAGCTTGTCTGCCGCTCTGGGCGTGCTGGCTGCCATATTGCTGCATGCCAAACAAGCTTCACAGCGCATCAGCCGTGTTCTCATCACCGATCAAGAGTTGCAAGACGGCCTGATCCTGGCTGCCGCAGCACTGGTGGTCACGCCACTGCTGTCGGACCAAGCGATAGACCCTTGGGGTGTACTGAAACCCACCACACTGTGGCGAATTGTGGTGTTGGTCATGGCGGTCGGCATGTTGGGCCATGTCGCGCAGCGTGCGCTGGGGGGTCGTTGGGGCATGCCACTGGCGGCATTCTTTTCGGGTTTTGTGTCCTCCACCGCCGTGGTCGTCAGCACGGGTCAGCGCGTGCGTGGCGGGCACAGTGATGCACTGCCCGCAGCGGCTTGTGCCCTGTTGGCGAATCTGGCCTCGTTGGCGCTGTTTGCAGGGGTGCTGGGGGCTGCCTCACCGGCCCTGCTGGTGGCCATGCGCTGGCCACTGGCCTTGGCAGGTCTGGGCTTGCTGCTGGTCGTGCTGTCTGCTTTGCGTCGCATCGAAGGTGATGGTGCTGAGCCTCCAACAGGGCGTGCCTTCAAGCTCACCCATGCCTTGGGCATGGCCAGCATCATTGCCTTGATGTCCTTGCTCGCCGCCTGGCTGCAACATGTTTTTGGCGAAGTGGGCGTGCTGGTGGCTGCGCTGTGTGTGGCCTGGGTGGAAGTGCATGCCGCCGCCGCCAGCATTGCGCAACTCATACAGTCAGGTGGCATGACGCCTGAGTGGGCGCATTGGGCACTGGTGGCCGTTCTCGCCTCCAGCGGTTTGGCCAAAACCGCTTTGGCGATGGCCAGCGGCGGGGTTCGCTATGGTCTTGCAGTCGGACTGGGATTGGCGGCCATGGTGGCGGGGGGCGCTGTTGGCGTGTGGTGGTCGGTCTGACTCAGGCAGTTGCCCGTGCTCGACGGCCCGCACTCACACGCTTGTTGAGTGTGACGTCTCCTCCTAAGTGATCGATCACCACTGACGGACGATCCGGAAATTTGGCCACCAGCTCCAGCTTTCCCCCCATGCTTTCCACATAGTGACGCATCGTCGAGAGCAGCATGTCGCTGCGCTTTTCCAAACGCGAAATGGTGTCCTGGCGAACCCCCAGGGCGGCAGCCATTTGCTCTTGGGTTTGCTGAACGGCATGGCGCAGGTCTTTGAGCGTGGCCAACTCCATGGCTCGATCTTCCACCCGCTTTTTCCGATCTTTGGGCAACGCAGCCATCACGTCATCGAGTTTTCTTGCCATGTTTAGACTCCTTTGTTGATTGACTCAAAGTCACAAGATGATCGTCGTAACGCGCATCGGCCACTGTGAGTAAGCGCTTGTAGAACCTACGCTGATCTGCGCCACCTTTGTCCCCGCCAACCAGCAAAATTGCTTGTCGCTGAAATCAAAGGCATAGGCAAATTATGGACTTAAAAACATATGGAGTTAAATCCATTTTTCTCGAAATTTATTATTGCATTGGCCGAGTATCTGAAGGCGTCTAGCTTGCGTTGAGTTGGGCTGCAGGGCTTAAGTGACTGCTTTTGGCCACCAGCAAACGCCTGTTGTGGTCAGCCAATGTCTGCTAGCGCTGCAGATCAAACAATTGCCTCAGAAAACATCTATTTTTTTCCATGCCAGTGGCTCAAATCGCCACCAACTGCTGAATGTTCTTTTCCTTCATCTCGCTCCCCGGCCCGCGCGCGATCACTTCGCCGCGCTCCATCACCATGTATTGGTCGGCCAGTTCTTCGGCAAAGTCGTAGTACTGCTCGCACAGCAGCACCGCCATGCGCTGGCCTTGCAGGCCCACATCGGCCAACTGGCGGATCACGCGGCCGATGTCTTTGATGATGCTGGGCTGAATGCCTTCGGTCGGTTCGTCCAGGATCAGCAAGCGCGGCTTGGCGGCCAAGGCACGCGCAATGGCCAGTTGCTGTTGTTGCCCGCCCGACAAGTCACCACCCCTGCGGTGCAGCATCTGCTTGAGCACGGGGAACAGCTCAAACAACTCGGGTGGAATCGGCGTGCCGCCGGGGTGTGTGGCAAGGCCCATGCGCAGGTTGTCTTCGACCGTGAGGCGGGCAAAAATTTCGCGACCTTGCGGAACGTAGCCGATCCCGGCAGCAGCGCGTTCGTAGGGTTTGGCATGGCTCAAGTCTTTGCCGTCCAACGTGACGCTGCCGCTTTTGATCGGCTCCAAACCCATGAGCGATTTCAGCAAGGTGGTTTTACCCACGCCATTGCGGCCCAAGAGCACCGTGACTTGGCACAGTTCCGCATTCAGGCTCAAATCGCGCAGGATGTGGGAGCCACCGTAGTACTGATGAATATTCTTCACTTCCAGCATGTTTCACTCTTCAAAATGTCGGAGCTGAAGCTCCGACCTACAACAACCCGAGGCATCAGCGCCCCAAATAAACTTCAATCACCCGCTCATCGGCTTGCACCTGATCGAGCGTGCCTTGGGCCAACACTGCGCCATCGCACAGCACGGTGACGATGTCGGAGATGGTGCGGATGAAGCCCATGTCGTGTTCCACCACCATCAGCGAGTGCTTGCCTTTGAGCGACAGGAAAAGTTCTGCCGTGCGCTCGGTCTCAAAATCGGTCATGCCCGCCACCGGCTCATCGAGCAGCAGCAACTGGGGGTCTTGCATGAGGAGCATGCCGATCTCCAGCCACTGCTTTTGGCCGTGGCTGAGCGTGCCCGCCTGCACCCGCACGCTGTCCGCCAGGTGGATGGTGTGCAGCACTTCGGCCAGGCGGTCGCTTTGGCGCGAATCGAGTTTGAAGAACATCGAAGCCTTCACGCCCTTGGGGGTCTTGAGGGCCAGCTCGAGGTTTTCAAACACGCTCAGGTGTTCAAACACGGTGGGCTTTTGGAACTTGCGGCCAATGCCCAACTGCGCAATGGCGGGTTCGTTGTAGCGCAGCAAGTCGATGGTGCTGCCAAAGAACACGCGGCCTTCGTCAGGGCGAGTCTTTCCGGTGATGATGTCCATCATCGTGGTCTTGCCCGCGCCATTGGGGCCAATGATGCAGCGCAGCTCGCCGGGCGCGATGTCCAGCGACAGCTTGTTGATGGCTTTGAAGCCATCAAAGCTCACGCTCACGTCTTCCAGATACAGGATGCGGCCATGCGTCACATCGACTTGGCTGGCATCGTGAACCACGCGGCCATAGCCCGCGGTTCGGCCACCGGATTCTGTGGATTCAACGCGTTGTTGGGCCACACGGGCGAAGCGCTCAGCGCCTTTTTGCAGCAGATCGGGCGTCATGCGGCACCGCCTTTCTTGGTCTGAGTGTCCGACACGGGTTCTGTGGGCGTCTGCCCGGTTTCGCGTTGTCGCCAAACTTTGCGCACCAAACCCACCACGCCCTGCGGCAAATACAAGGTCACGCCAATGAAGAGCGCGCCCAAAAAGTACAACCAAAACTCAGGTGCGCTCACCGTCAGCCAGCTCTTGGCACCGTTGACCAAAAACGCGCCCACAATGGGGCCGATCAAAGTACCGCGCCCGCCCACCGCCGCCCACACGGCGATCTCGATCGAGTTGGCAGCGCTCATCTCGCCGGGGTTGATGATGCCCACTTGCGGCACGTACAAAGCCCCGGCAATGCCGCACATCACGGCCGAAATCACCCAAATGCTCAGCTTGTAGGGCAGCGGCGAATAGCCCGAAAACATGACCCGCGTTTCGGCATCGCGAATCGCCATCAACACGCGGCCGTACTTGCTGCCCACCAACCAGCGCGAGAACAGATAAAAGCCCAACAAGGTCAAGCCGGTGATGACAAACAGCGTCATGCGCATGCCGGGGGTGGCAATGGGCAAGTCGAGGATGCGCTTGAAATCGGTAAAGCCGTTGTTGCCGCCCAGCCCGGTTTCGTTGCGGAAAAACAAGAGCATGGCTGCATAGGTCAGGGCCTGGGTGATGATGGAAAAATACACGCCCTTGATGCGCGAGCGAAAGGCAAAGTAGCCGAACACAAAAGCGATCACACCCGGCACCAGCACCACCAGCGCCAGCGTGGCCACAAAGCTGTCCGACAACATCCAGTGCCAGGGCAGCTCTTTCCAATCCAGAAACACCATGAAGTCGGGCAACTCGCTTTTGTAGTTGCCATCTTGGCCGATCTGCCGCATGAGGTACATGCCCATGACATAGCCGCCCAAGGCGAAGAACAAACCATGGCCCAACGACAAAATGCCTGTGTAGCCCCAGATCAAGTCCATGGCCAGCGCGCAGATGGCGTAGCACATGATCTTGCCAATCAAGGCGATGACGTAGTCGCTCAAATGAAAGGGGCTGCTCTCGGGCACCCACAAGTTGAAGACCGGGGCCAGCACGCCCACCACGATCAGCGCCAGCAAAAACGCCGACCAGGCTTGGCGGCCCATCAAAGGGGCGGGGGTGGGGAGTTCCAAATTTTTCATGCTCATGGTCCTCTTCACGCTTCAGCGCTGCGCCCCTTCATCGCGAAGATGCCCTGCGGCCGCTTCTGAATGAAGATGATGATGAACACCAGCACGGCAATCTTGGCGAGCACCGCGCCCGTCCAGCCTTCCAGCAACTTGTTGACCAGGCCCAGGCCCAAGGCGGCGTACACCGTGCCGGCGAGTTGCCCCACACCGCCCAGCACCACCACCATGAACGCGTCCACAATGTAGCTTTGGCCCAGATCAGGCCCCACATTGCCCACCTGGCTGAGCGCACAGCCCGCCAGGCCTGCAATGCCCGAACCCAATGCAAAGGCATAGGTGTCGATGCGGGCTGTGTTTACGCCCATGCACGAGGCCATGGGGCGGTTTTGCGTGACGCCGCGCACAAACAAACCCAGCCGGGTTTTGCCAATCAAGAGCGCCACCCCGACCAATACGGCCAGTGCAAACACGATGATCAGCACCCGGTTCCAGGGCAGTTGCAAATTGGGCAGCAGCTGCAAAGAGCCGCTCATCCACGACGGGTTTTCCACGCCCACGTTTTGCGCGCCAAACAGGCTGCGTACGCCTTGCATCAGCACCAGGCTGATGCCCCAAGTGGCCAGCAGGGTCTCGAGCGGGCGTCCATACAAATGCTGCAAAACGGCACGCTCCATCACCGCACCCACCAAGGCCGCTGTGAGGAAGGCCACCGGCATCGCCACAAAAAGGTAGGCGTCAAACACGCCAGGCAAATGCTCGCGAAACAGCGCCTGCACCACATAGGTGGCATAGGCACCGATCATCATCAACTCGCCATGCGCCATGTTGATAACGCCCATCAGGCCATAGGTGATGGCCAGGCCCAGCGCCACCAACAACAAAATCGAACCCAGACTGAGCCCGGTGAACATGGCCCCCAAACGCTCGCCCCAGCGCAGGCTGTCCTGCACTTGGGTCAAAGCGGACTGGATTTGTTTTTGGACCGCAGGGTCTTGCTCTTGGCTCAGTTGCTGGTTCAAAAGCAGCAGGGTCTCGGGTTGCTTGCTGTCCGCCAACTCGCGGGCGGCCAGCAATCGGTCGTTTGCATCCTCACTGCTCAGCCGGGCCGCTGCACGGGCTTGGCGCACCAGGCTTTGCACCGTGGGGTCTTTTTCAGCCGCCAAGGCTTTCTCAAGCAATGGAGCGCGGCTGGCGTCAGGTTCTTTGAGCAGCGACAAAGCCGCTTGCCTGCGCAGCTTCACATCGGGGCTGAACAACTTCAAAGCCGCCAGGGCCGTGTCGATTTCGCCACGCAGGCGGTTGTTCAGCATCACATCTTCAGCGTCTGGCGGCACAGCAACCGCTTGTCCGGACACGGGGTCCAGGCCTTGCCCATCGCGCACCACGACCACCTGATCGCCCGCCATTTTGACCACGTCATCGGCCAGTGCTTGCAGATAGGCGGCGGTTTTTTCGCTGCCTTGGGCCACCGCTTTGGAGATGGCTTCCACGCGGGCATCGCTTTCACCCACGGCCATACCTCTGGCTTCGTCCATCGTCAGGGCTTGCGCGGCCGACAAGCCCCACAAGGCGCTGACCGTCCACGCCGCTTTCAACATCCATCGTTTCATCTTGCTCATTTCCGGGTCTGGCCTCTGGCCGCCGTCCATGTCGGGGCTAAAGCCGCCGACCTACAAGCTCACCCTGTAGGTCGGAGCTTCAGCTCCGACAGCCATTCAAACGTTCAAGCCATCACTTCTTGGCAGGCTCGTCAGGCTTCTTGTCGTTACCAGGGATGTAAGGGCTCCAAGGCTTGGCTTTGACGGGACCGGGTGTCTTCCACACCACGTTGAACTGGCCGTCGGCCTTGATCTCGCCGATGAACACCGACTTGTGCAGGTGGTGGTTTTTCTCGTCCATCTTGCTGGTGATGCCGCTGGGCGCCTTGAAGGTTTGGCCAGCCATCGCTGCGATCACTTTGTCGGTGTCGGTCGACTTGGCTTTTTCAACCGCTTGCTTCCACATGTTGATGCCGATGTAGGTGGCTTCCATCGGGTCGTTGGTGAGAGGCTTGTCTTTGTGACCAGCGATGTTCTTGGCCTTGGCATAAGCCGCCCACTTTTTGGTGAACTCGTCGTTGGCGGGGTTTTTGATGCTCATGAAGTAGTTCCATGCAGCCAAGTGACCGACCAAAGGCTTGGTGTCCACACCGCGCAACTCTTCTTCACCCACCGAGAAAGCCACCACGGGCACGTCTTTGGCTTTCAGGCCCGCATTGCCCAGTTCTTTGTAGAAAGGCACGTTGGAGTCGCCGTTGATGGTGGAGACCACGGCGGTCTTGCCACCGGCTGAAAACTTCTTGATGTCGGCAACGATGGTTTGGTAATCGCTGTGACCGAACGGGGTGTACTTCTCGTCGATGTCGCTGTCTTTCACACCCTTGCTTTTCAGGTAGGCGCGCAGGATTTTGTTGGTGGTGCGGGGGTACACATAGTCGGTGCCCAGCAAGACCCAGCGCTTGGCGCCGCCGCCTTCTTTGCTCATCAGGTAATCGACAGCTGGGATGGCCTGCTGGTTGGGCGCAGCGCCGGTGTAAAACACGTTCTTGCTCAGCTCTTCACCTTCGTATTGCACGGGGTAAAACAAGAGGCCGTTCATTTCTTCGACGACTGGCAAGACCGATTTGCGCGACACCGAAGTCCAGCAACCGAAGATCACCGAGACCTTGTCTTGGCCGAGCAGCTGCTTGGTTTTTTCAGCGAACAAAGGCCAGTTGGAGGCCGGGTCCACGATCACGGGTTCGAGCTTTTTGCCCAGCACGCCGCCCTTGGCGTTGATTTCGTCGATGGCCATGAGCACAGTGTCTTTGAGCACCGTCTCGGAAATCGCCATGGTGCCCGACAAGCTGTGCAGCACGCCCACTTTGATGGTGTTGCCCGCTTGCGCTTGGGCTTGGTTTACCAGGGTCAAGCTGCCAGCGACAATGGCGGCTGCGGACGCGAGGGCTTTGAGGTTGCCACGGCGGTTCATCATGAGTTCACTCCAATCAGGAAAGTTAATGGATTCAAAAAAAGGGCGGAGCGCTTGCAACGCTGAAACCTCTCATGCAATCGCCGTGCCAACTTTTCCAACAACGCCCATGCACCACCAAATGCACCAGCCATGCCCTAGGGAAATGGCCACTTCCCTATAAAGAGGCATGCTCTTTGCTACATTGAAGCCATCACACCGATTCACTTCCCAAGCACGCACCAAAATGGAACTCACTCCTCGCGAAAAAGACAAGCTGCTGATCTTCACGGCGGCACTTTTGGCTGAGCGCCGCAAGGCGCGTGGCCTGAAACTCAACTACCCCGAAGCCATCGCCCTGATCAGCGCCGCTGTCATGGAAGGCGCACGGGACGGTAAAACTGTGGCCCAACTCATGAGCGAGGGCCGCACCGTGTTGACGCGTGCCGATGTGATGGAAGGCATCGCCGAGATGATCCCCGACATCCAAGTCGAAGCGACTTTTCCCGACGGCACCAAATTGGTGACCGTGCACCAACCCATTGTTTGAGAACACCCAGGAGCTGCTATGAAAAAATTCATCTTGACCATTTCTTTGGCCCTCACACAGCTGGCCAACACCGCCATGGCGCACGATGGGCACGGCCTGGGTGGCATCCATTGGCACGCGACCGATGCGCTCGGGTTTGTGATCGCCGCCGCCCTGGTGGCCGCAGCGTTTTACTTCGGCAAGAAGTGAGTCCTGCATGATCCCCGGTGAATTTTTGATCGACCCCGGCCAACACGCCCTGAACGTGGGCCGCCGCACCTGCACCCTGGTGGTGCAAAACGCCAGCGACCGCCCCATCCAAGTGGGCTCGCACTACCACTTTGCCGAGAC
>JAIXOX010000008.1 GCA_027486555.1 Comamonadaceae bacterium
GTCAAAGGCCAGCGCATCGCCATTTCGCCCTCTCGCCCCTGCGGCCATTGCCGTTTTTGCCAGGCGGGCCAGCACAACCATTGCCTGAACATGCGCTTTTACGGCAGCGCCATGCCCTTCCCCCACATTCAGGGCGCTTTCTCTGAGCAACTGATCATCGAGGGCTATCAAGCCCACCCAATTGCTGACCACCTGAGCTTGTCCGAAGCCGCTTTGGCCGAGCCTTTGTCGGTGGGCTTGCACGCCATCCAACGCGCTGGCAGCGTGCTGGGCAAGCAGGTGCTGGTGACTGGCTGCGGCCCCATTGGCTCACTGCTCATTGGCGCTTTGCGCCGAGCTGGTGCGGCGCGCATTGTGGCCGCCGACATCGCTGACTTGCCGCTCAAGTGCGCCAAGGAGATGGGTGCGGACGAGACCATCAACCTCAAAACCCAACCCGAAGCGCTGGACCAATACAAAGTGGACAAAGGCCAGTTTGATGCCGTATTCGAAGCCTCGGGCAGCGAAGCCGCATTGCGCGCGGGTCTGGACACCATCGTGCCGCGTGGCGTGCTGATCACCGTGGGCATGGGTGGCGACATCAGCCTGCCCATGACGCAATTGGTGGCCAAAGAAGTGGACCTGCGCGGCACCTTCCGCTTCCATGCCGAATTTGCCACGGCCGTGCGCTTTTTGAACGAAGGCCTGGTCAACGGCAAACCGGTCATCACCGGCATCTTGCCGGTGGAGCGCGCCATCGAAGCTTTTGACCTGGCGGCCGATAAGAGCCAGTCGCTCAAGGTACAGATTTCTTTTCAAAACGCCTGAAAATCTGGCGGTTTCCAGACCTCTTTAGAAAGTTCTCACCATGTCCCAAATCGCCCTCGTCACCGGTGCCAGCTCTGGCATCGGCAAAGCTTGCGCCCTGGCCTTGCTCAAAGAAGGCTGGCAAGTGGTCTTGGTCGGTCGCCGTGCAGACGCACTGGCCGCTGCAGTGGCAGAAGCCGGTCCCAACGCTGGCCACGCCCACGCCATCCCGACCGACCTCTCCAAAGAGCCCGAAGTCAAAGCCTTGTTCGAGCAGATCCGTTCGCGCTTTGGTCGCCTCGATCTGGTGTTCAACAACGCGGGCATCTCGCTGCCCTACACCTTGCCGGGCGACCTGTCGGGCGACGAATGGCGCCGGGCTGTGGACATCAACCTGAACGGCGCGTTCTACACCTTGTCGTACGCCTTCAAGCTGATGCAAGAGCAAAGCCCGCAGGGCGGCCGCATCATCAACAACGGCTCCATCTCAGCCCATGTGCCGCGCCCGGGCTCAATCGCTTACACCGCCACCAAGCACGCCATCTCTGGCCTGACCCGCGCCGCCTCATTGGATGGCCGCCCTTACAGCATCGCCGTGGGCCAGATCGACATCGGCAATGTGGCCTCCGACATGACACTCAAAATGGCCTCGGGCGTACACCAGGCCGACCTGAGCATCAAAGCCGAACCGCGCATGGACATGAGCGCTGTGGTCGAGACCTTCCTGACCATGGCCCGCCTGCCTCTGTCGGCCAATATCTTGTTCACCACGGTGATGGCGACCAACATGCCGTTTGTCGGTCGCGGTTAAATAGAACCCATGCAGCAGATGGACATCGGCCTGGTGGGCCTGGGCGTCATGGGCGAAAACCTGGCGCTGAATTTGGTACGCAACGGTTTTGGTGTGGCGGGTTTTGATCTCGACGCTGCCAAGCGCCACAGTTTTGACCAGCGTGCACAGGGGCTCAAAGCGCAGGCGTCAGCTTCTTTGGTGGACCTCGTGGCCAGCTTGCAAACGCCGCGTTGCGTTTGGCTCATGGTGCCCGCCGGGGCAGCGGTCGATGCTGTGCTGGCCCAGCTCAGCCCATTGCTGAGCGCGGGCGATGTGGTGATGGACGGCGGCAACACGCTCTACACCGACACCCAACGCCGCATGCAGGCGCTGGAAGGCTCGGGCATCCACTACGTGGGTGCGGGCGTGAGCGGTGGCGAAGAAGGCGCTTTGCGCGGTCCGGCCTTGATGCCCGGCGGGGCAGCGGAAGCTTGGCCACGCCTCAAACCCATGTTGCAAGCGATTGCCGCCAAAACCGATGGCGGTGAGCCCTGCTGTGAATGGATGGGGCCGGGCGGCTCGGGCCACTTCGTGAAGATGGTGCACAACGGCATTGAATATGCCGATATGCAAAGCATCTGCGAAGCCTATTGGTTGATGCACAACCTGCTGGGCATGAACCCGGCAGACATGAGCGCGGTGTTCCACGAATGGAACCAAGGTGAATTAGCCAGTTACCTGATCGGTATCACCGCCGACATCCTGGCGCACACCGACCCCGAAACGGGCTGCGCTTTGGTGGACCTGATTTTGGACACGGCCGAACAAAAAGGCACAGGCAAATGGGCCAGCCAGATTGCCCTCGATCTGGGGGTTACGGCGCCTACCATTGCCAATGCCGTGTTTGCTCGCACAGTGAGCGGCTTGCATGCCGAGCGGGCCAAAGCTGCCAAGGTGCTGCCTGGGCCTGTGGCCCGCGCCGCAGGCCCACGCGATGTGGTGCTGGGGCAGATCAAAAATGCGCTGCTGGCCTCCAAAATTTGCGCCTACGCCCAAGGCTTCAGCCTGCTCAAGGCCGCTGACCGCGAACACCATTGGCAGTTGCCCATGGGCACGGTGGCCTCGGTCTGGCGTGCAGGTTGCATCATCCGAGCGAATTTGTTGGAGGACATTCGTGCCAGCTTTGAGCGATCGCCCGACCTCGACAACCTCTTGATGGACCACCACTTTACCGGCGTGATGGGCCGCAGCCATCAAGACCTGCGCGAAGTGGTGGCCATGGGCGCCCTGCACGGCGTGGCCATACCCTCGTTCATGAGTTCGCTGAGCTACTACGACGCCTACCGCTCGGCACGTTTGCCCGCCAATTTGCTGCAGGCGCAGCGCGATTATTTTGGGGCGCACACCTACCAACGCATTGATCGGCCGGGCAAATTCCACACCCGCTGGAACGGTTAAGTTCATCGCCCCGAGGGCGGGGCTCCTACAAAAAGCCTCCCTGTGCGAGCGACGCCCTCGTCGCGATAGAACCCTTTCAAACCAACACCCATCGCCGCGAAGGCGCACCTCCTACAAATTGCTCACCCCCTGCTCTTTGTAGGAGCGACGCCCGCGTCGCGATAGTACCTTTGCAAAACAACATCCATCGCCACCAGTGCGCGGCTCCAGCAAATTGCTTGTCCCCTGCTCCCTGTGGGAGCGACGCCCTCGTCGCGATAGAACCTTTGCAAAACAACACGCGTTGCCAAGCGTGCGGGGTTCCCACAGTCGCTTATCGGCTGACCCGCACCACCGCATCAGCCCGCTTGTGCAAATCAGGCAACAGCTCCAAGCCCAAACCCGGCTTGTCGTTCAAGCTGATCATGCCGTTCTTGACCTGCGGCAACTCGGTCACCAGTTCTTTGTACCAGCCGCTGTAAAAGGCACGCACGCTTTCCTGAATCAGCGCATTGGGCGCGTGCAGCGACAAGTGCGTGGACGCAGCCCACACCACCGGCCCGGTGCAGTCGTGCGGGGCCACGGGCAGTTGCCAAGCGTCGGCCATGGCGGCGATCTTGCGCGCCTCAGTCAAGCCGCCGCACCAGCTCAAATCGAGCATGGCCACACCCGCCACGCCGGTTTGCAAATAATCCTTGAAACCCCATTTGTAGCTCAGCGTTTCGCTGGCACAAATCAATGCCTTGCAGTCCACCGCGTACTGCTTGAGCAAATCGAGGCTGTCCATGCGGATGGCGTCTTCGTGCCAGAAGGTGTCGAACTCCTGCAAGGCGCGTGAGATCTTTTGCGCCATGGGCAAACGCCACAGGCTGTGAAACTCGACCATGATGTCCATCTTGTCGCCCACCGCATGCCTGATTTTGCGAAAGGGCTCCAGCGCCGTGTTCAGGTCTTGCGGGCTGATGTACTGGCCGTGTGACTTTTCTGCGGCCACATCAAAGGGCCAAATCTTCATGCCGGTGATGCCTTCGCTCAAAAGCGATTCGGCCACCTCGTCGGCACGGTGCAAAAAGCCTTGCAGGTCTTCGTAAGGCCCCGCATTGTTGCCCAGGCCCCAATTGCTGCTGGTCTGGTTCACGTTGCTGCGGATGTACTGGTAACCCGCGCAGGTGTTGTAGACGCGAATTTCGTCGCGACTCTTGCCGCCCAAAGCGGTGTAGACCGGCATGCCTGCGGCTTTGCCAAAAATGTCCCACAGCGCGATGTCCACCGCCGAGTTGCCGCGTGTCTCCACACCGGACCCTCGCCAGCCCAAGTAACCGGTGATGTCGCGCTGGCGCGACTCGATGGCCAGCGGATCTTGCCCCACCAACTTAGGGGCCACCCATTCGTGCAAATAAGCCTCGACCGCTTGCGCGCCCATGAAGGTTTCACCCAGACCCACCAGGCCCTCGTCGGTGTGCAGGCGCACCCAGATGATGTTGGGAAATTCACCCAGGCGGATGGTTTCGAGTTGTGTGATTTTCATGTTGGCACCCTTTTAGGTCGTTAAAAAAGCCCCACAGCAGACGGCTGTGGAGCTTGTGGGTTCAGCAAAAAAGCTGAGCGCAGGGGATCAACCGCCGCGTGACTTCTTCAACTCGTCTTGCACCACCTTGATGGCATCCGCTCCGATCGAGTCCTTGTGCTTGTCGTACACCGAAGCCACTTTGGCACGGATGCGGTTTTGCTCGGCAGCGCTCACCTCGTTGACCTGCATGCCTTTGGTCTTCAGGCTGGTCAGAGATTTTTCGTTCAAAGCGCGGTTGGCGGCGCGTTGTACTTTTTGACCCTCAATAGCAGCTTCACGCAACACGGCTTGCTCTTGTGGGTTCAGCTGGTCCCACAGCTTCTTGCTGTACAGCACCAGGAAAGGTGTGTAGGCATGGCGTGTCACGCTCAGGTACTTTTGCACTTCATTGAACTTGGAAGTTTCAATGGTCACAAAGGGGTTTTCCTGGCCGTCGATGGTCTTGGTTTCCAGGGCGGTGAACACCTCGCCAAAGGCCATGGGCACGGCGTTGGTGCCCAAAGTTTTGAAAGTGTCCAGGAAGATGTTGTTCTGCATGACGCGAACTTTCACACCATCAAAGTCTTCCAGCTTGGTCACCGGACGCTTGCTGTTGGTCAGGTTGCGGAAACCATTTTCCCAATACGCCAGGTTCACCAGGCCTGCGGCTTCAAGCTTGGCATTGAAGTATTTGCCCGCTGCGCCATCCAGCACCGCGTCGGCTTCTTTCTCGTTCGCAAACAAGAAAGGCAGGTCAAACACACCCAGCTCTTTGATGATGCCCACCAGCGGTGAACTGGAGGTGCACACCATCTCTTGGGTGCCCGCACGCAAAGCCTGGGTGGCGGGCAAGTCGCCGCCCGCAGCGCCGCCCCAGAAGGCGGTGATCTTCATCTTGCCGCCGGTCTTAGCAGCCAAGATTTCTTGCATTTTCTTGACGCCCACGCCCACCGGGTGGTCTTCGTTCACGCCGTTGGTGAACTTGATGTTGCGGTCGGCAAACTGCGCCATGGCGCTCGATGCCACCAAGAATGTGCCCGCGATCAGGGTCACCAAATTTCTGCGTTTCAACATGACTGTCTCCTTTTAAAAAAATACTCACAGGGTTAAGAAATCATCTCAGCATCCATTTCATCGGCTCGATGACGATGGACGGGAAAGCAACCAACAAGGCCAGCACACCGAGCTGCGCCCACAAGAAGGGCAAGACCCCTTTGAATGCGGTGTCCATGTTGATCTTGGCCACACCACACACCACGTTGAGCACGGTGCCAACAGGCGGCGTGATCAAACCAATCGCGTTGTTCATGATGAACAGCACGCCAAAGTAAACCGGGTCAATGCCCGCCTTGATGACCAGAGGCATCAGCACAGGCGTGAGGATCAGCACCGTGGGTGTGAAGTCAAGTGCCGTGCCGACCACCACCACCAAGAGCATGAGCACCACCATCAACAAGGTCTTGTTGCCCATCAGCGGCTCCATCATGCGGGCCACTTCGGCCGGGATGTTGGCCACGGTGATGAGCCAGGCGCTGACCATGGCCGCTGCTACCAAAAACATGATCACTGCTGTCGTCTTACCCGCCGTCAATGTCAAGGCATACAGTTTGGACCATTGAAGTTCGCGGTACACAAAGGCACCCACCACAAAGCTGTACACCGCGGCCACGACCGCTGCCTCGGTCGGTGTGAACACGCCAAACTTCATGCCCCCAATGATGAACACCGGCAAACCGAGCGCCAAAATGCCTTCGCGGGTGGCTTTGAGTTTGTCCGACAGATTCATGCGCGGTGCAGGCTGCACGTTCTCGCGCTTGGCCAGCCACCACCAGGTCAGGCCAATGGCCACGCCCATCAAAATGCCCGGCACGATGCCAGCCAAAAACAGCTTGGTGATCGACACGTTGGCCGCGACGCCAAAGATGATGAAACCAATCGAGGGAGGAATCACCGGCGCGATGATGCCGCCCGAGGCGATCAAACCCGCCGAGCGACCCACGTTGTAGCCTGCCCGCTTCATCATCGGGATCAACAATGCAGCCAACGCCGCCGTGTCGGCCACCGCCGAGCCCGACAGCGATGCCATGATGACGGCCGCCATCACGGCCACATAACCCAGACCGCCCCTGAAATGCCCTACCCAGGCCATGGCCAGGTTCACAATGCGGCGACTCAAGCCACCCGCATTCATGAATTCACCCGCCAACAAGAAAAACGGCACCGCCAGCAAAGGGAAGTTGTCCGCGCCATCGACAAAACGCTGCGCCAGGATCTGGCTGTCGAAAGCGTTGATCATGCCGTTGCTGGCCATGTAGGCCATCAGGCTCAGGCCGCACACCAACAAGGCATAGGCAATGGGCATGCCCAGGGCCATGGCCCCCAGCAAGCTGAATACAAAGACGGCGATGGTCATGCGCGGCCTCGCACTTCTGGATTCATGGACACGGGGGACGCATCTTGGGGCTTGAACTCATCAAGCACCACGGTGTCCTCAGATTCAACCACCATCACCAAGTCTTCTTCTTTGAGTCGACCGGTCAGCAGCAAGCGCAACTGGTTCAGGTTCATCACAGCCATGACAGTGGCCGTGACGTAGCCAATGCCGTAAATCCAGATCATGGAAATGCCCACCACCACCGAAATGTTGGTCACTTGCAAATCATGCATTTTCCAGGTGCCCCAAAAGAACAGCGCGTTACAGCCGAGCATCATCACTTCACTTAAAAAGAAACACAGCTTCTTGCCGCCTAAAGACAAACGCCGCACCAGCGTGTCCACCCCCAAGTGGCCTTTTTCGCGCATCGCCACCATGGCCCCGATGTAGGTCAGCCAGATGAAGCAGTAGCGCGACATCTCGTCCGAGATGGAAATGCCCGAGTTAAAACCGTAGCGCAGCACCACATTGCCAAACACCATGATGACCATGGCCACAAGGCAAGCCACCACCAGAAATTCCAGCAGCTTGAAAAAGAGATCAATGATTTTGTGCAAGTGAAGCCCCTGATTTTGGTGTGTTCATTTTGGAGTTGGCTTTGGAAAGGGACTTGGTTTTGGTTTGGGTCTTGATCGGTGTGGCCATGCCCGAAACCACCGGCAGTTTTTTTCGGGATGACAAGACGTGGTCGATGTCATCTTTAGCGCCTTCGATCAAGACCATGATGGCGCGTTCAGCCTTAGCGGGTTCACGGGCCATCACAGCATTGAGCACCGCGCGGTGCAGAGGCAGCGAATTTTTTGGACCATCTTTGATACGGGTCGAAATTTCAAAACTGGTGCGCAGCAATGCATTGAGCGCCTTACTCATTTGCACCAACATTCGGTTATGAGAAGCTTGCAACAGCCCTTGGTGGAAACGCATATCGTGCGTGACGTAATCACCACCCTCCTCCACGGCTTTTTTCATGCCCGCATAAGCAGCCTCGATCTGAGCAATGTCTTCGCTTGTGGCACGCTCGGCCGCCAAACGCACAGCAGCAGGTTCCACCACACGGCGCAACTCTTGCAAGTCTTTCAAAAATTCGGGCGTCAAACCGCACTGGGCTTGCCAAGCGACCACATCGGGGTCAAACCAGTTCCAGTCGGCATCGGGCAGCACTCGCGTGCCCACCTTCGGCCCCGTGAACAGCAAACCTTTGGCCACCAAAGACTTGATGACCTCACGCACAACCGTGCGACTCACACCAAACTCTTCGCACAGCAAGGGCTCAGGCGGCAAGCTGGCGCCGACCGCATAGCGGCCCGACAAGATGGCGTGACCCAACAAGTCGAGGGTGTGTCTGTGAAAGTTTTTACTCATGGCCGTAATGATCTGATGCTTATCATATGATGATTAACAAGGCACTTGGGACTCTGGAAAACCCTAGGTTAGTCATCTTGGCGTCAGGGGTTTTCCTTCATGTCGCCGGCTTTACAAGACCCGCTTGTTTTTTAATCGTCATACGATAGTATTTTGAAATATTTGGCCTTTTGACCTTTCACTGAAAGCACCACCATGAGCGACAACAACGGCAGCCCACCCCGCAAAAAGCCCGAAGACCTGCGCAGCCAGCAATGGTTTGGCCGCCAAGACCGCGATGGCTTTGCCTACCGCAGCTGGGTCAAGGGCAAAGGCGTGCCGCACGACCAGTTCGACGGTCGCCCTGTCATTGGCATTTGCAACACCTTCAGCGAACTCACGCCCTGCAACTCGCACTTCCGCACCTTGGCCGAGCAGGTGAAGATCGGCGTGTACGAGGCCGGTGGCTTTCCCCTTGAGTTTCCAGTGATGTCGCTGGGCGAAACCCTTTTGCGCCCCACCGCCATGCTGTACCGCAACCTGGCGTCCATGGATGTCGAAGAATCCATTCGCGGCAACCCCATCGACGGCGTGGTGCTGCTCATGGGCTGTGACAAAACCACCCCCAGCTTGTTGATGGGTGCGTCCAGCGTGGGCTTGCCCACCATTGGCGTGTCGGGCGGCCCCATGCTGAACGGCAAATGGCGCGGCCAGGAATTGGGCTCAGGCACCGGCGTGTGGAGCATGAGCGAGCAAGTGCGTGCGGGTACGCTCAAGCTGGCCGACTTTTTTGAAGCTGAGAGCTGCATGCACCGCAGCCATGGCCACTGCATGACCATGGGCACCGCCAGCACCATGGCCAGCATGGTGGAAGCCCTGGGCATTGGCCTGCCCGGCAACGCCACTTACCCCGCGGTGGACGGCCGCCGCAATGTCTTGGCACGCGATGCCGGTCGCCGCATCGTCGAGATGGTGCACACCGACCAGACCATCAGCAAGGTTCTGACGCGCGAAGCTTTTGAAAACGCCATCCGCACGCTGGCGGCCATTGGCGGTTCGACCAACGCGGTGATCCACCTGATCGCGATAGCTGGGCGTTTGGGGTTGAAGCTCACGGTGGACGATTTCGAGCGCCTGGGCAGCGAGCTGCCTTGCCTGCTCAACTTGCAGCCCTCGGGAGATCACCTGATGGAGGACTTTTGCTATGCCGGGGGCTTGCCCGTCATCATGAAAGAGATCGAGCACCTGCTGCACAAAGACATCATCACCGTGACCGGCAAAAGCGTGAGCGAAAACATCGCGGGCGCTGTGAATTACGACCCCCGCGTCATCAAAACCTTCGAGGCCCCTTTCAAAGAAAAAGCGGGCATCGCCATCTTGCGCGGCAACCTGGCCCCGCGTGGCGCGGTCATCAAGCCCAGCGCGGCCACGCCCGCGCTCATGGTGCACACCGGGCGCGCCGTGGTGTTTGAAGACAGCCACGACTTCCACAAACGCATCGACGACGAGAGCCTGGATGTGGACGAGAACTGCATTTTGGTGCTCAAAAATTGTGGCCCTAAGGGTTACCCCGGCATGGCCGAAGTGGGCAACATGCCGCTGCCCCCGAAGGTGCTGCGCAAAGGCATCACCGACATGGTGCGCATCTCTGACGCCCGCATGAGCGGCACGGCCTATGGCACCGTGGTGCTGCACACCACGCCCGAAGCCGCTGCGGGCGGACCCTTGGCCGTGGTGCAAAACGGCGACATGATCGAGCTGAATGTGCCCGAGCGCAAACTGCAACTGCTCATCAGCGACGAAGAACTGGCGCGCCGCTTGGCCCTGTGGGAAAAACCCGCACCCGCCATGAACTCGGGCTACTGGAAGCTCTACATCGACCATGTGCTGCAAGCCGACGAAGGTGCTGACATGGACTTTTTGGTCGGCCAGCGCGGCTCGGCCGTGCCCAAAGACAACCATTGATTTGCAAGGAAAAACCATGCGTATTTTGATCACCGGCGGTGCCGGATTTTTGGGCGCTCGCTTGGCCCGCGAGATTTTGAACCGTGGCCAACTGAACGAGCAAATCGTGAGCGAATTGGTCATTGCCGACCTCTTCCCCGCGCCTGCCGACCTGCTGGCCGACCCACGGGTCAAGGGCCATGCAGGCCCCATGCTGGAACAAGGCGATTTGTTCAAGAGCGGCTTTGACGGCGTGTTCCACCTCGCGTCTGCTGTGTCGGGCGAGTGCGAGCTCGACTTTGACCTGGGCTTGCGGTCCAACGTAGACAGCAGCCGCTTGCTGCTCGACAGCATCCGCGCCTCAGGAA
Organism: Comamonadaceae bacterium; assembly: GCA_027486555.1. Lineage (GTDB taxonomy): Bacteria > Pseudomonadota > Gammaproteobacteria > Burkholderiales > Burkholderiaceae_C > Limnohabitans_A. Next base: position 10,632 of record JAIXOX010000008.1, read on the forward strand.
AAGCCTCGCGCTTGGTGTTTGCCAGCTCGGTCGCGGTGTTCGGCCCCGATGCGGCCAACCCCATGCCTGCGCTGGTGGCCGACACCACCTTGCCCACGCCGCAAACGTCGTATGGCACGCACAAGCTGATGATCGAGTACATGGTGGCCGACTACACCCGCAAGGGCTACATCGACGGCCGCGCCGCACGCCTGATGACGGTGGCCGTGCGCCCTGGCAAACCCAATGGTGCAGCGTCTTCGTTCTTCAGCGGCATCATCCGCGAGCCTTTGGCGGGCACCGCCACCACCTGCCCGGTGGACGCGCATGTGTCGCACCCTATCTCTTCGCCGGGCACCACCGTGCATGGCTTGATCACCGTGTTCGAGGCCAGCCGCGAAGCCTTCGGTGGCCGCATGGCGCTGAACCTGCCGGGCTTGAACGTCAAGGTCAGCGACATGCTGGCCGCGCTTGAAAAAGTCGCGGGTCCCGCAGTGCGCGCCCGCGTAACATTCGAGAAAGACGAACGCATCGCCGCCATCGTGGACAACTGGGCCAAGGGCTGCACCTTCGAGCGCGCACATGCTTTGGGCCTGCGGGCCGATGCCAGCTACGAAGCCATCATTGAGCAGTACATTGAGGACTGCAAAACCCGCCCAGGCTACCCGGCCGAGGCCTTGAACGGTTTGAAGTGAGCTTTAAAAAAGGCCGCCACGCGGATGCTGCGTGGCGGCCTTTTCTTTTTCACACGGATTCACCCCTTAAAAATGCGTGCTGATCGCCCCGCTGATGCGGCCATCGTCTTCGATGATGGCCATCCAGCGCCACTTGTCAAAGGTGGTGCAGGGGTGAGAAATGCCCAGGGCCACGCGGTCACCCACTTGCGGCCAGACACCTTCAGCGGCAAACACCATGTGCGCGTGCTGATCGCTGAGGGCTTTGACTTTCCAGGACTCGGGCGTGGCCTGCATGGCCCCCTCGCCGCGTTGACCGCGTGCCGCCCAGCGCACCGGCATGGGCATGCACTGGTCAAACGACAGATCACGCCGACCGGCACTCAAAATCGCCAGCCCCGGCTCGGGCACCGACTGCACCTTGGCCCACACCTCCAGCGCGGGTTGCAGCGAAGCGCTCAAGCCCTCACGCGCCTCGACCAACTTCAGATAACGGGCGTAGTTCCAGTGGTCGTGCGTGACATAACAGCCCGAGCGCAACACGCCTCGCACCGGACGGCTTTGGACCTGGGTTTTGAGCATCGGGATCACCAGATCGAACACGGCCGAACCACCTGCCGACAACAAGACCTCGTCATCGCCCCACAGGTGCTGTTCATCGATCTGCTGGACCAGCGCCTGCACACCGCGCACCAGGGCGCTGACGGCCTCCATGTCGTGCGCGCTATCACACTTACCCAGCCCGCCCTCGTAGCACTCCACACCGCCCAGGCGCACCACACCCGACTCGGCCATGGCCTGTGCCAGCAGCAAGGCTTGTTCGTGGGTGCGACAGCCCGTGCGGTAGCCCGTGATGCCCAGCTCCAAAAGCACATCCCAACAACGCGGCTGACCACGCCGAGCGCCCCAGTCGGTCAAGGTCTGCAACTGCGCCAGCGAGTCCACCAAAAACCAGACACGCGCTTGCGGGTGCTGGCGCAACAAAAAATCCAGCCCGTCCAGATCGGCATCGGACACCAACTGGTTGGCGATGATGGCGCGCTGCGCCCCGGCCGCCAGGCCCACGCGCAGCTGGTGCACATTGGCAAAGGTCAGGCCCCATGCACCGGCTTGCAATTGCACGCGAAACAACTCGGGCGACATGGTGGTCTTGCCGTGCGGGGCCAGGGCCACGCCTTTTCGCTGCACAAAGTTCTGCATCCAGGCCAGGTTGTGCGCGAGCGCTGGGCGGCGCAGCACGGCCACCGGGTAAGCCAGCGCGTCATCCAGCAGGTTCCAGCCACGCGCGCCCAACTGCGACACGGCGCAAGGCTCGGCCGCCAAGGGGAAGCCCTTGCAGCTGGCGTTCAGTACAAAATCGTGTGCCATGTCTCTCAACTCCATTCATCGCGTGGATGGTTTGCTGGTGATTTTCCCACCACAAACTGAAGCTTTTCTGCATTTATTCACATGACACCCCCCTCCAAAACCCTCGACATCGTGGCCTTGGGTGAAGCCATGGTCGAGTTCAACCAAACGCAGGCGGACCCACCGCTTTATTTGCAAGGCTTTGGCGGCGACACCAGCAACGCCGCCATTGCCGCAGCACGGGCCGGGGCTCGCGTGGCTTACCTGAGCCGCCTGGGCACCGACCGTTGGGGCGACCGCCTCATGGACTTGTGGCAGCGCGAGAACGTGGACACCCACACGGTGATGCGTGACGCCCAAGCGCCCACCGGCATGTACTTTGTGAGCCACGACGCACAAGGCCACCACTTCAGCTACGCACGCGCCGGATCGGCCGCCAGCCGCATGCAGCCGACAGACCTCGCGCACTGGCAAGACGCCATCGCCAACAGCCAATGGCTGCACCTGTCAGGCATCTCGTTGGCCATTTCCGCCACGGCCTGCGACACGGCGTTTGCCGCCATGCAGCACGCCCGCAGCGTCGGCACACGCGTGGCGCTCGACTCCAACTTGCGCTTGTCGTTGTGGCCGCTGGCCCGGGCGCAGGCCTGCATCCGCCAAGCAGCCAGTCTGTGCGATTTGTTTTTGCCCAGCCTCGAAGACATGACCCAACTGACAGGCCTCACGCAAGCGCAAGACATCATCGACTGGAGCCACGCCCACGGCGCAGCGCAGGTGGTGCTCAAGCTGGGAGGCGATGGGGCCATCGCGAGTGATGGCCAAACGCAGCGCACCGTGCCGGGTCACAGCTTGTCTGCGGTCGATGCCACAGGCGCTGGCGATTGTTTTGCGGGCAACCTGCTGGCTCGGCTTTCAGTCGGTAACAGCCTGTGGGACGCCACCGCCTATGCCAACGCCGCTGCCGCTTTGTCGGTGCAAGGCTATGGTGCCGTCGCGCCCTTACCCCGGCGCGATGCCGTGTGGGACCAGATGATGAAAGCCGCAAACCCATGACAACTTCAGCTCACCCACGGCCCTTGATCGCCATCGACTGGGGCACCTCGTCGTTGCGCGGTGCACGGCTGGACACCAGCGGCAAGGTGATCGAATCGCGGGAATTGGCTCGCGGCATACTCACCGTTCCGCCAGGCCAGTTTGAAGCGGTGTTCAATGAACACTTTGGCGACTGGATGCAAGCAGACGGTGCCCTCTGCCTGATCTCGGGCATGGCCGGCAGCCGCCAAGGTTGGCAAGAAGCGCCTTACTGCCCCTGCCCTGCAGGCTTTGCCGAACTGGGCCAGCACCTGCTGTGGCTGCAGCCCGATCGCATCGCCTTGGTGCCGGGCTTGAGCTGCACGAGCGCCGACACGCTGAACACCCCCGATGTGATGCGCGGCGAGGAGGTGCAAATTTTTGGTGCATTGCAACTGGCCGGACGCGACAGCGCCACCCTGGTGTTGCCGGGCACGCACAGCAAATGGGTGCAGGTCGAGCGCGGCCGCGTGACACAGTTCAGCACCTTCATGACCGGCGAGGTTTATGCATTGATGAGCCAACACTCGATCTTGGGCAAGACCCTCGATTTGAATGGGGCCTTTGATGAAGCGGCTTTTCTCCAAGGCGTGGACCAAAGCCAGACCGCGGGCAGCGTGCTGCACCACCTGTTTGCCGTGCGCACCCTGGGCTTGTTTGAGCGCCTGAGCGCGGCCCAATTGCCCAGTTTCTTGTCGGGCCTGCTCATTGGCGAAGAGCTGCGCCAGCAGACCGTCAACGCCGATTCGGCACCCGTGATCCTGATCGGCAGCGACACACTCACCCAGCGCTACAGCCTGGCCCTGCAACACCTGGGCATCAATTGCCAAAGCCGAGGTTCAGAAGCCACATGGGCAGGCTTGTTCGCACTGGTATCGGCATGCTGATCGTCAAGCGCTCCATCGCGGCGAGGGCGCCGCTCCTACAGCGAGCGAGTCTGACCTCTTTTGTAGGAGCCCACCCCGTGGGCGATGGGCGTGGCACACGCCCTGAAACATTCACCAACACCCCACCATGACACCGACCACAAACGCTATCCAAACACTGGCCCAAGCCCTGGCACAACTGCCCTTGATCGCCATCCTGCGCGGACTCACACCCGCTGAAGCACCCGCCATCGGCGAAGCACTGGTCAGCAGCGGCTTTGCCATCATCGAGGTGCCTCTCAACTCGCCCGAGCCCTTGAAGAGCATCGCCGCACTGACTCAGCAATTTCCGCAAACCCTGATCGGCGCAGGCACCGTGTTGAACGCCCAACAAGTCCAAGACGTGCACGCGGCAGGCGGACGTCTGGTCGTGGCCCCCAACTTCAACCCTGCCGTGGTCGCGCAGGCCTTGGCCCTGAACATGGTGGTGTTGCCTGGCGTGGCCACGCCCACCGAAGCCTTTGCAGCACTCGACGCGGGCGCGCACGGGCTCAAGCTCTTCCCGGCCGAGATGATTTCACCGGCCACGGTCAAAGCCCTGCGGGCCGTCCTTCCCAAAGCAGCGGCCCTGATGCCGGTGGGCGGCATCACGCCCGACAACATGGCGGCTTACCGCAAGGCTGGCGCTTCAGGTTTTGGTTTGGGATCGGCCTTGTACGCGCCGGGGCGCAGTGCTGAACTGGTGGGCGAGAAGGCGGTGGCGTTTGTGCGGGCTTGGCAAGCCTCTCAGGCAAGCTCGTGAAAACGCAACTTAAAGTGCACTGGGTCTGATTTCGATGAACGGGCCATTGGCACGCTCGCGAATAAGCTGAGCGTCCTGCAAATCTTCGATTTGCTTGAGCAGTTGCTCAAAATAGGCCGCTGAGACCAAGTAGGCCTCTGGCCGGTTGCGGTTGAGTACAGCTACCGGTGCGTCATCGGCTTGCGCCAAGATGCTGGCGTAATGGCGCTTGAGTTCGGTGACGCTGACGCAGCTTTTTCTGAGAATCATGTCCATATCGGCCTACTGTTCGAAAAGGGCATTTTTTATGAGCTTGAATTCCATGTCTTTCAGATTCAGGCGCGCTCCCCCAGCCGCCCGTCCCTGAAATCCGCCAGCGCCTGGTAAATCTCTTCCTTGGTGTTCATCACAAACGGTCCGTACTGCACGATGGGTTCTTTGAGCGGTTGGCCTGCCACCAAAATCAATTTGGCGTCGGCACTGGCCTCGATCACCACGCCATCGGCCTGCGCTGTGTTCGCCAAAATGGCCATGCGCTGCACGGGCACTGTCTGGCCACCGATGCGGACTTCGCCACGGTAGACATAGATGAAAGCGTTGTGGCCTGCGGGCAGTGTTTGCTCAAAACGTGCGCCCTGCGGCATGTGCACATCCAGATAAACCGGCTGAGTGATCTCGCGGGTCACGGCACCTTGCACGCCATGGCTGGCACCGGCGATCACCGTCACCTGCACACCTTCGGGCGTGGTCAGTTGGGGCAGTTGCGCGTTCTGGAAATCGCGGTACCACGGCGCTTGCATTTTTTCGGAGCTGTGCAGGTTCAGCCAAAGCTGAAAGCCCTCCATCACGCCATCGGCTTGTTGTGGTATTTCAGAGTGGATCACACCCTGGCCTGCGGTCATCCATTGCACGCCGCCGTTTTGCAGCAAACCCTCGTTGCCTGCGCTGTCGCGGTGCAGCATGCGTCCGGCGATCATGTAGGTCACGGTTTCAAAGCCCCGGTGCGGGTGGTCCGGAAATCCGGCAATGTAATCGTCGGGCTTGTCGCTGCCAAAGGCGTCCAGCATCAAAAAAGGGTCGAGTCGGTGCTGCAAATCTTGGGTGAGGATGCGGCTGAGCTTGACGCCCGCGCCGTCGGACGTGGCCTGGCCGGTGACCAGGCGCTCCACGGTGCGCGGTAGCTTGACGGTGGATGGGGTGTTGGACATGGGGGTTCCTTGTGCAAATTCAGGGGCTGGGGTTCCGGTCGACTTCAGGCCGAATTCAGGCCAAGGTCAAGCCCCGTAATTGTGAATGCGCTGCGCCTTCCAAATCAGGTGGCAGCTGATGCTTGGATTGCAAGTAGTGGTGGGTGTACACCCCAAGCCAAGCCTGAAGCGTGTGGGCGGCATGGGTTTCGCCTGCCATATCGAGGCACAGCGATGCCACTTCGCTGGTGCAAAAATGGTCATCACGCCGCGAACGGCGCAGCTTGTAATTTGAAATTTGCTCAGGGTGCAGACTCAGCACCGGCAATTTGTCCAAATACGGGCTTTTGCGGAACATCCTACGCGCTTCAGGCCAAGTGGCGTCCAGCAAGATGAACAAGACCCGCTTGCCAGGCTCCGGGGACTGAACCGTGTGCACCACCCGCTCAGTCTCCACAAAATCCCCCGGAAAGACCACCACCGGTTGCCACTGCGGATCGGCCAGCAGCGCCAGCAAAGCGGGGTCCACCTCGGTGCGGGCCCAACCAAACGCAAAGGTGTCGGGCACCACATCGGCAATCAGCCAGCCTGTGTTGCTGGGTTTAAGGGGCTCGATGTCGGCCATCAGCAAACACACGCCCGCATGGGTGGGCACCACGGACCGCAAGCCGCAAAGGCAGTGGCTGGGCACCAAGCGGCAGCCCGGGCAGCGCTCGCCCTTGATGCCGCCCCGGGCCAAAAAGGGTTTGGCGCTGCGGGCCAGCCGAGCGGTGCGCAATCGCGACACGGCGTGGGGCGCTGGGGCCAACTCAGGCTTTGTCAAACGCATGGGCTTGGCAAAGCCTCAAGCAGCCGTGGCCATGCGCAAACGTCGCGCAGCCTCTTCGTCGCGCGCATCGTCGATTTCACGCAAAACGGCCTGCATGTCCACATCGGCCGTCGAGCGCTCGAAGCGGCCCGTCAGCGGCGTCTCGTTGCTCAGCAATCCCGCTTGGTACAGGCTCCAGATTTCGGGGCCGTATTCAGTCTTCAGCAAGGCGGGCGCGAACTGCCCAAAAAAATCCCGCAAATTGCCAACGTCACGCAGCAGCATGCGCTGGGCGTGGTTGTTACCCGCCGCATCCACGGCCTGAGGCAAGTCGATGATGACCGGCTCATCCACCCCAGGCTGATCACCCTCAGTGGGGATGTGCGCCAGCAAAATATTGAACTCCGACAAGTCACCATGCACCACCCCCGCGCACAGCATGCGCACCACCTCGGCAATCAGGGTGGCGTGGTGTTGCAAGGCTTGCTCGGGCGTGAAGGCCACATCGTTCAGGCGCGGGGCCGCGTCGCCATGGGCGTCTGTCACCAGCTCCATGAGCAGCACGCCGTCAAAAAAGTTAAACGGTTTGGGCACCCGCACGCCCGCAGCGGCCAGTCGGTACAGCGCATCCACTTCGGCACTTTGCCAAGCGGATTCTTGCTCTTGCCTGCCAAACTTACTGCCCTTGGCCATGGCGCGGGCTGAGCGGGAGTTTTTGACCTTGCGGTTTTCGGTGTAGTCCACCGCTTGCCGGAAGCTGCGGTGCGTGGCTTCTTTGTAAATCTTGGCGCAGCGGGTCTCGTCCCCGCAGCGCACCACAAACACCATGGCCTCTTTGCCACTCATGAGCTGGCGCACCACGGTGTCGATCAGACCCTCTTCAACAAGGGTCTGCAGTTGGGGGGGAGCCTTCATCCAGGGCGATGCAAGACACAAATTTTGTGGCCATCGGGATCGCGCAAGTAAGCCAGGTAAAGCTTGCCAGCAGCGCCTTCACGCCAGCCAGGAGGGTCTTCGCAGGTCACGCCACCATGGGCCACACCTGCCGCGTGGAAGGCGTCCGCCTGCTCGGTCGATGTGGCCTTGAAACCGTAAGTGCTGCCATTGCCCACAGTGGCAGGCTCGCCGTTGATGGGCGTGGTGATGCCAAACGTGCCTGTGGGGCTGCGGTAAAAGTAACGGTTGTTGTTGGCCATTCCCGGCGCGATGCCGACAGTGGCCAAAACGGCGTCGTAAAACTGTTTGGAGGCTTCGAGGTCTTTCACCCCGACCATGACGTGACTGAACATTGCGTTCTCCTTGTAAGCCCGGTTTCGGGCGATTGATCCGGGTCAATGGTACTTGATGCCAGCGTTTAGCCTGCCCGGCCGCACAGGGCGTCGTGTGAAACGGGCAGGCGCATGGATTGGCGTTGGCACTGGCGCCAAAAAGACGGCGTGGCGCGGCAAAAGGTCCACCCTTGTGGCAGCATGGTGACTGTCACAACGAACTTTTTCGCCCACCTGAGGAGACCTCCCATGACCCCATCCAACACCCTTTCTTTCGGCTTGCAAGGCCGTGTCACCATCGTGACCGGTGCAGCCAATGGCATTGGCGAGGCCTGTGCCCGCCGCTTTGCGGCCGAAGGAGCCCATGTGGTGCTGGCCGATGTGAACAGCGAGCGAGGGGCCACCGTGGCGGCCGAGTTGCGCAGCGAAGGCCACAGCGCCGGTTTCATGGTCTGCGACGTGTCGCGCAAAGCCGATGTCGATGCACTCGTGAACCATGTGCTGCAGGCTTTTGGCCGCTTGGATGTGTTGGTCAACAACGCGGGCATTTTCAGGGCCGCCGATTTTCTGGACGTGACCGAAGAGGACTTCGACGCCGTCATCAACGTCAACATCAAGGGCTCGTTTTTGATGGGCCAGGCCGCTGCTCGCGCCATGAAAAGCACCGGGGGCGGCTCCATCGTCAACATGAGCTCGGTGAACGCCGTGATGGCCATTCCCAACATCGCCAGTTACAACGTGAGCAAGGGCGGCATCAACCAACTGACCCGTGCCATGTCGCTGGCCTTGGCCGACTTTGGCATCCGCGTGAACGCGGTGGCACCGGGCACGATAGCCACTGAACTGGCGCGCCAGGCGGTGCTGACCAGCGAAGCGGCCGAAAAGAAAATCATGATGCGCACGCCCATGAAGCGCCTGGGCGAGCCCGATGAAGTCGCCAAAGTGGTTGCCTTTTTGGCCAGCGATGCGGCAAGCTACATCACCGGTGAAATTGTCACCGTGGATGGCGGACGCATGGCGCTCAACTACACCGTGCCTGTTTGAAGAAAACCCATTTTGTGAACCCCTCTCCACCCACCTCTCCATCTACATCATCCTCTTTGCTCGACACCTGGCTGGCCGAAGAACGTGTTGTGCGCCTTCGCCTGGATGCTGGCGCAGGCCCTGGTGTGGCCCGCCCTGACCAAGTGGCTGGCAAAACCGGCCTGGAAGTCATGCAAGGCCTGCTGAGTGGCGAGCTGCCCTATGCCAGCATCGCCAAGACGCTGGACTTCACCCTGATGGAAGTCAGCCCAGGCCAAGCCATTTTTCAAGGCGCACCGGGCTTGAACCACATGAACCCGCTGGGCACGGTGCACGGCGGCTGGTTTGCCACCTTGCTCGACTCGGCCTTGGGCTGCGCGGTGCACACCATGATGCCGCCCGGACGCGGCTACACCACAGCCGACCTGAGCGTGAAGCTGGTCAAAGCCCTCACCCCCAAAGTGCAACGCGTGCGGGCCATCGGCCAGGTGGTGCACTGCGGCCGCCGGCTGGCCACCGCCGAAGCCCGCTTGGTCGGGCCTGACGGCACCCTGTACGCGCATGCCAGCACGGCCTGCCTTGTTTTTGAAATGCCTTCCTCAACCCCTGGAACCCGACCATGAGACTTCTTCACACCATGCTGCGCGTGGGCAACCTGCAACGCTCGATTGACTTCTACACCAACGTGATGGGCATGAAGCTGCTGCGCACTTCAGAAAACCCCGAGTACAAATACTCGCTGGCTTTTGTGGGTTATGGCAACAACCCCGACCACGCCGAGTTGGAGCTGACCTACAACTGGGGCACAGAAAGTTACGACATGGGTACGGCCTATGGCCACATCGCCTTGGGTGTGCCCGATGCTTATGCGGCTTGCGACAAGATCAAGGCCGCTGGTGGCAAGGTCACACGCGAAGCAGGCCCCGTCAAAGGTGGCAGCACCGTCATCGCCTTTGTGACCGACCCCGATGGTTACAAGGTCGAGCTGATCCAGCGGGCTGAATAAGCGACTGGTCTGGGTCTGCGCTGAAACCAAGCGCGACGTAGCTGAAAGTGCAGACCTGCGGGTGAGACTTTTGTAGGTCGGCGGCTTCAGCCCCGACATGGGCCTGCGCCGAAGCTGAAAACAGTCGGACCTGAAGGTTCCGACCTACAAACACATCAAGTTTTCAGCGCGACAGATGGCTTGCCTCTCGCGCCAGCGACTCGATGCGCGCCCAGTCGCCTTGAACCAAAGCGTCGGCAGGCACCAACCACGAGCCCCCCACGCAAGCCACATTGGGCAAGCTCAAAAACTCAGCGGCATTGCCATGCGTCACGCCGCCCGTTGGGCAAAACTTCACATCAAAAAACGGACCGCTCCAGGCCTTGAGCATGGCGGGGCCGCCCGCCTGCATGGCCGGGAAGAACTTGAGTTCGGTGTAACCGTCTTCTTGCGCCATCATGATTTCGCTGCCGGTGGCCAC
>JAIXOX010000123.1 GCA_027486555.1 Comamonadaceae bacterium
CTATAACAACCAAGATTGCCACTACAAAAAAATCAGGACATCAGCTGTAAGTGCTTGATTTTGTTAAGGTCGGGTGGGCGAAAACGGGAAAATCGGGATTTGGTGTCGAACTCGGGGGAACCAGTTGCATTGCATACTGCTATCAAATCCACTAAAGAAGGAAGACCAAGAATGGCTTGAAATCTCACAAGCGCAATTGTTTCAGGTCAACCTTCAACTTTGGGATCTTGAAGTCAAAGTGCGTGCATTTGAAAAAGAACAAGACTTTGGTCCATCATTTCTTGCTTGTGCCCGCGCCATTTACAGTGGCAATGATCTTCGTGCAAGCCTTAAATTAAAAATCAACCTCAAATTAGGATCAGAAATTGTCGAAGTCAAAAGTCATGCCATCCCGGATTCATAATTTTTTATAAACTCCAAATTACTCCACTATCAGGCTTGGTACCGCTCGAACCCTTGGCCGCCCGCCCAGCACCATCACGCTGGCGCTCAGCCGAAAATGCTGCGATGGCTTCTACGCCAGCAAGTGCAAAGCGCTTTTTTTCAGCCAAGCGCAGAATAGAGTCCCGGTCCTCAGTTGCACAATGAAGGCGTTTTGTTTGGCTCCGTTCATCAACCATTCTTCGCGAGCTTCACATTCGATGGCGTTGATTCCGCAACAACTTTTTGAGGCCGATCACACCTGACCTGCCTGTTTGTCAGGACTTGCCAACTACGGCAGGCGCAGAAACCGAACCCACAGCGCTCAACATCTTCGCCTCAGGCCCCAACAAATCTCCCCTGAGCAATCCCCGCATGGTCGCCCCCAGCAAAGCCATGATCGCCAGCGTGACCCCCAAAAGCCAAGCACTGGCCAAGCCTTGTGCCCCACCGTCCACAGGAGTCAACTGCAATGACAATGAAGCCAAAGCTGCCAAGGGAAACGACATGCCCCAAAAAGACATGCCAAAAGGCTGCCTCAAACACCGCACCAGCACTGTGAAAGACAAGGCTGCGAAAAACGCAGCCACGCCCCAAAGCATGTGCAGCAAGACTTCGGGCACACCCAGCTGATGGCCAGACAGCGCCAACACCGAAGGCGGCGCAATGGTGATGAACGTCACGGGCAGCATGCGTTCAGGCCACAAACCCCGCATGCCAATGCGCACCATGACCAGCACCAGCATGACGGGCCACAGCACCGCGGCCAAACCATATTGGGCAGCGGCCCACACCGGGTGGCCCAGACTCACCCCGGCCAAAGCGGGCAATACATTGCCCACCACAGGAATGAACAGCGCAGGTGTTATTCCAATCCAAAAATCATCGACGCTCAAGCCAGGCTGTAACCAACGCCAAAGCACCACCCAAGTGCACAGCAGCAAGCCGATGGCACCCAGCATCCAAAGCGCCTCGATCCACGGGTTGACAACATGGTGCGCCATCCACACCGTGGCCAACAAAACCAGCGACGAGGGAAATGCGGCCACAAACACATGGCGTACCGGGTGACGCGCATCTTCTTGCACGGCAGCCGGAAACTTCAGCGATCGCAACCCTTGGGCCAACAACAAAACACCAAAAACACCCGCCGCCAACCAACCCAAACCCTGCGACAAGCTCAAAGACATGGGCCCCCAATGCGGCACAGCCCGCGACCACGCCAGCGACAGGCCACACAGGCCCATGACCATGGCAAACCATGAAAATTCCATATGCCACAGCGATGAGCCCCAAGTGCGTTCGGTCATGTCCTGTTGTTTCATAAAAAAACCCGTGACACCGGCCACGGGTTGGTGGTCAAGCCAAGCGCATGATCAGCGCTTGCGAGAACATTAGAAGGGAATGTCGTCATCCATGTCATCAAAACTGCTGGCCGCAGGCTTGTTTGCCGGGGCTGGACGCTGTGCTGGTGCTGCGGCGGGACGGGCTGGTGGAGCCGACTGACGTGGCGCATAGCCACCGCCTCCACCCCCGCCGTCTTCGGCTGGGCCGCCCATGCCCTGGCGGCTGCCCAGCATTTGCATGCTGTCAGCGCGGATGTCTGTGGCGTACTTTTCAACGCCATTTTTGTCGGTGTATTTGCGGGTGCGCAAGCTGCCCTCGACATAAACCTGACTGCCCTTGCGCAGGTACTGGCCCGCGATCTCGGCCAACTTGGCAAAAAAACTGATGCTATGCCACTCGGTGGCCTCTTTCATCTCACCCGACTGCTTGTCTTTGTAGCGGTCGGTGGTGGCCACGCGGATGCTGGTGACCGCGTCACCCGAGGGCAAATAACGGGTTTCGGGGTCGGCTCCCAGATTGCCGACGATGATGACTTTGTTGACGGATGCCATGAAAAAACTCCTCAATGATGTCCAATTATGCGGCCAATCCCGTCCTGTTCATGGTCAAAAAACCGAGCCCATGCCCCACCCAAACCGGCTCAAGAGGTTTGCGCCAAGGATGCACTTCGACCCCCAGCCTGCATGGACCAGGCCACCATCAGCCACACCAGCACGGCCACACCACAGCACAAAAACAGTGCTGGGCTGCCCCAAGACTTGACCAACCAGCTGCCCGCCAGAGCGCCTGCAAAAAACCCCAGAGACTGGAACGTGTTGTACACACCCAACGCCGTACCGCGCATGGCCTGTGGCGCAATGCGCGAGGCCAAGCTGGGTTGGGTTGCCTCCAGCGCATTGAAGCCACAAAAAAACACCCACAACAAAGCAGCCAAACCACCCAAGCCAGGGGTGCCCAGCGACTGCAGCAGCAAAGCTGCCTGCACCAGCACAATCAGACCAATTGAGAGCAAAAACACTTTTTTGAGGTGCCCCCGCCGCTCCAGAACGAACACCACCCCCAAAAACAAAAACGACAGCACCACCGCCGGCAAATACACCTGCCAATGCTGCGCCTTGCCCAGGCCCGCTTGCACCAGCAAGGACGGGACCGCCACCCACATGGCCAGCTGCACGGCATGCAACACAAACACGCCCAGGTTCAGGCGCATCAAGTCGGCATGGGCCAGCACATCGGCCAAGCGCCCAAGGCCTTGCTCCAACTCGGGCGGTGGCGCGGGCGGAGCGCCCCAAATGACCACCCCCACACCCACCAGCGCCAGCGCGCCAGTCAACCAAAACAGGCCCGAAAAACCGGTCCAGGCCGTCAGCACAGGTGACATCACCAAAGACAGCGCAAACACCAGCCCAATGCTGCCGCCCACCAAGGCCATGGCCTTGGTGGGCACCTCGTCCCGCGTCAGGTCCACCAACAAAGCCGTCACGGCCGCCGACACGGCCCCAGCCCCCTGCAGGCTGCGCCCGATCAGCAGTTGGGTCAGATCGGTGGCCATGGCCGCCCAAAAACTGCCCATGGCGAAAACGATCAGGCCCAAAACGATCACCCGCTTGTGCCCGAAACGGTCAGAGGCCATGCAGAAGGGCAGTTGCAACAGACCCTGCGTCAAGCCGTAAATGCCCATGGCCAGACCCAGCCAAACAGGGTCTTCGCCCCCAGGGTACTGGCGCGCCTCGAGCACGAACACCGGCAAAACCAAAAACAGACCCAGCATGCGCAAGGCAAAAATACCCGCCAAGGACACACTGGCGCGCAGCTCAGTGCGCGTCATGTCCCAGGAAGAAGGTGTCTGCAAAATATCGGCCACACAAAACACAAACAGGGTAAAAACAAATGCGCGATTGTCCCTGATTGACGGCACCCAATGTCCGCCAATGCCCCGGCGGGGATAATCAAAGGTTTTGCTGATCTGGCCGCTCACCGTGAAACTTGCTGACCCCCCTCTCTTGCCCGAAGAACCCGATCCAGCGCGGTATTTGGCAGCGGCCCTGCGGCAAACCCACATCAGCGTGCGTGGGGCGCGCACCCACAACCTGAAAAACATCGACCTCGACATTCCGCGCAACCAACTGGTGGTGATCACCGGGCTGTCGGGCTCGGGCAAGTCGAGCCTGGCCTTTGACACGCTGTACGCCGAAGGCCAGCGGCGCTATGTGGAAAGCCTGTCGGCCTATGCCCGGCAGTTTTTGCAGCTGATGGACAAGCCCGATGTGGACCTGATTGAAGGCCTGTCGCCCGCGATTTCCATCGAGCAAAAAGCCACCAGCCACAACCCGCGCTCCACTGTGGGCACCGTGACCGAGATCCACGACTACCTGCGCCTGTTGTTTGCCCGCGCGGGCACGCCTTATTGCCCCGACCACAACCTGCCTTTGCAAGCGCAAACCGTGAGCCAGATGGTGGACGCCGTGCTGGCCCTGCCCGAAGACACCAAGCTGATGATCTTGGCACCCATTGCCCGCGAGAAAAAAGGCGAGTTTGAAAAAGTCTTCGAGCAAATGCAGGCCCTGGGCTATGTGCGCTTTCGCATCAATGGCCAGACGGTGGAGATAGAAGACCTGCCCACACTCAAGAAAACCGAGAAGCACAACATCGACGTGGTGGTGGACCGCATCAAGGTTCGATCGGAAGAGGACGCCAAAGCGCGTGACGCCCTGCGCCAGCGCCTGGCCGAGAGCTTTGAAGCCGCGCTGCACCTGGCAGAACACCGCGCCGTGGCACTCGAGATGGACACGGGCAAAGAACACCTGTTCAACGCCAAGTTCTCATGCCCGGTGTGCACTTACTCCATCAGCGAGTTGGAACCGCGCCTGTTCTCGTTCAACTCGCCCATGGGCGCTTGCCCCACCTGCGACGGCATTGGCAACATGGCGTTTTTTGACCCGGAGCGCGTGGTCGCCTTTCCGTCGCTCAGCCTGGCCAGCGGCGCCATCAAGGGCTGGGACCGGCGCAACGGCTTTTACTTCAGCATGCTCGAAAGCCTGGCCAAACACTACCAGTTCGACATCGAAACGCCTTTCGAGAAACTAGCCCCCATCCATCAGCAAGTCTTGTTGCACGGCTCAGGGCTGGAAGAGATCAAGTTCAGCTACACGATGGAGTCAGGCGCATCCCAAGGCAAGAAGGTCAGCAAGAAGCACCCGTTTGAAGGGATCATCCCCAACATGACGCGTCGCTACCGCGAGACCGACTCGGCCGTGGTGCGCGAAGACCTGGCCCGATACCGCAACATGCAGGCCTGCACCAGCTGCCACGGCACACGCTTGCGGCGCGAGGCGCGCCATGTGCGCATTGGCGAAGGCGCACAAGCCCGCGCCATTTATGAGATCAGCCACATCACGCTGGGCGAGTCGCAGCAGTACTTTCAGGGCCTGAAAATGCACGGGGCCAAGGCTGAAATCGCCGACAAAGTCGTACGCGAGATCGCGCTGCGCCTGAAGTTTTTGAACGACGTGGGCCTCAATTATTTGAGCTTGGACCGCAGCGCCGACACCCTCTCGGGCGGCGAATCGCAGCGCATCCGTCTGGCCAGCCAAATCGGC
Source organism: Comamonadaceae bacterium (assembly GCA_027486555.1). Taxonomy (GTDB): domain Bacteria; phylum Pseudomonadota; class Gammaproteobacteria; order Burkholderiales; family Burkholderiaceae_C; genus Limnohabitans_A. The sequence continues at coordinate 5,367 of JAIXOX010000123.1, forward strand.
TCAGGGCTCACCGGCGTGATGTACGTGCTGGACGAGCCCAGCATTGGCCTGCACCAGCGCGACAACGACCGCCTGATCGGCACGCTGCAACACCTGCGCGACATCGGCAACAGCGTGCTGGTGGTCGAGCACGACGAAGACATGATCCGCGTGGCCGACCATGTGATC
>JAIXOX010000106.1 GCA_027486555.1 Comamonadaceae bacterium
CGGTGAGTCCGGAAATTGATGTCTTGGTGGACATGTTTTGCTCCTTTTAAAGAGGCCTTGCGACCCGGGTTGCGCACAGCCCGCGCAGATGGGCATCCGCAGCCAAAGGCCACGACATCCTGTGTGAAGCACCAACCGCGTCGGTGCCTGCTCTTGTGTTGTTCAAAGCGTGTGCGTTCATGCCGCCACCCCCAGACCCAGTTCGCGGCTGGCCGCGTTCACATGGGCTTCGGTCACTTCGTTTTGGCCTTGTGCCTGGGACAGCTGCTCTGCCTGGTCTCGCAAGCGCTTGGCCGCAGAAATTTGCACCAGCACGGGCTGGGTTTGCACCACATCGCGCAGGCGCTGCTGAGCCTGGTCTTGCCAGCTGGCATTCGGTGCCACCACGCCGCGCGCATGTGTTGCCGGGGCCTTGTCCATCTCGGTGCCCAAAGGCAAGATGTAGAAGAGCGCATCAAACAGCGCGTTGCACACCTCTTGAATCACATAGCTGGCACCGCTGTAACCCATGAAAGGCGTGCCGGTATGGCGGCGGATGATGGCGCCAGGGAACGAAGCCGGAATGAAGGCTGCACGCATCGGGCTACCGCCTGAAATTTCGCTCAGGTACATGCGCTCGTTGTAGCTGCCGAACATGATGAGTGGCGTCTGGGTCTTGACCAGTTCGCGCACAGCGGCGTTGTCGGTCTTGTTGCCTGCGGTGCGCGACACACTGAACCGGCAGGGCAAGCCCATTTCGTGTTCGAGGAAGTTTTTCAGGCCCCGTGAATAGGTCTCACCCGCCACCACGGCAAAGCTGGCAGTGGCAAAAAAGTCTTGTGTGACCGAGCGCCACAGGTCCCACATGGGCTTCAAGGTGGTGTGCTTTTCACGTTCGATGAAAGGCTCGGGGTCCAAGTGCAGCAACTCGCCCAATTTGCGCAGGAAGTTGGTGGTGCTGTGCAAACCAATGGGGGCTTGCAAATAAGGGCGCTCCAGCGCCTCGCACAGCATGCGGCCAAACTCGCGGTACATGCAAATGTTCACATCGGCCTCAACCAAGCGCGAGACATCGGCCAAATGACTTCCCAGCGGGAAAACCATGTTCACATCGGCGCCGATGCCTTGCACCAGGCGGCGGATTTCTGCCAGGTCGCTGGCACTGTTGAACGTGCCATAGCAAGGACCAATGATGTTGACGCGGGGCCTTTCGCCCACGGGGCGGTCTTCAAAAGGTTTGCGCGCAGGCACTTTGCGCAGGCCGTATTCACTCCACAGCCAGTACATGGCGCGGTTGGCGCACTGCCACTGGTCTTCGTCGATGGTGCGCGGCAAAAAGCGGGCGATGTTGGTGCCTTCTGGCGTGACGCCGCCGCCGATCATCTCAGCAATCGAGCCGGTCACCACCACGGCGGGCAGTTCGGGGTCGAGTGTGGCGTGGGCGCGTTTCATCGCGCCTTCGGTGCCTTCGCGGCCCAGTTGCTCTTCAGCCAAACCGGTCACCACAATCGGCAACTCGTGCGGCGGCAGTGCATCGGTGTAATGCAGCACCGAGGTCACCGGCAGGTTTTCGCAACCCACCGGGCCGTCGATCACCACTTGCAAACCCTTGATGGCGGTGAACACATACACCGCGCCCCAGTAACCGCCTGCGCGGTCATGGTCAAGAATGAGTGGCGACTTGGGCTTGGCCACAGTGCTTGGAGGAGGATTGATTTGGTTCATGAACCCATCTCCTCGGCTTTGCGCTTTTTCATCAGCTTTTCAATCTGACGACGGGTTTCTGCCTTGAACTCAGGGCGGTCTTTGGGCACCGACTCCCAAACACCGGCGGCATGGCCTGCACCCACATCGCCAAAAAAGTCTTTCATGGCATTGAAACGCGCCTGGTTGCCCATGGCCGCTTGCACCACCTGCACCAGCGAACCGGCACCGGCCACACCCATCAGGGGCCTGGCTGAAATCAGGTTGGTGAAGTACAGCGAGGGCACACTGTTTTGCTTGGCGATCTGCACCACGGGCGTGGTGCCGATGGCCAGCTGAGGCCGGTATTCGTACATGGCGTTGAGGTCTTGCTCCAGCGAGGCGCGCATTTGCACCTGCACGCCTTTGGCCTTGAGCCATTCGATGTCGTGTGCGTTCCACTCGGTGGCGGGACAGGCCGAGCCCACGTAACGCACATCGGCACCGCATTCGATCAGCAAGCGCCCCACCAACAATTCAGAGCCTTCGTAACCACTCAAAGTGATGCGACCCGAAATCGGTTTTTGCATCAAGAGGCCACGCATTTGCGTGAGGGCCTGGTTGCGCGCCAGATCGATCTGTGCCTGCGCTATGCCTGCAGCTTGGCCGATGTTTTGCAACCAGTCTTGTGTGCCTTCCAAGCCCACCGGGGCTGAGCCCACCACAGGGCGGCCTGCGGCTTTGAATTCACGCACACTGGCGGTGTAGAAAGGGTGGATGGCAGCGGCAACGCTGCAGTCGAGTGCGGCATACAACTCACGCCATTCGCGGGTGGGCACCACGGGTCCTGCAGCCAAGCCCATGGGGGCCAACATTTGACCAATGATCACCGGATCGGCCGGGAACATTTCACCCAACAAGGCCACCTTGGGCAAGTCGCCACGTCCTGCACGGGGTGCGGCCACAGGGCCACTCATGATTTCTTCCCGTGCGTATTTGAGCATCGCACCGGCCAGCACATCCTTGGCTTCGGCATGGGTAGGCACACCAAAACCGGGCACGTCGATGCCGATGATGCGCACACCGTTGATCTCTTTGGGCAACAATTGCAAGGGCACACCACTGGCCGTCGGCACGCACAGGTTGATGATGATGATGGTGTCCACTTTGTCCGGATCGGCCTCGGCGTGCACCGCATCGCGAATGTCTTCAAACAACTTGCCCGTCACCAGCGACTCGGAGTTGAAGGGCACGTAACCCACGCTGCGCCGAGCACCGTAAAAGTGCGAGGTGAAGGTGAGGCCATACACGCAGCAAGCCGAGCCCGACAAAATGGTGGCGGTGCGCTTCATGCGCAGGCCCACACGCAGCGAGCCAAACGCTGGGCACATGCTTTGCGGCTGGTCGTGCGGACCGGCATCAGGCTGGCGTGGGTAGTCTCTTGCGTACTGGTCGAGCACTTCGGATTTGCCCGCTTCTTTGGCGGCAGCCACCATGGCGTCGGTGCCTGCGTGGCAGCCCATGCCGTCGCCTTGCAGGCCTGCCGGGTTCGCAGCTTGAGGGCTGGGGTGGATCGGGATGGTGCGTGTCATGGCTGTTACCTGTGGTGTGTCGGTGGCTGCGCTCAAGCAGCGTCGTAGACGACTTCCAGCGAAGGCTTGATGTCTTCGTTCTTGCCCACCATGTCGAACACGGTGGCAGGTTCGAGCACCACGTTGCGGCCCACCACGTCGGCGCTGAACAAGCCCAGCAACTGGTCTTGTGTTTGGGGCTTGGGGCGCTGGGGTGGCGCCTCGGCCACGTTCTTGGCCAGCTCGGCAAACAACGGACCCCACTCGCCATCGGGGCGGCCGATGATTTCGTAGCTGGCGCTCTTGCGGCGGATGTCTTCGTTGGCCGGGATCGCGGCCAAAACAGGAATGCCGGCGTTGGTGGCAAAGGCCTGGGCTTCGCCCGTGCCGTCGTCTTTGTTGATGACCATGCCGGCCACACCGACGTTGCCGCCCAGCTTGCGGAAATACTCCACTGCCGAGCACACGTTGTTGGCCACGTACAGCGACTGCAAATCGTTGCTGGCCACCACGATGACTTTTTGGCACATGTCGCGGGCAATCGGCAGGCCGAAACCACCGCACACCACGTCGCCCAAAAAGTCGAGCAACACGTAGTCAAAGCCCCAATCGTGAAAACCGAGTTTTTCGAGCGTTTCAAAGCCGTGGATGATGCCGCGACCGCCGCAACCGCGACCGACTTCGGGGCCACCGAGTTCCATGGCAAACACGCCGTCGCGCTTGAAGCACACATCGCCAATGCTCACGGCCTGGCCTGAGAGCTTGAGGCGTGAAGAGGTTTCGATGATGGTGGGGCAAGCTTTGCCGCCAAACAGCAAACTGGTGGTGTCGCTCTTGGGGTCGCAGCCGATCAACAGCACTTTTTTGCCTTGCTGCGCCATCATGTAAGACAGGTTGGCCAGCGTGAAGCTTTTGCCAATGCCGCCTTTGCCATAGATTGCAATGATTTGTGTTTCTTTGGTCACTTCGCTGGTGCTGACGGCATCGGGTTCGACGTCGGCCTCGCGGCGCAGCACTTCGACAAATTTGATGGGCTGTGTGGTTGCGGTATCGGCGTTCATGAGGAGGCACTCCAATCAAGGATCATCTTGAGACAGCTCGCATCTCCGAAGGCGGTCTCGTAGGCAGAACCAGCATCGGTCGATGGCTGGGTGTGTGTGATCAAACCGTCAAGTGACAATCGACCGGTGTTGACCAGCTCGTTGACAGCCAACAAATCGGGGCGCTTCCACTCGGCGGCGATGCGCATGCGCGCTTCGCGCATGAAGGCCGGGGCGTAAGCGAAAGACAGGTCTTGTTTGTAAAAACCTGCCAGCACCAACTCGCCACCGGGGCGCAGGCGCTGAATCAAGGTGTTGAGCAAGCTGCCGTCGCCGCTCACGTCGTAAATCGTGCCGTAGTCGCGGCGGGGATCGTCTTGCGGTTGCATGACGGTGTAGCCCTCGGCACCGGTAGATCGCACGGCTTGGGTTTCCCACACGGTGGGTGCGGGCAGTCCAGCAGCCACCGTCAGACGCGCCAGCAAGCGCCCCATGACGCCATGGCCAATGATGAGTTCAGGCGCTGCAAACGGGTCTTGTTGACCCCCACCCGACACCGCGTGGTAGGCCGTGGCGGCCAGTGCCAGCAGCACCGATTGCGCGCCCATGTGTTCGGACACCGGTACCACTTTTTGTTCGGTCACCACCAGGCGCGATGCCGCACCGCCAAACAAGCTTTTGACACCGGTGAAGCAGTTGGCCCCTGGCACAAACACACGCTGACCGGCTTGTACACCCGTATCCGATGCTGTGCGGACCACACGGCCCACGGTCTCGTAACCCGGCACCAGGGGGTAACCCATGCCTGGGAAGGGCGGCATGCTGCCGTCCCAGAGCATGCGCTCTGTGCCGGTGCTGATGCCGCTGAATTCCACGGCCACTTCGATCTGGCCTGTTTGCAGCTCAGGCAAATCCAAGGCCTGCAAGCTCAGGTGTCTGGGGCTGTTGAAGACGACGGCTTGTGATTTCATGACTGTATTTTTTACTTTACATTAATAGATGTCAATATGTATTGACACTATTTTGACCCACTGAGGGTAAACACCCGGATTTGCGTCCCAAAAGGATGCGGGCATGGATGGGCATGTCGTTGGGCACTTGCTCGACATGCGTGAATCCGGCCTCTTCCATCATGGTTTGCAACTCTTGGGGGGTGCGCAAACGCCCTGCCCCCATGGCCAACAAATAAAAATGGAAATACGCATCAGCCGAGGCACTGGGCTGACCCGCCTCTTCTTCGGGTTGCGCCATGGGTTCGGCCAGCAACAAGACACCGCCCACGGGCAAAGCCGCAAAGGCTTTGTGCAGGATCTGCCGCACCACCGCATCGGGGTGGTCGTGCGCCACGCGCACCAGGGTGATCAGGTCGGCCCCTTCGGGCAAGGGATCGTCCAGAAAACTGCCCGGGTGCAGGGCCACGCGCTCGGTCAAACCTTTGGCCTGCAGGCCTTCGCGGGCCAAGGCCAGCACGGGCGGCAGGTCAAACATCTTGAATTTCAGGTGCGGTGCGTGCGCTGCCAACTCGCTCACAAACCGGCCCTTGCCAGCACCCACATCCAGCACACAACGGTGCTCGTCAAAAAAGTAGGACGACAAAATCTCTTGCACCACAAAACCTTGCGAGGCAGCCATGAGTTGCGAATAGCGGGTGAACTTGTCCACCTCGGCTTGGGGCGATGCAAGCGGTGCAGTCTGCTGATGGGCGTAGGGCCAATACTCGGCCATGCCACCGCTCCAAGCGTTGTTCAAAAACTGCAAGGGGTCTTGCATGTCCTGGTAAAGCAGGTGGTTGTGTTCGATCATTTGGGCGATGCCCTCGTGCTGCGCCAGCGGCACGCCCAAGGGACCCAGGCCAAAACGCCCCTGACTGCGGTGTTCCAGCAAGCCCAACGCCACGGCCGACAACAACAAGCGCTGCAAAACAGCAGGTGCCAAGCCAGTGCGATGGGCCAAATCGTGCAGATTTGCGGGGGCCTGATGCAAAGCCCGAAACAAGTCCAGTCGCACACAACCGAGCAAGACCTGGCTGTGCACAAACCCTGCCATCAAATCGAACAACTTGCGGGTGCGGCGACGGGTCAACCAGCGGGTCAGCGGGTTGCTGAGCGACCAGCGGTACAAACCGGGGTGGGCATACCAGCGCTCCAGACGGGCTTGCCAGGCATCTTGGAGCGAGGTGTCTGCAGTGTGGGCCTGCACAGCGGCCAAATCCAGAGGTTGGGACATGATCTTTCCTTTGCGTCAGGCTGTTTTGGCGCTCAATGCGGCGCGCTGACGCGAGCGGGGGCCACCTCAGGGTGGGTCTTGAAATAACCTTCGCACAGGGCTTTGGGCACCAGGCGCTCAGCTTCTACCTGCACCAATTGGCGCAACATGTCGCGGCAAGAACAGGCCGGAATGGACCCAGCGGCCTGGTCAATCAGGCGGTCAAAATGGGCAATCGCACCGGTCAGGCCCAGCGCTTGGGCTGAGCTGGGGCGGGCGTGCAGCGCATCTTGCCCTGCAGGTTTGCCCAAGGTGGCGGCGTCGGCAATCACGTCCCGGATGTCGTCGGCCACTTGGTAGGCCTCACCCAAATAGTGGCCCAGGTGCGCCCATGGTTCGGGGGCTACACCACAACTGAGCGCACCGGCACAGGTGGCCGACACAAACAAAGCGCCGGTCTTGGCGCGTTGGTATTGGGCCAAATCGGCACTGGTCTCGCACTCCCAGGCTTGCCCGGCCACGATGCCGTTGGGCAGGCCCACGCCGGTGGTCAAGTTGTCCATGAGGCGAATCAAACGGTCCGGCCGTTGCACACCGGCTTGCAGCAACACGCGGTAAGCCATGACGATCAGGCCATCACCGGCCAACAGCGCCAGCGGTTCGCTGAAAGCCTTGTGCACCGTGGGCAGCCCGCGCCGGGTGTCGGCATTGTCAAAAGCGGGCATGTCGTCGTGCACCAGCGATGCGCAATGCATCAATTCAAGGGCCACAGCGGCGGCATTGGTCAACTCGGGCGTGTCGTCACCACAAGCGGTGGCCACCGCCATGCACAACTGCGGACGAATGCGCGCCCCACCCGAAAACACCGCATGCCGCATGGCGGCCACCAGCCTGGGCGGTGCACCCACACCGGCGGCTTGCTCAAAATGTGCCCTCAGGGCTTGCTCAGCGCGTGTCAACAGACTCATGAGACCTCCGGAAGAAAGGACTGTCAAACCTGGCTGACAGACATGAGTGTCAATATATATTGATATTTGAGTATGTCAACCCACATTGACACCCGGTCGGTGCATCGGTGAGTGAAAAACGTGACCATCGGGCCTTCGCGGTGCAGTCCATCGCGGGCGTGACCCTTGTCTGCGGGTGATTCCCGGCTAGGATGTCAGGCACACAACAGGAGCATGGCCATGGGCATTTGGTTGGAGTTGGGCATTTTTGGACTGGTGTTTGTGTTTGCCTTCTGGCAAATGCACGATGTGCGCAAGGCGCAGGAAAAGACCCGGCAACAGCGGGCGCAGGAAAAAGCACAACAAGAAACGCAAAACAGCGAATCAACAGACAAAAAGGCGCAGCCCTGAGCTCATGGATCCAGCCCAATGGTGTTTTTTGCAGGAGCAACGCCCACGTCGCGAAAATCCTCGCAAACCACCACCCATCGCCCCGAGAGCGGGGCTCCCACAAAATACAGGGCATTCCCCCGTAGGCGCGACGCCCCCGTCGCGATGGCCCACATTTGCAGACGACAATGCTTGATTTGGTGACCCCATGGACATGAACACCCTGCCCGCCTTCCCCGCTCGACATCGACTGCAAGATCGAAGGCTTTGGCCCGATGCGGCTGAAAAACGAATTCGTCAACAAAGCCTGACCCGGGCATGAGCGACGACAACCAGATCTACCTGCCCGAGAGCTTCACAGCGCTGTATGTGCCGCCCGGCAAAATCAAACCCAGCATCGGCCACCGCGAGATGACCGAGCGCTACGAGCTGTGCGAAGACCTGGCCAACTTGCTGACCGAAAAAGCGGCCAATATGCAGTTCACCCTGGGCATTACCGAAGAATTGGTGCTGACGCAATGCGAGCTGGGCCTGCTGGCCGAGCCTGCGGTGGTCTCGCCCGTCGAAGCGCGCTGGGTGGTGTGCCGCTTGGCCGAGCTGCTCAACTGGCCCATGGACCAGCTGTTGCACAGCCCCACAACACCAGAACTTGGGGCCTGAAATCCAAGGCCATGTGGGGCCTGATCCTGTCGCCAAAGTCCACCGACTGGGCCACTCCTGCTGCCAAGATCGCGCCATGACTTCACCCCACCCCGATTTGCAGCGGCTGTTATCGGCCCCCATCTTGCCCACCTTGCTGCGTTTGTCCGCGCCCAATGTGTTGGCCATGGTCATGACCGTGCTGGTAGGCATTGCCGAGACCTATTACGTGGGCCGCCTCGGCACGGCACCGCTGGCGGCCATGGCCCTGGTGTTCCCCTTTGCCATGCTCACACAAATGATGTCGGCTGGGGCCATGGGCGGCGGTGTGTCGGCTGCCATCAGCCGTGCCTTGGGGGCTTCAGATCTGGCGCGTGCGCAAAGTTTGCTGCTGCACGCCCTGGTGATCGGCCTGGGCGCAGGGCTGGTCTACAGCGCCATCTTTGTGCTGTGGGGGCCGGTTTTTTATGCGTTGCTTGGCGGCCGCGATGCCGTGCTGGACGAAGCCGTTCGTTATGGCCAGGTGCTGTTTGCAGGTGCTGCGCTGGTGTGGCTTTTGAACACGCTGGCCTCGATCTTGCGCGGCACCGGCAATATGCGCGCGCCCTCGGTGGCCCTGGTGGCCACTGCGGTCTTGCAAATCGCACTGGGGGGCCTGCTGTCGCTGGGCGCTGGACCGGTACCGGCCCTCGGCATGGTGGGTGTGGCGCTGGGCCACATTGTGGCGACTGCGGCAGGCGTGGTGTTTTTTATGTGGTACCTGGCCAGAGGGCAAGGTCGCTTGACGCTCAGGTGGCAAGGGTTTCAGATGCAGTGGAGCCAGTTCAGCGACATCCTCAAAGTCGGTGCCACGGCCTGCCTGTCGCCGGTGCAGTCGGTGCTGGCCATCTTGATCTTCACCGGTTTGCTGGCGCAACTGGGCACCGAAGCCTTGGCCGGTTATGGCATTGGTCAGCGACTTGAATTTTTATTGATCCCGATTTCCTTTGGCATTGGCGTGGCCTCGGTCCCCATGGTGGGCATGGCCATGGGCGCAGGCAACATCACCCGCGCACGCCAAGTGGCTTGGGTGGCGGGCGGCGTGTCGGCCCTCAACCTGGCCCTGATTGGGGCGGTGGTCACACTGGCACCCGACCTGTGGGCGCGCCTGTTCACGCAAGACGAAGCGGTGCTGAGCCATGCCCGGCACTACCTGGTGACGGCAGGCCCGGCCTTTGCGTTTTTTGGTTTGGGCCTGACGCTGTACTTCGCATCCCAGGGCGCCGGGCAGGTCATTGGCCCGGTGCTGGCAGGCACGGTGCGTTTGGTTTTGGTGGCAGGGGCAGGCTACTGGCTGTCACAGCACCAAGGCACAGCAGATCAGTTTTACCAACTGGTGGCCGTGGCCATGGTGTCGTACGGCGTGGTGACCGCTGCAGCCGTCAAATTCACGCCCTGGGGACTCCAGAAAAAAGGGTGATGCCCTCATTACCAGCCTTCCGTGCATGGGCTCCGGCGCAGGGGCCTGTCGGGGCTGAAGCCACCGACCTGCAAATACCGCATTCAGGTCGAAAGCTTCATCGCCGACAGGAACGCACGATCGGCGTGGCCATCAAAGTTCAGGCTGCCTTGTCCAAGCCCAGCAAACGGATCGCGTTGCCCTTCAAAATGCCCGGCATCACCTCGGGTTTGAAGCCTGCCACCTCAAAATCCTTCATCCAGCGCTCGGGCGTGATCAGCGGGTAGTCGCTGCCGAACAGGACACGGTCTTTGAGCAAAGTGTTGGCGTATTGGATCAATTGCTTGGGAAAGTACTTGGGGCTCCAGCCCGAAAGGTCGATCCACACATTGGGCTTGTGCGTGGCCAAGCTCAGCGCCTCGTCCTGCCACGGAAAGCTGGGGTGCGCCATCACGATTTGGATATCGGGCCAGTCGATCGCCACATCTTCGAGCAGCATGGGATTGCTGTTTTGCAAACGCAGGCCGCCGCCGCAACGCATGCCCGAGCCGATGCCGCTGTGTCCGGTGTGAAAGATGGCGGGCAATTTGTGGTGGTTGATCACCTCGTAAATCGGCCAGGCCATGCGGTCATAGGGCAAAAAGCCTTGCACCGTGGGGTGGAACTTGAAGCCCTTGATGCCCTCTTCCTTGATCAGGCGCTCGGCCTCGCGTGCGCCCATCTTGCCCTTGTGCGGGTCGATGCTGGCGAAGGCAATCATCATGTCGCTGTTGTCACGCGCGGCTTTGGCAATTTCTTCGTTGGGGATGCGGCGGCGGCCCAACTGCGATTCGCTGTCCACGGTGAACATGACCAAGCCGATCTTGCGCTCGCGGTAATAAGCCACGGTTTCTTCGATGGTCGGGCGGCGGTCGCTGCCAAAGAACTTGTCGGCGGCGCGGTCGTATTCCTCGCCGTAGTTGTCAAAAGGGTTCCAGCAGCTCACTTCGGCGTGGGTGTGGATGTCGATGGCGATCAGGTCTTGGTGGTTCATGGGGCTCCTTGACAGCAAATAGGGGTAAACAATAGCCGATCACACCCAAGGCCAAGGTCACAAGTAAGACCACACCTTCCATCGCCCCGAGGGCGGGGCTCCCACAAAGTGCACGGCAATGCCCCTGTGGCCCAGGGCAATGTATCCGTAGGAGCGACGCCCTCGTCGCGATCAAGCCTTGCAGACCCCCACCCTCCGTCCCGAGGGCGGGCTCCCACAAAGTGCAGGGCAATGCCTGTAGTGCAGGGCAATGTATCTGTAGGAGCGACGCCCTCGTCGCGATCAAGCCTTGCATACCCCCACCCTCCGTCCCAAGGGCGGGGCTCCCACAAAGTGCAGGGCAATGACCCTGTGGTGCAGGGCAATGTATCTGTAGGAGCGACGCCCTCGCCGCGATCAAGCCTTGCAGACCCCCACCCTCCGTCCCGTGGGCGGGCTCCCACAAAGTGCAGGGCAATGCCCCTGTGGTGCAGGGCAATGTATCTGTAGGAGCGACGCCCTCGTCGCGATCAAGCCTTGCAGACCCCCACCCTCCGTCCCGAGGGCGGGCTCCCACAAAGTGCAGGGCATCCCCCTAGGAAGAGACATGTCAAACCTAGGGAAAACACCAGGCAGAAAAGTGCCAGTCACTGATCACAATATGGTTATCAATAATAACTTTCTTGGCGTCCTGGCCAAGTCTGAAGAAAGCCCTCGCCATGACCCACACCCATCACCCCATCCTCGAACGCGCAGCCGCCAACGGCGTGGCTTTGGACATGCATGGCGCTGTGGCCGTGGTGCGTATGTGCCGCCCGGCCAAGCGCAATGCACTGAACGACGGCCTGATCGAAGCCCTGCGCGATGTGTTCCAAAACCTGCCCCCTGAGGCTGGTGCTGCTGTTATCCATGGCGAAGGCGACCACTTCTGCGCTGGTCTGGATTTGTCCGAGCTGAAAGAGCGCGACGCCGGTGAAGGCATTCACCACTCCCGCAGCTGGCATGTGGCCCTGAACGCCGTTGAACAAGGCCGTGTGCCCGTGGTCGCGGCGCTGCACGGCGCGGTGGTCGGTGGCGGCTTGGAGCTGGCTTGCGCATCGCACATCCGCGTGGCCGACGAAAGCACTTTTTACGCCCTGCCCGAAGGCACACGCGGCATCTTTGTGGGCGGCGGCGGCTCGGTGCGTGTGCCCAAACTCATTGGTACAGCCCGCATGACCGACATGATGCTGACAGGCCGCGTGTACAACGCGCAAGACGGCGAACGCGTGGGCTTGGCGCAGTACCTGGTGCCCACTGGCAGCGCTTTGACCAAGGCGATTGAGCTGGCCGCCCGCATTGCCACCAACGCGCCTCTGACCAACTTTGCCCTGACCCACGCCCTGCCCCGCATTGCCGAACAGCCTGCAGACCACGGCCTGTTCACAGAAGCGTTGATGGCCTCCATTGCCCAGTCCGCGCCCGAAGCCAAAGCCCGTGTGCGCGCCTTCCTCGAAGGCAAGGCGGCCAAAGTACAGAAGGGTTGAGCGTTGGGCGTTGGGCGTTGGGCGTTGGGCGTTGAGGGTTGAGCGTTGAGGGTTGAGCGTTGAGGGTTGAGCGTTGATCGTTGAGCGTTGTCAATGAAACTTGAAACCCGAACGCCGAACGCCGTACGCTGAACACTGAACCCTCAACACCGAACCCTCAACGCTGAACCCTGAACGCCAGACGCCAAACGCCGTACACAGAACGCCAAAACTTGGAGACACCCCATGAACGCCCCCCAATTCCGCCCCCTGAAGTTCGGCGTGACCCGCGTCACGCTGCGCGATGGCGTACCCGGCACGCACTACCTCAAAGCCGATCAGGAACTGCAGCCCTTTGCCGAGCGCATGACCGACCGCCTGCAACACTGGGCGCAGACCCAGCCAGACCACACGTTCATGGCACGCCGCGTCAAGCAAGCCGACGGCAGCACTGGCGACTGGAAACACATCTCCTACGCAGAGGCCTGGCAGACTGCACGCAGCATTGCGCAAGGCCTGATCGACCGAGGCCTCAGCGCCGAGAGACCCGTGGTCATCCTGAGCGAGAACAGCCTGGAACACGCCCTGCTGGCCTTGGGTGCGATGGTTGCCGGTGTGCCTTCTGTGCCCACCTCACCGCCCTACTCGCTGGTCAGCGTCGACTACGACAAGCTCAAGCATGTGCTCAAAACCGTCACGCCCGGCATGGTGTTCGCCACCGACGCGCGCTACGCCAAAGCCATTGCCGCCACCGTCAGCGATGACATGGAAGTGGTGATGTGTGAAGGCGCTGTGGACGGCCGCCAAGTCACCTCGTTCGAGGACCTGTGCGCCACCGTCGCCACGCCCGCAGTGGACGCCGCCATCGCCGCCACCGGCCCTGACACCATCGTCAAGTTTTTGTTCACCAGCGGCTCGACCAAGCTACCCAAGGCGGTCATCAACACCCAGCGCCTGTGGTGCGCCAACCAGCAGCAAATGGCCCAGTCCATGCCCGTGTTGGCCGAAAAAGATCTGGTGCTGGTCGACTGGCTGCCCTGGAACCACACCTTCGGCGGCAACCACAACGTGGGCATGACGGTCTACCACGGCGGCACGCTCTACATTGACGACGGCAAGCCCACACCCGCACTGATTGGCGAGACCCTGCGCAACCTGCGCGAGATCGCGCCCACGGTCTACTTCAACGTGCCCACCGGCTTTGAAGCGATCGCCCACGCCATGAAAACCGACGACCAACTGCGCAAGACCTTGCTGTCACGCCTGCAGATGTTCTTCTACGCCGGTGCCGCTCTGGCCCAGCCCATTTGGGACAGCCTGTATGAATCGCAAGAACGAGAAGTCGGCGAACGCATCGTCATGGGCACGGGCTTGGGCATGACCGAATCGGGTCCGTTTGGCATTTTTGTGACCAACCCCTTTGTGCAAGCGGGCGATTTGGGCGTGCCGACCCCTGGCCTGGAACTCAAGCTGGTGGACATGCAAGGCAAAACCGAGGTGCGTTACCGCGGCCCCAACATCACCCCCGGCTACTGGCGCAACCCGGAAGAAACCGCTGGATCGTTTGACGAGGAAGGCTTTTTCAAAACCGGTGACGCGGTCAAGTGGATCGACGAAACCGATGTGCACCTGGGCCTGAAGTTTGACGGCCGCATTGCCGAGGACTTCAAGCTGGCCACCGGCACTTTTGTGAGCGTGGGGCCTCTTCGCGCCAAGATCACTTCGGCAGGTGCACCTTATATACAAGACGCAGTGCTCACCGGCATCAACATGAAAGAAGTCGGCGCGATGATTTTCCCGACACCGGCAGTGCGCGCTTTGAGCGGCCTACCCGCCGATGTGCCGCTGTCCGAGGTGCTCGCGTCTGCCCCGGTGCTGGCCAAGTTCCAGGAGATCGTCAACGAATTGGCCAAAACCGGCACCGGCAGCGCCAACCGCATTGCACGCCTGTGCCTGCTGAGCGAGCCACCCACCATCGACAAGGGCGAGATCACCGACAAGGGATCGATCAACCAGCGCTCGGTGCTCGCGCACCGCGCCGACACCGTGGCGGCGCTGCATGCCGACACGCTTCATTACATCGTCAAACCCCAAGCATGAAAACGTAGGTCGGAGCTTCAGCTCCGACAAGCAAGACCCGTCGGACCTGAAGGTCCGACCTGCGAAAAAAACCACATCGAATCCGATGATTCGATTGAGAAAGACAAGAACATGGCTTCCAAAGGATTTTTCAACGCGTTTGCCGATGTGTGGATGCACGAAGGCATGCGCACGCCCATGGTGGACTATTGCGGCGCTTTAGGCCACATCTCGCCCACGGACCTCGGCATCAAAGCCGCACGCGAGGCTTTGAAGCGCGCAGGCATCGCCCCCACCGAGATCGGCTCGGTCATCACCGGCAACATGGCCCCCGGCGACTTTGACCAGTTCTTCTTGCCCCGCCACATCGGGCTGTACGCCGGTGTGCCGCAAGAAGTGCCCGCCATCATGGTGCAACGCATTTGCGGCACTGGCTTTGAGCTGTTTCGCCAAGCGGGCGAGCAGATCGAAGCTGGCGTGTGCGAGGCTGCGCTGGTGGTCGGCACCGAGAGCATGACGCGCAACCCGATTGCCGCCTTTGACCACCGCACCGGCTTCAAGCTGGGCGCGCCCGTGGGCTTCAAGGACTTCATGTGGGAAGCGCTGAAAGACCCGGCCGCAGGCATCAACATGATCCAGACGGCCGAGAACCTGGCCAAAAAATACAACATCACCCGGGAAGAGGTGGACCAGTTCGCTTCTGACTCGTTTGGCAAAGCCGTGGCCGCGCAGGCCGCAGGTTTTCATGCGGGCGAAATCGTGCCCGTGGTCACTGAAAAGTTTGAGCTCGAAGGCTACGTCTCGCGCGGCATCAAGCTGCAAGGCAAAGTGACCGAGGTCAGCGCCGACACGCACCCACGCATCTCGCCTGCCGAGGTGCTGGGCAAACTCCGGCCGGTGTACGAAGGTGGCGTGCAGACCGGTGGCAACAGCTCGGCACTGGTCGATGCGGCAGCGGCTTGTGTGGTCACCTCGGGCACCTATGCGAAAGCCCACGGCAAAAAACCCATCGCTCGCGTGGTGGCTGCTGCGGCTGTGGGCGTGCCGCCCGAGATCATGGGCATCGGCCCCGCCCCGGCCATTCGCTTGTTGCTCGAGCGCACGGGCCTGAAGCTGTCGGACATCGGCCGCTTTGAGATCAACGAAGCGCAAGGCGCGCAAACCCTGGCCGTGGCGAAAGAGCTGGGCCTGGATGTGGCCAGGCTCAACGTCAATGGTGGCGCGATTGCGCTCGGCCACCCCTTGGCCGCCACCGGCGTGCGCCTGACCATCACGCTGGCGCGTGAACTGCAACGCTCGGGCTTGCGCTGGGGCATCTCCAGCGCCTGTGTGGGCGGCGGGCAAGGCATTGCGCTGCTGATCGAAAACCCCGAAGCAGCATGAACTGATTTGTAGGTCGGTGGCTTTAGCCCCGACATGGTCGCGTTCTGCGGGCATTTGTCGGGGCTGAAGCCACCGACCTACAAAAATACAAATTCAAAGAACACGAAGGTCGGTGGCTTTAGCCCCGACACCCCAACGAACCGTCGGACCCGAAGGTTCGACCTCTGACAAAAAGGAACTGACATGAATATCCAAGGACAAGCAGCATTGGTCACCGGCGGTGGCTCTGGTTTGGGCGAGGCCACGGCCCGCGAACTGGCCCGTCTGGGCGCGAAGGTTGCTGTGCTCGACCTCAACATGGCCAACGCCGAGCGCGTAGCAGCCGAAATCGGCGGCGTTGCGGTGCACTGCAACGTGAGCGATGCAGACAGCATGGCCCAGGCCATCCAGACGGCCGCCGCAGCCCACGGCCCTGCCCGCATCTTGATGCAGATCGCCGGCATCGGCACCGCCAAGCGCGTGGTCGGTAAAGACGGCAAAGCAGCGCCGCTGGAGGAATTCGCCAAGGTCATCAACGTCAACCTGATCGGCACCTACAACGCGGCGCGTTTGTTTGCCGAGGCCTGCACTCAGCTCGACCCCATGGAAGACGGTGCGCGTGGCGTCATGGTTTTCACCGCCTCGGTCGCGGCCTTTGACGGGCAAGTGGGCCAGCAAGCCTACAGTGCCTCCAAAGCCGGTGTGGTCGGCATGACACTGCCCATGGCACGCGACTTGGCACAACACGGCATCCGCGTGTGCACCATCGCGCCAGGCCTGTTCAAGACGCCCTTGTTGGCGAGCTTGCCCGAGCCGATCCAGCAATCGCTGGCCGCGAGCATCCCCTTCCCGGCACGTCTGGGCAAGCCCAGCGAATTCGCCGAACTGGCCTGCCACATTGTCAGCAACGACCACCTGAACGGCGAAGTGATTCGCCTCGATGGCGCACTGCGCATGGCCCCGCGCTGAAAGCCGAACATGAGCAAAACCGTTGTTTACGAAGTGCAGGTGGTGTTCGGTGACTGCGACCCCGCAGGCATCGTGTTCTTTCCCAACTTTTCCAAGTGGATGGACGCGTCATCGCTGAACTTCTTCATGAAGTGCGGCATCTTGCCTTGGCGCGAGCTGGTCAAGACACGCGGCATCATCGGCACGCCGCTCCTGGAAATCAACACCAAATTCATCCGCCCCGCCACCTATGGCGAAACCATTCAAGTGCACACCAGCGTGCAGGAGTGGCGCGACAAGGTGTTTGTGCACAAGCATGTGGTCATGCGCGGTGACACCGTGCTGTGCGAAGGCACCGAAGTACGGGCTTTTTGCATCAAGCACCCCGAAGACCCGGACCGCATCAAAGCCATCCCGGTTCCCGAGGACATCAAGGTTTTGTGCAGCTAAAGGTCACCGCATGTACTACGAACCTGGCGTCACCCCCCATGGCTTGCCGCACGACCCCTTCAAGTCTTGCGTGATCCCGCGGCCCATCGGCTGGATCTCTACGGTGGATGCCCAAGGCCGCCACAACCTGGCCCCCTACAGCCAGTTTCAAAACGTGACCTTTGATCCGCCCATCGTCATGTTCAGTGCCAACCAGACCACCCAAGGCGAGCGCAAGGACTCGGTGCGCAACGCCGAACAAACCGGCGAGTTCGTCTGGAACATGGCCACCTATGCCCTGCGCGATGCGGTCAACATCTCGGCTGAAGAATTGCCCCATGGCGTGGACGAGTTCGAGCGTGCGGGGCTGACCAAGCTGCCCAGCCGTTTGGTCAAACCCATGCGCGTCAAGGGCTCACCCATCCAGTTCGAGTGCGTGTACTTGAACAGCCTGCGCTTTCCTGGCAAGCCGCCCATGGGCACCGCAGACGTGGTGTTTGGCCGCGTGGTGGCGATCCACATCGACGACGACATCATCAACGGCCAAGGCCTGATCGACGTGCTCAAAATCCAGCCATTGGCCCGGATGGGCTACTACGACTACACCTTTGTCGACAACCAATTCCAAATGGTCATTCCTGGCAACAGCAAAGCCTTGCTGGCCGGTTTGGAGGGCTCGGCCGACAAAGCGGCGCAGTCCTCATCGGCCAAATAAAACCACCCGAACCGACTTACCCCTTTCTTCAACCCGTTTTTTACCCCCCCTCGAGGAGACAAGCATGAGCAACCGTCGCGAATTCATCCAATCCACCATCGGAGCCGCCATTTTGGGCAGCACCGCTTTCCATCAAGCTTGGGCGCAAAGCGGCCTGCCCATCGAGCAAGTCAAAGTGCTCTACGGCTTTCCGCCCGGCAGCTCGGGCGACATCTGCGCACGCCGTGTGGCCGAGAAATTTGGCGGCACACCTTACAGCAAGAACGCCGGCATCATCGACAGCCGTCCCGGTGCTGGCGGCCAGATTGCCCTGAACCTGCTCAAAAGCGCACCGGCCGACGGCTCGGTGTTGGCCATGACCCCGTTCTCGGCCATCTCGCTGTACCCCCACATCTTCAAAAACCTGCAGTACAAGCCCTTTGAAGACTTCACGCCTGTGGGCACCGCCTCCATGATCCACCACGGTTTCGCCGTCGGCCCCATGGTGCCTGCCAGCGTCAAAAACGTGAAAGACTTCATCGTCTGGGCCAAAGCCAACCCCGCACAAGCCAGCTACGGCTCGCCCGCTGCAGGCTCCACACCGCACTTCATCGGCGCCTTGTTGGGCCTGAACCAGAACTTCGAGTTCAAGCATGTGCCTTACCGTGGCTCGGTGCCCGGCGTGACCGATGTGGTCGGCGGCCAGATCGCTTGCATGTTCACACCCCACGGTGACTTCATTGCCAACCACAAGGCGGGCAAGATGCGCATCCTGGCCACCTCGGGCAAAACCCGTTCGCCTTTTGTACCCGATGTGGCCACCTTTGCTGAGCAAGGCTTCCCCGAATTGACCGTGGAAGAATGGTTCGGCTTTTACGCCCCCGCCAAAACCCCGGCCAACGTGGTGCAAGTGGCCAACGCAGCGATCAATGCGGCCCTCAAAGACAAAGGCGTGCAAGACGCCTTGACCGTGGTCGGCCTGATTCCATTTGGTGGCACAGTCGCCGACCAGCTCAAGAGCTCCCAAGTGGAACTCGAGCGCTGGGGCCCGCTGATCAAGCGCATCGGCTTCAGCGTTGACTCCTGATCCAACACACGGATTCCGTGTTGTCCGGCGCAGCTTGATGGGTGCGCCGGATTTTTTCCATTGAGACCAAGACACCCATGAACGCCTACCAACCCCGCACCGACGACATGCAGTTTGTGTTGTCCCGCGTTTTGAACGCCCCCGCCCAGCTGCAAGCCCTGCCCGCCTTTGCCGAGGTGGACCCCGACCTGATGCGGCAGGTGCTTCAGGAAGCAGGCAAGTTTGTGGGCGAAGTCATCGCCCCGCTCAACCGCGACGGCGACGAAATCGGCGCGCATTGGAAAGACGGCGCGGTCACCATGCCGCCGGGCTTCAAAGCCGCTTACCAATCCTTTTGGCAATCGGGCTGGCCTGCGCTGGCCTCCAGCACCCAAGACGGCGGGCAAGGTTTGCCCAGCGTGCTCGAAGCCATGCTGTACGAAATGCTGTCGGCCGCCAACCTCGGCTGGACCATGGCCCCCGGCCTGCTGCACGGGGCTTACGAGTGCATCAAGCACCACGCCAGCGGTGCGCTGAAAGCGCACTATTTAGAGAAAGTGGCCACCGGCGAATGGCTGGCCACCATGTGTCTGACCGAGCCGCACGCCGGTTCTGACCTGGGTTTGGCCCGCACCAAGGCAGTCCCTTTGCCCGACGGCCAATACGCCGTCAGCGGCACCAAAATTTTCATCTCAGGCGGCGAGCACGACCTCACCGACAACATCGTGCACCTGGTCCTGGCCCGCCTGCCCGACGCGCCGCCCGGCCCCAAAGGCCTGTCGCTTTTCTTGGTCCCCAAGTTCTACCCCGACGGCAGCCGAAGCCGTGTGCACTGCGACCGCATCGAAGAAAAAATGGGCCTGCACGGCAGCCCCACTTGTGTCATGCGTTTTGACGAAGCGGTCTCTTCCATCGTGGGCGAGCCCGGCAAGGGCCTGAATGCGATGTTTGTGATGATGAACGCCGCCCGATTGCATGTGGCCCTGCAGGGCATTGGCCTGCTCGACGCCGCCTGGCAAAAGGCCGATGCCTATGCACAAGAACGCCGCCAAATGCGTGCGCCGGGCAAAGGCAAAAGCGCTGGCGAAGCCGACCTGATTGGCGAGCACCCCGCCATGCGCCGCATTCTGGACACACAACGCGCCTGGGTCGATGCCGGCCGTGTGCTGGCCTACCGCACCGCGCTCGAACTCGACCTGATCAAACACAGCGCCGATGCGGCTACCCAAGCGGCAGCACAGCGCTGGTGCGCGCTCGTCACGCCGGTCATGAAATCTGTGTTCACCCACCAGGCTTTCCATGGCGGCAGTGACTGCCTGCAAGTGTTTGGCGGCCACGGCTATGTGCGCGAGTGGGGCATCGAGCAAATCGTGCGCGACGCCCGTGTGGCCATGATTTACGAAGGCACCAACGAGATCCAGGCGATTGACCTCTTGGTGCGCAAGGTGCTGGCCGATGGCGGCACCGGCATGAACGCGCTGCTGGACTGCCTTGCTGCCGACTTGCCACAAGCGGCCAAAGCCAGCACCGCCGCGCAAGCGCGCATCCAAACCCTGCGCGCCGTCACAGCACAAATCGTCAAGACGGCTCCGCAAGACGCCGCGCTGCCCTACCGCGTGGCCGACGACTATTTGCGCGCCGTGGCCCTGGTGCTGATGGACTGGGCTTGGCTGCGCATCGAAGCGGGTGTGGATGCCAACACACCCAACGCCGATGCACGCTGGCTGGCCCCGGCCAAAGCGCTGCGCAGCTGGGTGCTGCCCGAATTCCAGATGCGCAGTTTCATCATCGTGCAGCAGTGCACGGCTGCAGCTTGAGTAACAGCATGCTCGGCACCACACGCCCCGCCAAAGCGGCAAAAACAGCCAGCAACACAGCAGCCCATACAACTGCTCTGCGGGCCAGCCAAACCCCGACCACTGCAAACCCCAAAGCCAAGCGCGCCGCTTCGGCCAAAGCGGTGCGGTCCACGACCAAAACCGCCAAGCCTGCTGCGGCCAGTGTCGAGCAAGTGGACACCCGCTACCTGCAAAGCCTGATGGGCTACAACGCGCGGCGTGCAGCCCTGAGCATCATCGAATTGTTTTTGGAACGCCTGGCACCCTATGGCCTCAAGCCCGTGGACTTTTCGGTCATGTCCACCATTGGCCACAACCCCGGGGTGACCTCGCGGCAACTGTGCGCTGCCCTCAATTTGCTGCCCCCCAACCTGGTGGGCTTGATCCAGTCGCTGGAGTCAAGGGGCCTGATCGAGCGCCAGCCCCACCCGCACGACGGCCGTGCCGTCGGCCTGCACGCCACGCCCAAGGGCCAAGCCCTCATGGTCCAGGCCGAACAGACCGCCAGCGATCTGGAAACTGAAAAAACCGCCAGGCTCACGCCCGCTGAGCGCAAAACACTCGTGGCGCTGCTGCAAAAAATTTACTTCTGACCGCGCTCGGCTAAAAAGATGTCGATGCGGCGGTTACGAGCCCGGCCATCCGCGCTGCCGTTGTCGGCAATGGGTTCACGCGAGCCCCGGCCATCAATGGCGATGCGTGCACTGCTCACCCCACGGGCCATCAAATAATCGCGTGCACTTTGCGCGCGGTTGACCGACAAGGGGTTGTTGATGGCATCGCTGCCGGTGTTGTCAGTGTGGCCCACAATGCGCACTTCCATGCTGGGCTGCTGGCTCAAACCCTGTGCAAACTGGTCCAGAATCGGGCGCAAATTGGCCTTGATGTCGGCGCGGCCCGTGTCAAACGAAATGTCGTTCGGAATGCTCAACTTGAGTTGGTTGTCTGCCGTTTGTGTGACCACCGTGCCCGTACCGGCCGTGGCTTGTTCCATGGCGCGCTTTTTGTCTTCCATGTTTTTGGACCAGATGTACCCCCCCAAAGCCCCCAAACCCGCACCAATGGCGGTGGACTTGCTGTCGCGCCCCAAAATTTGACCCGCCACCGCACCGATCACGGCACCGGTGCCCGCACCCTTTTGCTCTTGCGTGGCCGTGGCGCAACCTGTCAACAACACGGCCGCAGCGCTGACCAAAACGCCCATGTGGGTCAAAACAGATGTTTGGGTGATCATGAAAAAGTCCTTGGTGTCAATGAATGAACCTGAATTTAACCCGCATCAAATCGTTGACATGTGACTTGGCGCACAAAAATTGCAAGCAATCGTGTCTGCACCGCTCGGATGCTCTGAGATCACCCTTGGCGAAGGTCTTAAGCGCTCAAATCAATGGCCACCCAGGACGTGACCAAACTCACAAAAGCGACGCACACCAACAAGGTCAGGGTGCCGTGCCTGCGCAAAAAATGGACCAACGAAGCCGCATCCATTTTCCTGGCCTTGCGCCTTGAGCCGCTGCGACGACGACGCCTGGACTGGGGTTCTTGAGTGTTGTTCATGGGCTTTTCCTGGACAAAGAACGACGTTGAAATTGCGTACCGTCGAAGATCCAAAGCAAATCTTCAAAATCGTTGATTTCATTTTTTTTATGATAAATTTGGGAGATTATCAACCAAGGTCAAATTGATCCTGATTTATATATTTTTTTCAATCGCATAACCGACCCAGGCAACCCCATGAAAATCATTGCACTTCTGGCCTTGGTGGCCTTGTCCACAGGCACCGCTTTCGCTCAAAGCAAACCCAAAGACTTTTTGGGCTACTACGAAGGCGTGCAAGTGGGCAACAACCGTTCCACCGTGACCGGTCCGTCCATGGACACCACCAGCCAGTCTTTCTACCCCTCCATCGTGCTGGGCTACAACATGATGTACAGCAACATGCTCGTGGGCATCGAAGGTTTTGCGGATTACCAGAAGAAATCATCGACCGGCGTCGTGGCAGGCGTCACCTTCAAAGCCGGCAAAATCATCAACAACACCTTGATGTATGCGCGCGCTGGTGTCAAAGGCGACTTGCCCAGCTACCGTCCTCAAGTGGGCCTTGGCTTTGAACATCCCCTGAACCGCGACATGACCCTGAACGGTATCGTGACCTACGACGTCATCGACAAGGACGGCGTCAAACGCACCAACAGCAACGCCGCCATCGGTTTGAACTTCTACATCCACTAAGCCCGGGTCATGAATGGACAGGCAGGCCCTTTGACGGGTCCGCTGGCGCTTTTTCACACATGCAAATAACAAATCCACACGCAGCAGACCACACAAGACCTGAAGATGTGCCTAGGTGACAGGAATTTGTTCAAGCATCTGACAACATGGCCTCATTTGATCGAATAAGGCTTGAACATGTTCAATTCGCATTTGCCACATGATGCCCACCAGGCTTTGTTGGTCGGGCGTTTGTGGGTCCCTGGGGCCGGAGCTCATGTGGTGGCTGTGACGCCGCAGGATGTGTTCGATTTGTCAGACTTGGCCAACACCTGTAGCGCTTTGTTGGACCTGCCAAATGTGGCAGCACGGGTTCATGATTTTGTAAATTCTGGTCTCGCACCTGCTTTGTGCGGCACCGATCAAGCCTTGGGCAACAGCCTGCAGGCCGAGCGTAACCCTGATGCGCCATGGTTCATGGCTCCTTGCGATTTACAGGCGGTCAAAGCGGCGGGCGTGACCTTTGTGGCCAGCATGCTGGAGCGGGTGATTGAAGAGCAAGCCCGTGGCGACGCCAGCCGTGCCGAGGCGGTCAGGCAAGCGGTGGTGGCTGTCATTGGCGACAACTTGCGCAGCGTGGTGCCCGGTTCTGCACAGGCCGCGCAACTCAAGCAAGTGCTGTTGGCACAAGGCATGTGGTCGCAATATTTAGAGGTGGGCATTGGGCCTGATGCCGAGATTTTTACCAAATCCCAGCCCATGAGCGCCGTGGGCAGCGGTGCTTGGGTGGGGATTCACCCAGCCAGCCAATGGAACAACCCCGAGCCCGAAATCGTGCTGGCGACCAATTCACGCGGAGAAGTGGTGGGGGCCACCTTGGGCAACGATGTGAATTTGCGAGATTTTGAGGGCCGAAGCGCCCTGCTTTTGGGCAAGGCCAAGGACAACAATGCAAGTTGCGCCATCGGTCCTTTCATTCGGCTTTTTGATGCGCAATTTGGCATCGAAGATGTGCGCGAGTGCGAGTTACGCCTTGAAGTCCAGGGACCTGAAGGGTTTGTGATGCAAGGCAGCAGCTCTCTGAACCAAATCAGCCGTGATCCGCTCGATTTGGTTCATCAGGCCATGGGCCCCTACCACCAATACCCAGATGGCATGCTGCTGTTTTTGGGCACGATGTTCGCTCCCACCCAAGACCGTCACGGCCCAGGACAAGGTTTCACGCATGTGGTGGGCGATGTGGTGAGTGTGTCCACCGCGAAGTTGGGCACCTTGGTCAACACGGTCACCACCTCTGAAGTGGCACCACCGTGGACCTATGGTGTTCAGGCCCTGATGCGCGATTTGGCCGCCAGAACCCTCTCCCATAGATCAGACAAGCGCTGAAGTTTGGGTTTTGCCCAGACATGCTCTCAATACGCCCAGCATTGGTAATGCACTGGGGTCGAACCCGTGGCATGCCGCAGGCTGGCATAATTTTGCGTTTCACACACACGGTGCTTCCGATCCCTGACCGTGTCTCTTTTTTGACAGAAAGCTTTTCATGAACACCACTCCCTCTGGCTTGCAATACGAAGACACCGTTGTTGGCGATGGCGCTGAGGCCACGCCCGGCCAGGATGTGACCGTGCACTACACGGGCTGGCTTTACAAAGACGGTCAGCAAGGTGCCAAGTTTGATTCGAGCCGCGACCGCCGCGATCCTTTTGTGTTTGGTCTGGGCGCTGGCATGGTCATCAAGGGCTGGGACGAGGGCGTGGCTGGCATGAAGGTGGGCGGTCAGCGCACCTTGATCATCCCGTCCGAGCTGGGCTATGGTGCGCGCGGTGCAGGCGGCGTGATTCCGCCCAATGCCACACTGAAGTTTGACGTTGAATTGCTGGCCCTGAACTGACAGTCGGTCAGCTGCATGGGGCACAACCCGCCAACTGGCGGGTTTTTTCTTGTGCGTTGAAGCTGCTCGCCAGACAAACGGCCACCCCTTGAAGCCTCCAACAACGCCCCTATTTAAGAGGGGTACACATTTTTTGCGGACATTGTTCATGTCAGAAGCCACACAAAACCCACAATCCCAACCCTTGAGCGACGAAGAATTGGCCGCTGCTGCTGCCATGGCCACGTCCACAGAACCGTCAGACCCTTTGGCCGATGCCCAAGCCGAATTGACCAACCTGAAGGCCCAAAACGCCAGTTTGGCCGACCAGTTCTTGCGCGCGCAAGCCGATGTGCAAAACGCACGCCGACGAGCCGATGACGAAATCAGCAAGGCACGCAAATTTGCTGTGGAAGGTTTTGCCGACAGTTTGTTGCCCGTGCTGGACAGCCTGGAAGCGGGTCTGGCGATTCCCAACGCGACCTTGGAGCAGATTCGCGAGGGCTCGCAAGCCACCTTGCGCCAGCTCAAAAGCGCACTGGAGCGCAACAAGGTGATGGAGATCGCCCCACCTGCGGGCACAAAATTTGACCCGCACCACCACCAAGCCATCAGCGTGGTGCCCGCCGAGCAAGAGCCCAACACCGTGGTCAGCGTGCTGCAAAAGGGTTATTCCATCGCCGAGCGCGTGCTGCGCCCTGCTTTGGTCACAGTCACTGCGCCCAAGTAAAACCAAGCGATTTGACACCCACTGTCACCCCGGACTTGACCCGGGGTCGATGGCAGCACCGTGTCACCCCGGACTTGATCCGGGGTCCATGGCTTCAAGAAGATGGATACCGGATCAAGTCCGGCATCACCAGCAAGTCTGGCATGACATGCTAGAAAAACCTTTTTTGAGTTGTGGGGACTTGAAAACTGCAACACCCCGCCTCAATTACCAAACATCAACACTTTCACTCAATTTCGGAGCATCAAAATGGGAAGAATCATCGGTATTGACTTGGGAACCACCAACTCGTGCGTGGCCATCATGGAAGGCAACACGACCAAAGTGATCGAGAACGCCGAAGGCGCTCGCACCACCCCGTCCATCATTGCGTACCAAGAAGACGGCGAAATCCTGGTCGGCGCATCGGCCAAGCGCCAGGCAGTGACCAACCCCAAAAATACCTTGTACGCGGTCAAGCGCTTGATCGGCCGCAAGTTCGCCGAAAAAGAAGTCCAAAAAGACATCGACCTGATGCCCTACACCATCGCCAAAGCCGACAACGGCGATGCGTGGGTGGAAGTGCGCGGCAACAAGTTGGCCCCGCCCCAAATCAGCGCTGAAATTCTGCGCAAGATGAAGAAAACCGCCGAAGACTACCTCGGCGAAGAAGTGACCGAGGCCGTGATCACGGTGCCCGCTTACTTCAACGACGCACAGCGTCAGGCCACCAAAGACGCGGGCCGCATTGCCGGTCTGGACGTCAAGCGCATCATCAACGAACCCACCGCTGCAGCCTTGGCCTTTGGCCTTGACAAGCAGGAAAAGGGCGACCGCAAGATCGCCGTGTATGACTTGGGTGGCGGCACGTTCGACGTGTCCATCATCGAAATCGCCGACGTGGACGGCGAAAAGCAGTTCGAAGTCTTGTCGACCAATGGCGACACTTTTCTGGGCGGCGAAGACTTTGACCAGCGCATCATCGACCACATCATCACCGAGTTCAAGAAAGAGTCCGGTGTGGATTTGGCCAAGGACGTGCTGGCCCTGCAGCGCCTGAAAGAAGCCGCTGAAAAGGCCAAGATCGAGCTGTCCAGCTCGGCGGCCACCGACGTCAACCTGCCTTACATCACGGCCGACGCCACCGGCCCCAAGCACCTGAACATCAAGCTGACCCGCGCCAAACTCGAGCAGTTGGTCGAAGAGTTGATCGAGCGTACCATCGCCCCTTGCCGCACCGCCATCAAAGACGCTGGCGTGTCGGTTGGCGAGATCGACGACATCATCTTGGTCGGCGGCATGTCCCGCATGCCCAAGGTGCAAGAAAAAGTCAAAGAATTCTTCGGCAAAGAGCCACGCAAAGACGTGAACCCTGACGAAGCCGTGGCCGTGGGCGCTGCGATTCAAGGCCAAGTCTTGTCGGGCGACCGCACCGACGTGCTGTTGCTGGACGTAACGCCTTTGTCCTTGGGCATCGAGACCATGGGCGGCGTGATGACCAAGATGATCACCAAGAACACGACCATCCCGACCAAGTTTGCACAGACCTTCTCGACCGCTGAAGACAACCAGCCAGCTGTGACGATCAAGGTGTTTCAGGGGGAGCGTGAAATTGCCAGTGGCAACAAGGCCTTGGGTGAATTCAACCTCGAGGGCATTCCACCGGCCGCACGCGGCACGCCCCAAATTGAAGTGTCTTTTGACATCGACGCCAACGGCATCTTGCATGTGGGCGCCAAAGACAAAGGCACCGGCAAAGAGAACAAGATCACGATCAAGGCCAACTCTGGTTTGTCTGAAGCCGAAATCCAGCAAATGGTGAAAGACGCCGAGCTGAACGCGGTGGAAGACAAGAAAAAGCTGGAATTGGTGCAAGCCCGCAACGCTGGTGAGGCCGCTGTGCACAGCGTTAAAAAGAGCCTGACCGAGCACGGCGACAAAATCGAAGCGTCTGAAAAAGAAGCCATCGAGACAGCCGCCAAGTCCCTGGAAGAAGTTTTGAAGGGCGAAGACAAAGACGCCATCGAAGCCAAAACCGAAGCCCTGATGACCGCCAGCCAGAAGCTGGGCGAGAAGGTCTACGCCGACATGCAAGCGCAGCAAGCCGCTGCGGGTGCTGCAGCCGGTGCCGCCGATGCCAAGCCACAAGACGACAATGTGGTGGACGCGGAAGTCAAGGAAGTCAAAAAGGGCTAAGCCCCCACCCTCTGCGGCCTGTCCGCAGTCCCGCCGCGCAAGCTGATTCAGGCTACTGAATCGCCTTCGCGGCGTTCTTGTTCTAACGGTTGGATTTGCCCCATGGCGACAAAACGAGATTTTTACGAAGTGCTGGGCGTTGCCAAAAACGCCACAGACGAAGACATCAAAAAGGCTTATCGCAAGCTGGCGATGAAGTACCACCCTGACCGCAATCAGGGCGAAGACGCCAAGGCCAAAGAGGCCGAGGCCAAATTCAAAGAGGGCAAAGAGGCCTACGAGATGTTGTCGGACGCGCAAAAACGCGCGGCTTATGACCAGCATGGCCACGCCGGTGTCGACCCCAACATGCGCGGTGGCCCTGAAGGCTTTGGCGGCGGTTTTGGTGACGCTTTTGGCGACATCTTTGGCGACATCTTCGGGGGTCAGGGCCGTGGTGGTCGCGGTGGCGGTCGCCAGGTGTTCCGGGGCGCTGACCTGAGCTACGCCATGGAAATCACGCTGGAGGAAGCGGCCAACGGCAAGGATTCGCAACTGCGCATTCCGAGCTGGGACGCTTGCGACACCTGCAGCGGCACGGGTGCAAAACCAGGCACCAGCGTCAAAGCTTGCGGCACCTGCCACGGCCAAGGCCAAGTGCAAATGCGCCAAGGCTTTTTCAGTGTGCAACAAACCTGCCCCAATTGCCGAGGCACGGGCAAGATCATTCCCGAACCCTGTGGCACCTGCCATGGGCAAGGCAAGGTCAAGAAGCAAAAAACACTCGAAGTCAAAATTCCAGCCGGCATCGACGATGGCATGCGCATCCGCAGCGCGGGCAATGGCGAGCCGGGGACCAATGGTGGGCCACCGGGCGATTTGTTCATCGAGATCCGCCTCAAAAAGCACGACATCTTCGAGCGCGACAGCGACGACTTGCATTGCGCCGTGCCGATCAGCTTTTCCAAAGCGGCTTTGGGTGGCGAGATCGAGGTGCCCACCTTGGGAGGCAAAGCGGCCATTGACATTCCCGAAGGCACGCAAACGGGCAAGCAGTTCCGTTTGCGCGGCAAGGGCATCAAGGGCGTGCGCGGCAGCTACCCGGGCGACCTGTATTGCCACATCACCGTGGAGACCCCGGTCAAGCTGACTGAGCACCAGAAAAAGTTGCTCAAGGAGTTCGAAGACTCGCTGACCAAAGGCGGCGGCAAACACCAGCCCAGCGGCGAAACCTGGACCGACAAGCTGAAAGGCTTTTTCGGGGGCTGAGGAATTCGTTGGGTCGGTGGCTTCAGCCCCGCCATGATCGCCCTCATGCAGATGCCCTCCCTGTGGGAGCCTCGCCCTCGGAGCGACGGGTGGTTGTCTGCGGGGCTCCATCGCGACGAGGGCGTCGCTCCTACAGGGACAATGCCCTGCTTTTTGTGGGAGCCCCGCCCTCGGGGCGATTCTTGGTTGTCTGCACGGCTTTTCGCGACGAGGGCGTCGATCCTACAGGGACATTGCCTTGCATTTTGTGGGAGCCCCGCCCTCGGGGCGATTCTTGGGGGTCTGCAAGGCTTTTCGCGACGAGGGCGTCGCTCCTACAGGGACATTGCCCTGCATTTTGTGGGAGCCCCGCCCTCGGGGCGATTCTTAGGGGTCTGCACGGCTTTTCGCGACGGGGGCGTCGCTCCTGGTATGGATTGACCTGTCAATAGGTGTCGGTTGTTTTACAGCTATCTCTCTGTTTCTTTTGTCTTCTCTGTCAG
>JAIXOX010000053.1 GCA_027486555.1 Comamonadaceae bacterium
TAGCCGAGCTCGCGCACAGCTTGCATGAGGGCCGGAGCCAGATTCAATTCTTCAAAGTTCATTTTTACAGAGCGCCATGTCCGGCGCGGGTATCGGCTCATTCAACTGCTGTTGGCAGTGTCCAGTGGTGGCCGATAAGTCTTAAGGTGGGCATGGAAACCGCAGGCGCTTGTATTAAGCGTTGCCTGGGTCAGGCCCCAGCAGGAGTGCTGATGTTGCAGCAACTGGAGGCCACAACGAGCGCGATTGTCGCACAAGTCCTGGTTTGGGGAGTTTGGGCAGGCATTGATTTACCGAATCAAGTGCGATTGTGCTGCCAATGCCCGAACATCTTTGTTGACCGAAGCCCGCATGGGTTCAAACCCCAATTCAAAGCGGGCAGATCTCCCCATAGACTGAATGCTTGTTGATCAATGACTCACTTTGGGAAACGCCATGTCGATTGAATTGAAAATAAAACGCAGACATTTGTGGACGGCCTCGGTGGCCATGGCCGCCTGCATGCTGTCGTCTGGGGTGGCTTGGGGCCAGGCAGCCAAATGGCCGTCCAAGCCCATCAAGATCGTGGTGGCTTTTCCACCGGGTGGCTTGACCGACGCCTACGCCCGCAATTACGGCGAATACCTGTCCAGCAAGCTGGGGGTGCCGGTGGTCATCGAAAACAAACCCGGTGCAGGGGCCATCATTGGCATCGACGCTGTGGCCAAGTCGCCTGCTGACGGTTACACCTTCGGCATGAGCACCTCGGGCACCTATTGGCAAAACCGCGTTTTGTACGCCAAGCTGCCCTACAACCTGGACAAAGACCTGACACCTGTCACCGTGTTCCCGTCCGGCCCGCTGGTGGTGGGTATCCCCGACAAGATTCCAGCGAAGAACATGGCCGAGTTCGTGACTTGGGCCAAAAAGAACCCCACCTCCATGGGCACCTATGCGCCGGGCTCTTACCCGCACATGCTGGCCGACCAGACCAACCGCCAGCAGGGCACTCAAATTCAGTCGGTGCACTACCGTGGCGAAGCGCCCATGTGGCTGGACGTGGCTTCGGGTCAGTTGCAAATTGCTGTGGGCAGTTTCCAGGCCTTCAACACCGTGTCCACCCGTGGCGTGCGCCCGATTGGCGTGACGGGCAGCTACCGCTCGCCCAAACTGCCCGATGTGCCCACCCTGACCGAGCAAGGCAACACTGAAAAACTGGTCACCCTTGAGGGCGGCCTGCCCCTGGTGGCCCCCGCTGGCACGCCCGAGGCGGTGCTCAAACGCATGGCCGACGAAGCCGTGGCGTGGTCCAACACCGACAAGGCCGCCAAACTGCGCGAAACCTTTGCCATTCCAAACAAGCCCAAAAACCTGGCCGACACACGCAAGGACTGGGAAGGCGAAGTGCCGGTGTGGATCAAGTTGGCGGTGGATTTGGGGATCAAATTGGACTGAGGGGGCGCAGCAAGCGCCAAAAGTTCAGGGCTTTGAGCACTGCGCCTGGTCCGGCCGACAACGCCAACTTGCCCTCACCAGCGGTGATTGCCCAAGAAATCGTGAAAGACTTTCAGGTTGCGCTGGCGCAATTCATGCGGATTGCGGGTCATTTGGCGGTCCTAGTGCCCGAAGTCGCGGTTTAATCTCGCCCTATGAACACAAGCGACCAGATGAGTTTTTTCGGTTTTGAGCCGGGCGGGGTGGACAAACCCAAAAAGGCGGGGCGTCCTCGGCTGGCTCAGGCCCCGAGTCGGCCCCGTGCGGCTGCCGTGACAGGGCCTGTGGCCGACGAGCCTGCTTTGCTGGATCTGCCACAAGCGGGTGCGGACACTGTGCCCGGCATTGCCAAACTGGCCCTGCCCCCAGTTTTACCGCAAGGGGGGCTGGCGACGTTGCAAGCCCCGATCCAGAGCCCCAGCGCCTTGAGCGATTACGAAGCCATGGCCCTGGCCCTGTCGCAGCACGCCGACTTTCGGGTGCTGCGCCGTCTGGTGCCGTGCACCGATTTCGGCGGTTTGCATGGCCAGGCCACGCAGCGGGTGATCGTGCTCGATACCGAGACCACAGGGCTGGACAGCAAAAGCGAAAAAATCATCGAACTGGCCATGTTGTCGGTGCAGATGGATGTGGCCACGGGAGGGCCGGTCGGGCCCGTCATGGTTTACGAATCGTTTGAAGACCCGGGCAAACCGATTCCGTCTGCCATTCAAGAGATCACGGGCATTGACGACACCATGGTGCAGGGGCAGCGCATCGACGACGCGGCTGTGACCGCGATGGTCGAGCAAGCTGACCTGATCGTGGCGCACAACGCCGGTTTTGACCGGCCTTTTGTCGAGGCGCGCTTCCCGGTGTTTGCCCGCAAGTCCTGGGCGTGCTCTTTTTTGGGCATTGACTGGAAAAAAGAGGGCAGTGGCTCGGCCAAGCTGGAGTTTTTGGCGTCTGAGCGCGGCTGGTTTTACGACGCGCACCGGGCGCAGGTGGATTGCCACGCCCTGCTTCAGGTGCTGGCCTCGCCCTTGGGAGATGGTTTGAGCGGTTTGTCCCGCCTTTTGGCGGGCGCTGGGCAGACGCGTTACAAGTTGCAGGCCACAGGTGCTCCGTTCGAGGCCAAAGACAAACTCAAGGCACGCGGTTACCGTTGGGATGGGGAAGGCCGGGTGTGGTGGTGCAGTTTGGGCTCTGACGAACTGCTGGACGCTGAATGCGCTTGGTTGCGTGACGAGGTTTATGGTCGCCGCAGCGCCCGGGTGATGCTGGAGGTTTTGGACAGCTTGGTGCAGTTTTCAAGCCGTCTGGGCTTGCAGACCGAGCGGCAGCTTTAGGAGCCCCAACCTTGCGGCGAATGCTTGTGGTCTGCGAATGGTCTATCGCGACGGGGGCGTCGCTCCTACAGGGGGAGTCACCTACAAGGGCTAACCACCCACAGGGATAGCCACCTGCAGGGATAGCCACCTGCAGGGATAGCCACCCACAGGGGCAGCCACCCACAGGGATGGCCACCTGCAGGGATAGCCACCCACAGGGGCAGCCACCCACATGAATAGCCACCTGCAGGGGCAGCCACCCACAGGAATAGCCACCTGCAGGGGCAGCCACCCACAAGGGCAGCCACCCAGAGAGGCAGCCTACCTCAGGGAGAGCCTCCCACAGGGACCGCCTCATCTATTTGATACTGCATGACTGCAAGCAGGGATAATGCACAGTTATTGGTGTTTTTTTAGGCGGGTATAAATGGCTCAATACGTATTTTCGATGAACCGGGTTGGCAAGATCGTGCCCCCGAAGCGTCACATTCTCAAAGACATTTCACTGTCTTTCTTCCCCGGTGCCAAGATTGGCGTGCTGGGCACCAACGGCTCGGGCAAGTCCACTTTGCTCAAGATCATGGCGGGCATCGACAAAGAAATCGAGGGCGAAGCCATACCGATGGCGGGCCTGAAGATCGGGTATCTGCCGCAGGAACCCATCATGGACGCCGAGCAAACCGTGCGTGAAGCCGTGGAAAGCGGCATGGGCGAAGTCAAGGCCGCGCAAGCCCGCTTGGAAGAGGTGTACGCCGCCTATGCCGAAGAAGACGCTGACTTTGACGCGCTGGCCGCCGAGCAGGCTCAACTCGAAGCCATCATCTCCACCGCGGGCGATGCCTCCGAGCACCAACTCGAAATCGCCGCCGACGCGCTGCGCCTGCCGCCTTGGGACGCGATCATCGGCAAACTTTCCGGTGGTGAAAAACGCCGTGTGGCCTTGTGCCGCTTGTTGCTCTCGCGCCCCGACATGTTGCTGCTCGACGAACCCACCAACCACTTGGACGCCGAATCGGTGGACTGGTTGGAGCTGTTCTTGCAACGCTTTTCGGGCACCGTGGTCGCCATCACCCACGACCGTTACTTCCTGGACAACGCCGCCGAATGGATTTTGGAACTCGACCGGGGCTCCGGCATTCCTTACAAAGGCAACTACTCCAACTGGTTGGAGCAAAAAGACGCCCGTTTGGCCACGGAGCAGCGCACCGAAGATGCCCGCTCCAAGGCCATGAAAAAAGAATTGGAATGGGCGCGTGCCAACCCTAAAGGCCGCCAAGCCAAGAGCAAGGCCCGTTTGGCCCGCTTTGAAGAGCTGTCGGACTTTGACTACCAAAAGCGCAACGAGACCCAGGAGATCTTCATCCCTGTGGCCGAGCGTTTGGGCAATGAAGTGTTCGAATTCAAAAACGTCAGCAAGTCGTTTGGCGACCGTTTGCTGATCGACAACCTGAGCTTTCAGGTGCCTGCGGGTGCCATCGTGGGCATCATCGGCCCCAACGGTGCCGGTAAATCGACCCTGTTCAAGTTGATCGCGGGCAAAGAGCAGCCCGACAGCGGCGAAGTCAAGATCGGCCAGACCGTGCGCATGGCCTTTGTGGACCAGAACCGTGACGACCTGGACAACAACAAGACCGTCTGGGAAGACGTGTCGGGCGGTCTGGACATCATCAACGTGGGTAAGTTCCAGATGGCCAGCCGTGCGTATTGCGGCCGCTTCAACTTCAACGGCGGCGACCAGCAAAAGAAGGTCGGCATGTTGTCGGGCGGTGAGCGCGGCCGTTTGCACCTGGCCAAGACCCTGATCGAAGGCGGCAACGTGTTGCTGCTGGACGAGCCCTCCAACGACTTGGACGTGGAAACTTTGCGTGCCTTGGAAGACGCACTGCTGGAATTCGCAGGCTCCATCATGGTCATCAGCCACGACCGCTGGTTCCTGGACCGCATCGCCACCCACATTTTGGCCGCTGAAGGCGACAGCCAGTGGGTGTTCTTTGACGGTAACTACCAGGAATACGAAGCCGACAAGAAACGCCGTTTGGGCGAAGAAGGTGCCAAGCCCAAGCGCGTGCGCTTCAAGGCTTTGAAGTAATTCAGCGCTGTACAAAAACCAACGGGCCCTTCGGGGCCCGTTGTTGTTGGGGGTGTAGATACGCACCCCGTAGGTCGGAGCTTCAGCTCCGACGCCCGTCCGATTTGGCGCAGGCCCATGTCGGGGCTGAAGCCACCGACCTACACGTCTTGTGGGGTCTGCTGCTTGGGGAGTGCGGCCCTTGCCTTGTCGGACCAAAGTTGCAGGTTGTCGAACAGGCCTTGTTGGCTGAAGGAACAACTTTCGCCGCTGAACAGGGCGCTGGCTTCCATGCGGTCAAGCAAGTTGCTCAGCACCACACCGAACTTCTCGGGCAAGGGCAGGCTGGCTGCGCCGCTGCGCCAAAGCCGAATCATCTCTTGTTGCGACAAATCGCCCCGCGTGCAGGCGGCAAGCGCGGTGGTCATGCGGGTCAGGGTGTCAAGGTCGGTGCTCATGGGCATGGGTCTCCTGCAAGGCGCGGTGCATGGGCGGTGGGCGCATGCAAGGGCGGGCTGGTTTCGAGGCGACAATCATGCCCCATGAAAGCCAAATCTCTCAAACCCATGCGCCTGGAAGACATTTTGTTCAGCCAGGGTTTTGGCACCCGCCGTGTGTGTGCCGGTCTCGTGCAGCAAGGTTATGTGCAAGTCAACGGTGAACTGGCCACCGATTCGGGCGAGGTTTTTGACCTGCAGGGTCTGCGCGTCACGGTACAAGGCACCGACTGGCCTTTCCAAGAGCACGCCTATGTCCTTTTGAACAAACCGGCGGGCACTGAATGTTCGCAAAAACCCTCGACCTGGCCAAGCATCTACACCTTGCTGCCAGCCCCCTTGCGCCAGCGTCCCCAAAAGGCCGCTGTGCAGGGCGTGCAGGCGGTGGGCCGACTGGATCAGGACACGACCGGATTGTTGTTGTTGACCGATGACGGCCAATTCATTCACAAGATGAGTTCGCCCAAGCACCATGTGCCCAAGGTGTACGAGGTGAGCACCAAACACCCGATCACCGCCGAGATGGTGGACAAGTTGCTGATGGGTGTGGTGTTGGACGATGACCCCAAGCCGGTCAAAGCCGCTGCCTGCGAGGCGGTGGGGGAGTTGCACCTGAGGCTGACCCTGACCGAGGGCAAATACCACCAAGTCAAACGCATGCTGGCCGCCGTGGGCAACCGTGTTGAGGGTTTGCACCGTTCGCAAATCGGCGGCTTGGTGCTGGCTGATTTGGCACCCGGCCAATGGCGCTGGTTAACGAACGAAGACCTGGCCTTGCTCAAACCCTGATCAGGCTGTTCTGGCTTGACAAGGTCTGCAATTCGGCGCACCGACGAAGCCAAAGCGCGCGGGCCAAATACCTTGGGGCTGAAGCCGCCGACCTAAAGATGGCTCACAAGCGCTTGCACGGCTTGCGCTACGGCTTCGGGCTTGTCGCGGTGGGGTGAGTGGCCGCAATCGGGCAGTTTGAGACGCTGCGCATGCGGCACGGCAAGGGCAATGTCGTCAATTTGAGCCATGGTGCCATAGGGGTCGTTATCTCCTTGAATGGCCAGCAAAGGCGCGGTGATGCCCTGCAGTTCGGGGCGGATGTCAAACGCGCGGAAAGCATCGCTCAGCCAGACGTCGTTCCACTGCCAGAAAGCGCAGTCCACATCGGCATGAAAGGGGGACAGTCGCTGGCGCAAGGGGCCGTTTTCGTAAGCATCACGGGCGGCCGTGATGGCTTGCACAGAGATTTGTTCAACCATCACATGTGGGGCCATGACGATGCAAGCTGCCACCGGGTGGCGGCTGGCGTGGATCAGTGCAATGGTGCCGCCGTCTGAATGGCCCAGCAGCACTGGCTGCTCGATGTTCATGGCTTTCAGCAAAGCTGGCAGCACATCGAGGGCTTCGCGGTGCATGTAATCAGGGCTTAAACGGCCATGCCTGTGCCCTCCGGTTTGTCCTGCAGGACCGCGCACATCGGTCACCGCATCGGACTGACCGTAACCTTGACGCGAATAAACCAGACCCTTGCAGCCCAGTTGTTCGCACAAATGTGCAGGCCAGTCGCGCCACATGGCAACACTGCCCAAGCCCTCGTGCAGGAAAACCAGGGTGGGACCAGGACTTTGGCTTGGCTGGGCGTGAAAAACCTTAAATTCAAGGTTCACGCCTTGAATGCTTATTTTTGAGAGGGGTTTGATTTGCATCCAAGTTCCTGGTGAGGTGCCGATTACACTTATGAATGATTTTGAAAGCGAATTTGTGATTTCTTTTCTCTCTGTCATTCGATTTTTAGCTTTGACTTTTTTGGGGTTTCAGCTTCTCAGTGTTTCGGCTCAAACCCCAGCACCTATTTTTGTGCTGAACTCACTCGACGGCAACGTCAGCGTGATCGATCCGGTCACCTGGAAAGAAACCAAACGCATTCCAACGGGCAAAGAGCCCCATCACCTTTATCTGACGCCCGATGAAAAATCGGTCATTGTGGCCAATGCCATGAGCGATTCGCTGACCTTCATTGACCCCAGAACGGCCCAGGTTCAACGCACGGTCACGGGTATTTTGGATCCCTACCATCTGCGTTTTTCACCCGATATGAAATGGTTTGTCACGGCCGCCAACCGATTGAACCATGTGGACATTTACCGTTGGGACGGCCACAACGCGCATTTGTCCAAGCGCATTCCCACCGCCAAAACCCCCAGCCATTTGTGGATTGACAGCGGCAGCAAAACCGTCTGGGCCAGCATGCAGGACAGCGACGAGATCGTTGCCATTGACTTGGGCACACAAACCTTGAAAAACCGCACCCGGGTGGGCTCGGTGCCAGCCGATGTGTTTGGGACGCCAGACGACAAGTTTTTGCTTGTCGGTTTGACAGGCAGTGACGGCGTTGAGGTATATGACATTTCCGGTGCCCAGCCCAAATGGGTGAAAAAAATAGTGACTGGCAAGGGGGCACATGCTTTTCGGGCCAAAGGCGACCTGCGTCATGTGTTTGTGAGCAACCGCGTGGCCAACACCATCAGCCTGATTGATTATGTGAACATGACCGTGGTGGCTCAGTTGCCTGCCCCTTCGGGACCCGATTGCATGGACATCACGGCCGATGGCAAATACATTTTGGTGGCCTCCCGCTGGGCTAAAAAGTTGACGGTGATTGACATTGCTGAACGCAAAGTGGCGCGTCAGATTCCCGTCGGTAAATCGCCACACGGGGTGTGGACGCTTGACCATGCACCGCGCAACTGAGTTTTGCCTGCGATGGGTGGTTTTGGCTGCGTGTTCAGCCATGTCACCGCTGGCCGGTGCGGCCTCTTGCAAACAACCGGTTTACTTGACTTTTGACACCGGCCACATGGGTGTAGCCCCATGGGTGGCCGAGGTTTTGAAGCGGCAGGACGTGCGGGTCACCTTTTTTGCTGCCCATGAAAAGACGCAACAAGGCGACGGCTCGCTGGGTGAACATTGGGCCCCTTGGTGGCGTGAGCGCGCACTGGAGGGGCATGCATTTGCGCCCCACACTTGGGACCATGCCTATTGGCGAGGTGACATGGGCACGCCAGACAAGCCATTGTTCAGGATCAAACCCAGTGCTGGCGAACAGGCGGGCCAGAATTTGGTGTGGACACCTGCCCAGTATTGCGAAAATTTGCAACGTGCTGCCCGACGCTTGCAGGAACTGACAGGCCAAGCGCCATTGCCCTTGTTCAGGGCACCCGGTGGCAAAACATCGCCCGCTTTGTTGTCTGCTGGAAAGACTTGCGGATGGACCCATGTCGGTTGGTCGGCTGCTGGTTTTCTGGGGGATGAGTTGCCCAGCGACAGCCACCCCAATGCCGCATTGCTGCAAAAAGCCTTGAAAAACATTCGGGCTGGCGATGTGTTGATGGCCCATTTGGGCATATGGTCGCGCCAAGACCCTTGGGCACCAGCTGTTTTGGAGCCGCTGATTGTGGGTTTGAAGGCCAAAGGCTTGTGTTTTGCGACTTTGCGCGAGCACCCGCAATACCGAGCCGCCATGGTGCAACAACCCCTGCGTGGAACGGCCGTTCAAACATCGGGAAAATGAGGCATGGATGCTCTGATTGAATCTTTTTCCACACTGCAACAGACGCTTTTTGAAGTCTGGGTGCAGCCCTTGGTTTTTGGCATGGGCCAAGGGCACTTGCTGGACAAGGCCTTTGAAGGGTCCGGTTGGTTGGTGGTGGGTTTGTTGCAAATCTTGATCTTGTTGCTGGTGGTGGGTCCCCTTCAACGCCTTTGGCCTGCTGAGCCCGTGGTGTTTCCAAAGGCCATCCGGGTCGACGTGATTTACACCTTGATTCACCGCCTGGGCTTGTTCAAATTGCTGATGTTTTTCACCCTGGACCATGGATTTGAGCAGGGCTGGGGCTGGCTGCGCAGCATGGGTTGGCCGACTTTTCACCTTGATGCGCTGTGGCCCGGTGTGACCGATCAGGCCTTGGTGAGTTTTGTTCTGTACCTGGTGTTCTTCGATTTTGTTCACTACTGGATTCATCGGGCACAGCACCAGTCAAAGACCTGGTGGGCTTTGCACGGCTTGCACCACTCGCAGCGGCAAATGACGATGTGGAGCGACAACCGCAACCACTTGCTCGATGACGCGGCCACCAGTTTGATTTTGTCGGCTGTGGCCGTGCTGATCGGTGTGGGTCCTGGGCAGTTTGTGGCCTTGGTGGCCATCAGCCAGTTGAGCGAAAGCTTCCAGCATGCCAATTTGCGCATTTGGTTTGGTTCTTGGGGCGAGCGCCTGTGGGTCAGTCCGCGTTTTCACCGGCGGCACCACAGCATTGGCATCGGTCACGAATTTGATGTGAAGGGCCAAAAAGTCTTGGGTGGTTGCAATTTTGGTGTCTTGCTGCCCTGGTGGGATGTGATGTTTGGAACTGCAGATTTTCAGCTGCGCTACGACCCCACAGGCGTGCGTGACCAGGTAGAGCAAGGGCGCGACTACGGGGACGTGTTTTGGGCCCAACAGCGACAAGGTTGGCTGCGCTTGTGGGGGCGAGCCTGACCACTGCCACTGGTTTGGCGATCGGACACTGCTGTTAAGCTTTCATCCATGAAATTGTTGATGGACTCCTTTTGGCGTGCTGCCTTGTATTGCCTCTACCCCCGGGTGATGGGCTTGTCCTTTTTGCCCTTGGTGCTGATCGTGGCGCTGTCGTGGCTGCTGGGTTATTTTTATTGGGACCTTGCCGTGACTTGGGTTCGCTCTTGGCTGGATGCCTCGAGTTGGTTGGAAGTGGTGTGGCGTTGGCTCGAAGGCATTGGCTTGCCGCAATTGAAAACTGTGGTGGCCCCCTTGGTGGTGATTTTTTCTGTCACCCCCTTGGTGGTGGTGGCTTCCTTGGTGGCGGTGTCTTTGCTGATGACCCCTGCGCTGACCCGTTTGGTGGCTGATCGGCGGTTTCCGGGTCTTGAGCGCAAACGAGGTGGCAGTTTCTTGTTCAGTTTGTGGTGGACTATTTTGTCCTTGATGCTCGCGCTGGGGGCCCTGTTGTTGACATTGCCCATGTGGCTGGTTCCCCCCTTGGCCATGGTTTTGCCGGCTTGCATTTGGGGTTGGCTCACTTACCGTGTCATGGCTTTTGATGTGCTGGCCGAATTTGCCAGCGCCCAAGAGCGACAAACCTTGATGGCACGCCACCGCATGAGTCTCTTGGGTATGGGCGTGTTCACAGGCTTGATGGGCGCTGCACCCAGTTTGGTGTGGGCTTCGGGCGCGTTTTTTGCAGCCGCTTTTGTGATTTTGGTGCCCATCGCCATTTGGATTTACACCTTGGTGTTTGCCTTCTCCTCACTTTGGTTTGCCCATTTTGTGCTGTTTGCCTTGAACAATTTGCGCAGTGAACCAACCTTGGACGGCTTGGCTGGGGCCATGCCACTGGCGCCAACTTCACCACACACTTCAGCACGTTTTGGAAGCTCTGAGTTCAAGCCGTTGCATGACGTGACCGATGTCGAGCCCCGAAATTCCCATTGATCCATCTGCAAGAACTTGACCCATGACCCCTGTCACACCCTCTTTTGGCCTCATCATCATTGGCGACGAAATCATGTCCGGCAAGCGCCAGGACAAGCACATGCCCAAAGTCATCGAGCTGATGTCTGCTCGGGGCCTGAATTTGTCGTGGTCAGAATATGTGGGTGATTCACCAGAGCGCATCACGGCCACCCTGCACAGGGCGTTCGCCTCTTCGGATGTGGTGTTCAGTTGCGGTGGCATTGGGGCCACACCGGACGACCATACCCGGCAGTGTGCGGCCCAGGCTTTGTCTGTGCCACTGGTCTTGCACCCGCAAGCCAAGCGCTTGATTCAAGAGCGCATGCAAGACACGGCCAAAGAGCAGGGCACGGTTTATGACCCTGATCGGCCAGACAACGTTCACCGACTGAACATGGGCGTGTTTCCACAAGGCGCGTCCATCATTGCCAACCCTTACAACAAAATTCCCGGTTTCAGTTGCTTGGGCGTAGCGGGCGGGGCGGTGCATTTTGTACCTGGTTTTCCGGTCATGGCCTGGCCGATGATCGAATCGGTTCTGGACAGCCAATACAGCGCCTACTTTCGACATGACGCCTATGTCGAAAAATCCGTCATCATTTTGGGGGCCATGGAGGCCACGCTGACACCCTTGATGGAGTCGATTGAGGCTGCGCATTCCGGCGTCAAGGTGTTCAGCTTGCCCAGCGTGGACCATCCTCAATGGGGCCGTCACATTGAGTTGGGGGTCAAGGGTGAGCCCGATTTGGCCGATGCCGCCTACCGGGATCTGCGCGAGGGCCTTTCTGCGTTTTCTTTGACATATGGCCCTGAATTGGTGCGGTAGTCTATATTGCACTTAATTGGTGCATTAATGCGTTATATTGGTGCATTTATGCTGGGGTGTTTGGCGTGTTGGGGTCCCGTTTCGGGGCGACAGTGGCAAATCCAGACCATGCCCCACAAGGCAGGCCCACAGCGGTCTTGGCTTTTTTCCGAGTGATGTGCTGCCAATGGGCCTGCTCAAGGCACAATTGCGGATTGTTCAAGTGTGTTTAACTGAGTCAAGTTGGCACAGAAACTGCAAGAACTGTGCGTTAGCTTTTTAATCCCTTTCCATTCAGGAGAATATGATGGCCAAGACCGTCGCAGACGTGATGAAGATGGTGAAAGAGAACGAAGTCAAGTTCGTTGACTTCCGTTTCACCGATACCCGTGGCAAATGGCAGCACATCACTGCGCCCGTGTCGCAGTTCGACGAAAGCAAGTTCGAAGACGGCCAAGCGTTTGACGGCTCTTCCATTGCAGGCTGGAAGGGCATTGAAGCCTCCGACATGCTGTTGATTCCTGATGCCAACAGCGCCTTCATCGACCCCTTCTTCGAAGAAGTCACTTTGGTGTTGATCTGCGACGTGATCGAACCCACCGACGGCAAAGCCTACGAGCGTGACCCCCGTTCGATCGCCAAGCGCGCCGAGACTTACCTCAAGCAAGCTGGCCTGGGAGACACCGCTTTCTTCGGTCCAGAACCCGAATTCTTCTTGTTTGACGACGTGCGTTGGAGCACTGAGCCCAACAACACCTTCTACGCCATCGACGAAGCCGAAGCCCCATGGAACAGCGGCACCAAGATGGAAAACGGCAACAGCGGTCACCGCAACCGTGTCAAGGGCGGCTACTTCCCCGTGCCCCCAGTGGACAGCACGCACGACATGCGCAGCGAGATGTCCCTGATCCTCGAATCGATTGGCATTCCCGTCGAAGTGCACCACCACGAAGTGGCTGGCGCAGGCCAGTGCGAAATCGGCACCCGTTTCTCGACCTTGGTGGAGCGCGCCGACTGGACCCTGATGCAAAAGTACGTGATCCACAACGTGGCCAACGCTTACGGCAAAACCGCCACCTTCATGCCCAAGCCCTACGCTGGCGACAACGGCTCCGGCATGCACGTTCACCAGTCCGTCTGGAAAGACGGCAAGAACCTGTTCGCTGGCAACGGCTACGCTGGTTTGTCTGAATTCGCCTTGTTCTACATCGGCGGCATCATCAAGCATGCTCGCGCCCTGAACGCGATCACCAACCCTGGCACCAACAGCTACAAGCGTTTGGTGCCTCACTACGAAGCACCGGTCAAATTGGCTTACTCCGCCAAGAACCGCTCGGCTTCGATCCGCATCCCCAACGTCGCCAGCGACAAAGGCCGTCGCGTGGAAGCCCGCTTCCCTGATCCATTGTGCAACCCCTATCTCGGCTTCGCTGCCCTGTTGATGGCGGGTCTGGACGGCGTGGAAAACAAGATCCACCCCGGCGAAGCAGCCACCAAAGACCTGTACCACCTGCCCCCAGAAGAGGACAAGTTGGTGCCTACTGTGTGCTCCAGCTTGGACCAGGCTTTGGACTGCCTGAACGCAGACCGCGCCTTCCTGACCAAGGGTGGCGTGTTCACCGACTCGTGGATCGACGCTTACATTGAATTGAAGATGCAAGAAGTCAATCGCGCTCGTGTGGAAGTGTCTCCTGTTGAGTACGACATGTACTACTCGCTGTAATCCGGCCCATGCGCGGATTGCACAGTTCAGTGCAAAAAAAAGGACGGCTTAGGCCGTCCTTTTTTTTGATTCAAAATGACACAAGCCAAGTTGGACAGTTGTTTTTGGAGGAGTTTGAGCATGCTGAATTCACGCTTTTTGAGGGACCATAGCCCGGTATGGGCATGTGCGTGCCTGGGTTGGGTGCTGGGCATGATGGGTACCCCGGTACAGGCCCAAGCGGTGATTTACCGTTGTGGTCAGGAATACACCAATGCACCACGCAGCAGCGCCCAATGTGAACCGCTGTCAACTCAGGCCATCATGGTGGTTCCGGGCACACAACCCTCAGGCATGGCGGCGACTGCACGCCGCCCTTTGGTGCCCGATGTGCCCCAGGTTCAGCCAGAACGCACCAAATCAGAGCCCGCGCGAGCCGTGCCGCCGGAGCAAGCTGAGCGCGATGCGCAGGCCCGCACCATGGTGGTTCAGGAGTTGGAAAAAGCCCGCCTGCAGCTTCAGCAACTGACGCAGGAATACAACGAGGGTGAACCTGTCAAATGGGCCGCAGAGGCCCGTAACCATCAAAAA
The DNA here is from genome assembly GCA_027486555.1 of Comamonadaceae bacterium. Taxonomy (GTDB): domain Bacteria; phylum Pseudomonadota; class Gammaproteobacteria; order Burkholderiales; family Burkholderiaceae_C; genus Limnohabitans_A. The sequence goes on from JAIXOX010000053.1 coordinate 13,968, forward strand.
TACCTTGACCGTGTGGCATCACTCAAAGCCGCCATGGCGCGAACAGAGCGCGACATTGACAGCTTGCAGCGTGAGTTGGCTCGTCGCCCCCTGTTGGCCAAGACCGCAGCGCCATGAACAGTCCTGTTTCCCGATTTCTCGCCTTGGATCTGCTGGCCACGCCCGTGGCCGTGCTGGATGGCCAGGGCATGGTCCGTTTTGTCAATGCCGCTTTGGAGGACGCAATGGGTTTGTCGCGTCGCTCTTTGTTCGGGGTCTTTTTGCCCGATTACTTTGCCGATCCTCAGCCCATGATCACGGCCTTGGTGGGGGCCCAGTCCAACGAATTTGCAGCCTTGCGCTACGAAGCGCAGTTGCGCAGGATTTTGCATAACGACACCTTGCCGGTGCATGTGATTTTGGCGCTGTCAGACCAAGCCGATGAGGTGATTGTGGAGTTGCTGCCTGTCGAGCAACAAACCCGCCAAGATCGTGAGGAGCGTTTGCTCGAGCAAGCCCAGGCCAACAAGGAATTGATCCGCAATTTGGCCCATGAGATCAAAAATCCCTTGGGCGGTATTCGTGGCTCTGCCCAATTGCTGGAAATGGAGCTGGACAGCAAAGAGTTGTCTGAGTACACCCAGGTCATCATCCGTGAAGCGGATCGACTGCAAACGCTGGTGGACCGTCTGCTGGCACCACATCGGCGGCCGCATGTGGTCAGTGACGTCAACATTCACGAAGTGTGCGAGCGGGTGAGAACCTTGATTTTGGCCGAGTTTCCAAAAGGGCTCAAAGTGCTGCGTGACTACGACATTTCGATTCCCGAGTTTCGAGGGGACCGTGAGCAGTTGATACAGGCGGTGCTCAACATCTCCCACAACGCCGCCCAAGCCTTGCAAGAGCGTATCTTGGAGGGCAACGCGCAAATCACCCTCAAGAGCCGGATACTGAGGCAAGTCACGTTTGGCAAGCAGCGTTATCGCCTGGCATTGGAATTGCATGTGATTGACAACGGGCCTGGTGTACCAGACTCGATCAAGGACCGAATTTTCTTCCCGTTGATCTCGGGACGCGAAGGGGGGTCCGGCTTGGGGCTCACTTTGGCGCAAACCTTTGTTCAGCAACACCACGGCATGATCGAGTGTGACAGCGTGCCCGGTCGTACGGATTTCAAAATCTTGATTCCGTTGCCTTGATGCCCATGCCTGTGAACAAAGAAAGCGCCACGTTGATGAAGCCAATTTGGATCGTAGACGATGACCAATCCATTCGCTTTGTGCTTGAAAAAGCACTCTTGCGAGAGGGTTTGCCCACGCGCAGTTTTACCAATCCGCGAGAGGTCATGAAGGCCCTGGAGGCTGAAGGCGACAGTGCGGGGCCTCAGGTGTTGGTGAGCGACATTCGCATGCCCGGGGGCTCCGGGCTGGACTTGCTGGCGGCCATCAAGCAGCGCATGCCGGGCTTGCCCGTCATCATCATGACGGCGTTTTCTGATCTCGACAGTGCTGTATCAGCCTTTCAAAGCGGTGCTTTCGAGTACCTGCCCAAACCCTTTGATTTGCCCAAGGCGGTTGAGTTGATTCGCCGTGCGGTAGGTGAGAGTCAACGCGAGGATGTGGCCGAAGAAAAAGTCGAGGATGCCCCTGAGATGCTGGGGCAAGCCCCGGCCATGCAGGATGTGTTTCGCGGCATCGGTCGCTTGGCGCAAAGCCATGTGACGGTGCTGATCACAGGCGAGTCGGGTTCGGGCAAGGAGTTGGTGGCGCACGCCTTGCACAAGCATTCGCCGCGAGCCCATCAGCCCTTTGTGGCCATCAATACGGCAGCCATTCCAAAAGACTTGCTGGAGAGTGAGCTTTTTGGTCACGAGCGCGGTGCTTTCACGGGCGCGCAAGCCTCACGGCGAGGGCGGTTTGAGCAAGCGGATGGCGGCACGCTGTTTTTGGACGAGATTGGCGACATGCCCTTTGACTTGCAGACCCGGCTGCTGCGTGTTTTGTCCGATGGCCATTTCTACCGCGTGGGTGGACACAGTGCGGTGAAGGCCAATGTGCGTGTGATTGCTGCGACACATCAGGACCTGGAGCAGCGGGTGAAAGAAGGGGCGTTTCGAGAGGACTTGTTTCACCGGCTCAATGTGATCCGGCTGCGCTTGCCCGCCTTGAGAGAGCGCCGCGAAGATGTGCCTGTGCTGGCGCGCTATTTTTTGCAGCGCAGTGCACAGCAATTGGGGGTAGAGGCCAAGCGGATCTCTGAGGCGGCTTTGGAGCGTTTGTCATTTTTTCAATTTCCAGGCAATGTGAGGCAGCTGGAAAACATCTGCCATTGGCTGACCGTCATGGCACCAGCTCAGGTGGTGGAGGAAAAAGACCTGCCACCGGAAGTTCTCCTTGCCCAGGCCACTGCAGGGGCCATTGGTGCGCACGTTGGGTCTGGCGATGCCACCGCCCATGCCTTGACCTTGGAGGCGGGTCAAGACACGGCGGGTGTCGTTCAAGGTCCGGGCGTGTTGACAAGCTGCACAGCCATGAAAACCTGGGAGCCGGCTTTGGAGGAGGAGGCACTGAGTTTGTTGGCCTCAGGCCGCACCGATGTCTGGGATGTGTTGACCCGGCGTTTTGAAAGCAGTTTGATTCAGGCAGCTTTGGCCATCACCCGGGGCCGACGCATCGAAGCCGCACACAAATTAGGCATTGGTCGCAACACCATCACGCGTAAAATTCATGAGTTGGGTTTGGACGACTGAAGCGGCGAGATCAGTCCAAAAACGGGTCATTGAGCACCAGGTCGGTGACAGGAAATGCCACACAGGGCAGGATCAAACCGTCGGCTTTTTCTTCAGCGCTCAGGCCTGGCCATGCCATTTCATAACGGACATGACCCGAAAGCAATTGAGCTGTGCAGGTGCGGCATGTGCCGGAGCGGCAGGAAGTGGGCCATTGCACACCTTGTTGCTCAAGGGATTGGATCAGTGTGAGCTTGGGGCTCGCAATCAGGCTCTCGCCTACTGGCGTGATGCGGACTGTTAAACAAGAAAGGTCTTGTTGCATGAAAAGACCCGTGCGATCAAATCGGTCCCTGAAAAACCAGTTTCCATTGATCGGCCTCTTTTTGCCAATAAGTTCGCAAGTACTGGGCAGGCACCGAAGCTTTGTGATTGGGGTCTTTCAGGGTCACGACCATGGTTTGAGTCGGGTCTTTCATTTCCAGGACGGAGATCAATTCCAGTGGTTTGCTGACACGGTGACCCAAGGTGGTTTGCGCCAGTCTTGGCCACCATTGGTTCAAACCCATGTCATCGCGCTCAAAGCGTTCGCTGTAGTGAAGTTTCAAAGCGTCGGCATCGGTGCCATTGCGTGCAGCCAACCAGGCATCCAGGCTGGGTTTGAATGCATTAAAAGCCTCGGCAGACTCAACAGGGGTGACCCAGTCAATTTTTTCGGAAATGATCACGGGTGTCATGCGCATACCCGGCAAGTTGAGCAACTGGGTCATTTCCGGGTTGGACAAAACGATGCAGCCATCGGTGGATTCTGGTGCACGCGCATATTGGGCACTCGGTGTGCCATGCAGCCAAATCCCGGAACCTGTTTTTTTGTTCATCGAGTCCAGCGCATTGGGGTAATTCAAGGTGAGAGCGCCGATGCCAAACAAATCGGGCAAGCTTTCGCCGGGTAGTTTTTTTTGAACAAAATAAATCCCGGTAGGCGTTTTGCCATCACCTTCCAGTCGTTTTCCAATTCCATTGAGACCGACAGAGATATACGACTCTCGAACCAGTTTGAGTTGAACGGGCCCATGCCCTGAGCTTTGATTTTCAAACCAGTAAAGGCGTGACTGAGAGGCATCGACTGCGGCCACATAAGCTTGTTGCGGGCTCAAATTCAGCAGCGCTGAGGGAACACGGCCTTGCAAGCTGTTGGCATTGGGGCGATTGATTCGCCGTTTGGACTCCAAAATCAACTCGTTCAAACGACGGGTCAACGATGGCTTGTCTTGATCCTCGACTTCGGGCAGCGCAACAGGGGCGTTTGAGCTGATGTTGAGCAAGTCGGCATACAGCAACTGCCCCAGCTGAAAGGTTGGAAATTGCCGCGTCAGAAAGCCGGCCAGTGCCAAGGCTTTGGTGCGTTCACCATCGCCCAAGGCTGCATAGATTTGCCTGACCAGATGCTCCGGATCAAGCGAGGTGGCAACGACTTGTTCATCATGGCGTTCAAATTCCAAGCGAAAAGGCATCGCTTGATCCGAGTTCAATTCCAGCGTTTGAACTCGAACGGTTTCCATCGATGGGGCCGAAAAAAACCAAGCACACAAAGCAAGCAAGGTCAGGCCCAATGCGAACCACACCCAAAGTCGACTCAGGTGGTTTTTTGTTTGGGCGTGATTCGGTGCATCAAAGGGGGTGGCTTCTTTGAAGTTCAATTCACAGTCTCGCGCACGATGAGCCAGCGTTGCCCCTGCTTTTGCATTTCCAGGGTTTTACGGCTGTTGCCCTTGAAATTGTCCGATTCGTAAATCTGCTGAAAGCGGACGGTGGCCTTTGGGCCTTGGAGGGTGATCTGCACTTGGCTGACCTCTACCAAGATGGACTTTTTGGAAACGATGCGAAGGCGACGTTCACTTTCCCATTTGGCACGCGACATTTTTTCGGCGGGCACAAAATCGGCGGCGTAAGCTGACAGATAAGCCGGCATGTCTTTTTGACTCCAGGCTTTTGCCCAAACCGCAAGCGCACTTTGAATGGCCGCTTCTTCAACTTTTCGGGCCGCAAGGAGGTCTGCGTTGGCTGCAGGCGCTTTGGGCTGGGCAGCTTCTGTGGCCAAGGGCTTTGCCTCGGCGGGGAGGGATGCACTGCTAGTGACCACCGGCGGCGTCGCGGGAGACTGTGTTTTGGAGGGTGCTGGAGCTGTGGATGCAGGTGGCGTTGGCGTTGACGGTGTTGAGGGAGTCGTTGTGCCAACAGAGACCGAATTGGAAGGGGCTGGCGTGGGGGCTGCGGCCACAGTCGTCGCTGGAGGTATTTTGACCGTCACGGATGTAGACGGTGGCTGATTGCGTTTTTCAGGCCCGATGCTGCCCAGTAAAGTCAATTGAGGTGGGGTGTTTTTGACCTTGGGGTCCACTTGCAAGGCTTTGGCATAACTTTGCTTGGCCAGTTGGCTAATGACGTCAGACAGGTTGCGGTGAGCCGCTGCATAGCTGGGATGGGTCTGAAGGGCTTTTTCGAGGTAGTTGCGGGATTCTTCGAGTCGCCCTTTGGCGGCGTAAAGAACGCCGAGGTTGTTGTAAGCCTCTGACAACTCAGGGTGTGATTGGATGATGTTTTTGAAAGTGTCTATGGCTTTGTCGGTTTGACCTTGCTGGGCTTGAATCACGCCTTCCATGAAACGCATCTGGACATCTTTGGGGCTGCGTTCACGCTCTTGCTGTACGAGTTTGGCCGCCAAATCGAGTTGTCCTGCCTGCAAGGCTTTTTTGATGGATTCTTGGGCGTTCGGCGTGGATTGGGCCACCGCCAAGCTGCACAGCGCTGCGAACACGCACAGAGTCAACCCGGAAGCCATTTGTTGGAAAAAAGACTTGGGTGCAGCTTGCCACCGCAGAGATTCAAAAAACGACATGGCTTGCTATAAAGTTCGAAGTTGTTTATTTTATCGGTTGATCGATTGGGGTTTGATGTCTCGATAAGAATTCGCATCAGATTGTGAATGGATTGGGTCTTTCTTTACATGGGGTCAACGTCAATGTGCGACATCCCTTTTAAGGCCGCGTGCAAAAATAATTCTTCAGAATTGATCCGTTTGAAATCCACACCCGCTTTCCCTGTTGAATTTCATGATCCCGCTCGATGGGGAGTCGGGATTGCTTTGGCTGTGGCGGCCATGGCCAGTCTGAGTATCAGTGACGCCACCAGCAAATGGGTCATGCTCAGCGTCACGCCCGTGATGGTGCTGTGGTTTCGCTACGCGGTGCAGGCAGTGGGCACCGCGCTGGTGCTGGCCCCGCTGCGGGGGCGTGCCATGTGGCGAACGCACAGCCTGCGCTGGCAGTTGCTGCGCGGCTTGCTCATGGTCTCTTGCAGCTTGTTGGCTTTTTACTGCCTGCAGCGCATGCCGGTCGCCGAGTTCACCGCCACCGTCATGCTCACGCCCTTGGTGCTCACAGCCTTGGCCAGATTTGTCATGAAGGAGCAGGTCTCGCCGCTGCGCTGGCTCATGGTGGTGGGCGGGCTCATTGGGGCCATGCTGGTCATTCGCCCGGGTGGGCAGGTCGACAGCTCGGTCGGCTGGATGGCGCTCACGGTGGTGCTGACTTACGCCGTTTTCCAGGCCGTGACCAGCCACATGACGCGCACCGAAGACCCGGCCGTCATGCAGCTCTACACCGGCTGGGTGGGCTGGGCGGTGAGCACGCTGCTGGTGCTCAACGCTTGGGTCACGCCGCAAACGCTGCACGAATGGGCACTGCTGCTCTTGGTGGGCCTGGCCGCCACGCTGGGCCAGTACTTGCTGATCGTGGCTTTCTCCAAAGCCCCGGCCTCCGTGGTCTCGCCTTTTCTCTACACCGGGGTTGCCTTTTCCACGCTGATGGGTTGGTGGCTGTTTGACCACATCCCCGATGCACTGGCCTTTACGGGCATGGGCTTGGTGGTGTTGTGCGGCGTGGTGGCGGGCCGCATCAAGGGCGCAGCCAAGGCCTGATCGCTCAGGGCAGCGGTGAAATGAATGGTGCACTGGCCGACCACTCTAACTGGGCCTTGAACGCCAGAGCTTGTTCGGTAAAAGGGTGCACAAAGGCAATCTCTTGCGCGTGTAACAGCAAGCGTGGACTCAGCGCTTGGATGTCCGGCGGTGCGTACAACGAGTCGCCGAGCATCGGGTGGCCAATGCTTTGCAAATGGACGCGCAACTGGTGGGTGCGGCCCGTGACGGGTTCGAGCTCAATCAGGCTGGCGCTGTTGCTGGTTTGCAGGGTGCGCCAGCGGCTGCGGCTGGCTTTGCCGTCTTGGTGAATGATGTGCAGGGGGCGGCGTTCCCAATCAAGCAAAATCGGGCCGTCGATGGTGCGCCAGCCGTCTTCGTCGGTCTCCACGGCAGATTGCGTTTGCTCTGGCTGGCCCGCGACCACCGCCACATAGCGTTTTTTGACCTGGCGGGTTTCAAACAACTTGCTCAGGCGGCGCTGCGCTTCTATGCCTCGGGCCATGAGCAGCAGGCCCGAGGTGTCCTGGTCCAGGCGGTGCACGACCAGGGCTTCGGGGTAGCGGTCTTGAACCCGTTTGGACAGGCAGTCCTGCTTTTCTGGGCCGCGACCGGGCACCGACAACAAGCCGCTGGGTTTTTCCAGCACCAGCAGGTGCTCGTCTTCGTGGATCGGGATCATGCAGGGCGGGCAAGGCGAGCAGGGCGCTCGGCCATCCAACTCACTTGTCTTTGACTTTGCCGCGGGGTGCCACAAAGGTGGACGGGGCCATCGGGCGGTCGGACGTGAAGGTCTTGGGGGGCGCAGTGTCCTTCTTTGGCTTCTTGGCCATTTTGTTGCTGCGTTGTTCGCCTTTGGCCATGGTGTTTCCTTGGGTTGCATCCCGACTTGGGAAGGCTTGATGTTAAAGCACAAAGCCGCAGAATCTGCGGCTTTGTGGGGGGTGACCTGAGGTGCAGCGGGCACAGAAAATCTGCCGCCCAAAGCGCCTCTGGTTGTGGTGTGTGTTATTTGACTTCGGTCACAAATTGCGCGGTAGGGCGGCGCACTTTTTTCAAGTTGGCCAACCAGTCGCCCTCGGCGGCGCGGTAACCCAGGGGCACGAGGACCACGCTGCGCAGACCGCGAGCGCTCAGGCCCAAAATTTCGTCTACCGCTTTGGGGTCAAAGCCTTCCATGGGGGTGGCGTCGACTTCCTCAAAAGCCGCAGCGATCAGGGCCGCGCCCAAACCGATGTAAGCCTGGCGTGCCGCGTGCTCGTAGTTCACTTCGGGCGTGCGTGCCGGGTAGTTCTTGAGCAGGCTTTGGCGGTAGTTTTCCCAGCCTTCGTTGGTGCCGCCGCGCTGCGCGTTGGTCAGGTCAAACATCATGTTGATGCGCTCGGCCGTGTAGTTGTCCCAAGCGGCAAACACCAGCAGGTGCGAACCGTCGGTGATCTGGGCCTGGCCCCAGGCCTTGGGCTTGATCTGCTCGCGCACAGCGGGGTTGGTCACCACGATGATTTCGAAAGGCTGCAGACCGCTGGAGGTGGGGGCCAGACGTGCAGCTTCGACGATGCGATCGACCTTGTCTTGAGGCACAGACTTGGCCGGGTCCATTTTTTTGCAGGCGTAGCGCCATTCGAGTTTGTTCAGCAATTCAGACATCAGAAGTTCACTTTGGGGTTAAAGGATGCGCGATTGTGCAGCAAGACGTGGGGCACCGGTGTTGCGTTGGCGCAAGCCAATGCCCCGGGCTCAGATTTGTTGCCAAGTGCCTGTGGGCAGGCCATTTATGGTGTAGGGCCCCACGGCGGTTCGGATGAGGCGCAGTGTGGGCAAGCCCACGGCGGCGGTCATGCGGCGCACTTGGCGGTTGCGGCCCTCGCGAATCACCAATTCCAGCCAAGAGGTCGGAATGTTCTTGCGCTCGCGAATCGGCGGGTTGCGTGGCCACAGCTCAGCGGGCGGCTGCACTTCGCTGGCACGGGCGGGCAGGGTGGGGCCGTCGTTGAGCGTCACGCCTCGGCTCAGTTGGTTCAACGCTGCCTGAGTCACCATTCCCTCCACCTGCACCAGGTAGGTCTTTTCCATCTTGAAGCGCGGGTCGGCAATCCGGGCTTGCAGCTGGCCATCGTCGGTCAGCAGCAGCAGGCCTTCGCTGTCGGCGTCCAGTCGCCCGGCTACATACACGCCGGGCAGGTCGATGTGGTCGATCAGCCCGGTCCAGCGCCCCTCTGGGGTGAACTGGCTGAGCACGCCATAGGGCTTGTTGAAGCGGATCAGCATGGGCAGGCAAGTCTAGTCATTGAGGGCTGAGCGTATCAGGACGTGGGCTTGGTTTCTGTAGGTCGGCACCTTCAGGTCCGACAGGCGCTGGTCGCCCCACACCTGTCGGTTAGCATCGACCGCATGAGCACCCAATACGAATGCCTGAAAAGCGCCGACCTGTACGCCGAGGCCTTTGGCATCGCCCCGCCCGATGCCCTGCTGGGCAAAGAAGTCTGGCCGCGCCAGCCGGGTTTTTTCATCCGCAAGGCGCTGGTGGCGGCAGAACAAGCCCAAGTGTCCGCCTCTGAATCCCCTGCTGAGGACCCCACTGACGCCGCACCCACACCAGCCCCCGCCAGCCCGCTGGTGATGGAATTGGCCCAAGGTCAATTCGGTTTGGTGCCCACCTGGGTCAAGTCGGCGTCTGACGCCAAACTCCGGTCCACCAAACTGGCCGTCACGCGCTATGAAACCATGAGCACCGCCTCGGCCACGCGCGAAACCTGGATCAAGGGCCAGCGCTGCATCATCCCCATGCAGGCCTTTTTGGAAGACGACTGGCGCAGCCGCAAAGCCGTGCCCACCCGCATCGCCCGCGTCGACGGCCAGCCCATGGGGGTGGCGGGTTTGTGGGAGTGCTGGACACAGGGCGAAGAAGAGATCATCAGCTTCACCCTGCTCACGGTGAACGCCAACAGCCACGCCCTGATGAACCGCTATGGCCAAAACGGCAACGAAAAACGCATGCCTGCCATCCTGAACGAAGGCGCTTACGGAGCCTGGCTCAACGCCCCCATCGACAAAGCCCGAGAGTTCATGCGGGCCTACCCGGCCCATTTGCTGCTGGCCAACCCGGTGCAAAAACGCTGATAAGGTTGTCTTTGTTGGAGCCCACCCTGTGGGCGAAGGTTTTTGGGGCGTGTTCCACGCCCATCGCCCACAGGGGTGGGCTCCTGCCCAATCAGCCTAAACGGCTACGGTGCCGCGCAATCTGCAAACGCACTTGTGATGGCGCGGTGCCGCCTAGCGTGTTGCGGGCGTTCAGCGAGCCTTGCAGGCTGAGCGGTCCAAACACATCGGCTTCGATGCGGCTGTCGAACTTTTGCAAGGTTTCCAGTGGCAGCTCGGACAGGTCCACGCCCAAGCCTTGGGCAGTCTTGACGGCGTGTGCCACCACCTCGTGGGCGTCGCGGAAAGGCAGGCCTTTTTTGACCAAATAGTCGGCCAAGTCCGTGGCGGTGGCGTAGCCTTTTTTCACGGCAGCTTCCATGGCGGCGGCATTCACCGTGATGCCGCCTTCTTTCTGGCCTGTGGCGGGGTTGACTTGGCCGCCCACCATTTCGCTGAAGATGCGCAGCGTGTCTTTGAGCGTGTCCACGGTGTCAAACAGCGGCTCTTTGTCTTCCTGGTTGTCTTTGTTATAGGCCAAGGGCTGGCCCTTCATCAGGGTGATCAGGCCCATCAGGTGACCAACCACACGGCCGGTTTTGCCGCGAGCCAGCTCGGGCACGTCGGGGTTTTTCTTCTGCGGCATGATGGACGAGCCGGTGGTGAAGCGGTCGGCGATGCGCACAAAACCAAAGTTCTGGCTCATCCACAAAATCAACTCTTCACTGAAACGGCTGATGTGCACCATGCACAGCGAAGCAGCGGCGGTGAATTCGATGGCGAAGTCGCGGTCGCTCACACCGTCTAAGCTGTTTTGGCAAACCTGCGGGTTGCCGTGTTCGTCGACCATGCCCAAAGTGCGCGCCACGCGTTCGCGGTCCAGAGGGTAAGTGGTGCCCGCCAAAGCGGCAGACCCCAGGGGCAGGCGGTTGGTGCGGCGGCGCACGTCGACCATGCGCTCGGCATCGCGTGAGAACATCTCCACAAAGGCCAGCAGGTGGTGCGCAAAGCTGACCGGTTGGGCCACTTGCAGGTGGGTGAAGCCCGGCATGATGACTTCAACGTTGTGCTCGGCCACATCAACCAGCGACTTTTGCAGGTCGGCCAGCAAATCAATGATCAGGTCCATCTCGCCGCGCAGCCACAGGCGCACGTCGGTGGCCACCTGGTCGTTGCGGCTGCGGCCGGTGTGCAGGCGCTTGCCCGCGTCGCCCACCAACTGGGTCAGGCGCGCTTCGATGTTCAGGTGCACGTCTTCCAAGTCAAGCTTCCATTCGAAAGCGCCGGATTCGATCTCTTGGGTGATCTGCGCCATGCCGCGCTGGATGTCGGCCAGGTCGCTCGCGCCGATGATGTTTTGCGCGGCCAGCATCTCGGCATGGGCCAGGCTGCCGGTGATGTCGGCTTGCCACAGGCGCTTGTCAAAGAACACGCTGGCGGTGTAACGCTTGACCAACTCGCTCATGGGTTCAGAAAAGAGCGCAGACCACGCTTGGGATTTTTTGTCGAATTGGTTTGTCATAGACCATGGATTTTATCGGGCAGCCAGCGACCCAACGGAAACCGGTGGTCAACCCGTGTTGCGCAGCCCCGCCGCGATCCCGTTGATCGAGATGTGAATCCCGCGCTGCACGCGTTCGTCGGCCAAGCCCGCCCGGTAGCGGCGGATCAACTCGACCTGCAGGTGATGGAGCGGGTCGATGTAGGGGAAGCGGTGGCGAATGGACCGGGCCAGGGCGGGGTTGCCTTCGAGCCGGTTCTTCTCGCCAGTGATTTGGGTCAGCGCGTCGGCGGTTCGGTGCCACTCGGCCTCGATGGCGGTAAAGATTTTTTTGCGCAGGCGGCTGTCACTCACCAGCTCGGCGTAGCGCGAGGCCAAGGCCAGGTCGCTCTTGGCCAGCACCATGTCCATGTTGGACAGCAGGGTGCGGAAAAACGGCCACTGGCGGTACATCTTTTGCAGCAAGGCCAGCGCAGCCTTGCGCTCGGCGGCGTCGGGTTTGTCCAGAAAGGCTTGCACCGCCGAGCCAAAACCCAGCCAGCCGGGCAAGGTCAGGCGGCACTGGCCCCAGCTGAAGCCCCAGGGAATGGCGCGCAGGTCCTCGATTTTTTGCAGGGCCTTGCGTGAGGCGGGGCGCGAGCCGATGTTCAACTGCGCCAGTTCTTTCAGCGGCGTGGCACCAAAGAAGTAGTCGGTGAAGCCGGGGGTGTCGTACACCAGCCCTCGGTAGGCGTCCATGCTGGCTTCGGACAATTCGGCAGCGGCGTCAATAAACGCCAGCGTGGCTGGCTTGGTGGGTTGCAGCAGCGTGGCTTCCAGGGTGGCGGCGACCAAGGTTTCCAGGTTGCGTCGGCCGATTTCGGGGTTGGCGAATTTGGCACCGATGACTTCGCCTTGCTCGGTCAGACGGATCTGGCCGCGCACGGTGCCCGGTGGCTGGGCCAGGATGGCTTGGTAGCTGGGACCACCGCCCCGGCCCACGGTGCCGCCTCGGCCATGGAACATGCGCAAGGTGATGCCGTGGCTGCGCTCGAGCTTTTCAAACAGCTCGACCAGGGCGATTTCGGCGCGGTACAGCTCCCAATTGCTGGTGAAGATGCCGCCGTCTTTGTTGCTGTCCGAGTAGCCGAGCATGATGTCCTGCTCGCCCCCCGAGCGCTGGACCAAGCCGGCCACGCCGGGCAAGGCGTAGAAGTCGCGCATGATGGGCGCTGCGTTGCGCAGGTCTTCGATGGTCTCGAACAGGGGCACAACGATCAGATCGTTTTGCGCTTGAGCGTCCAGCGTGCCGCGCAGCAGCCCCATTTCTTTTTGCAGCAGCAGCACTTCCAGCAAGTCGCTCACGGTTTCGGTGTGGCTGATGATGTAGTGGCGTATGGCTTGTTTGCCAAAGGTGCTCAGCATGCGTTTGGCGGTTTCAAAGATGGCCAATTCGGACACGGCGTGTTGGCTGTAGTCGGCACCGGGCACGCGCAAGGGGCGCGCGTCGTTCAGCAGACCCAGCAGCAGGGCTTGTTTGGCGTGTTCGTCCAGCTGGCTGTAATTTTTTTCCACGCGTGCAGCGCTCAGCAGCTCGGCCACCACCTCTTCGTGTTTGTCCGAGCTTTGGCGCAGGTCCACCGTGGCCAAGTGAAAGCCAAACACTTCCACGGCGCGGATCAGCGGGTGAAGGCGTTGGGCTGTCAGCGCTTCGGCGCGGTGGCTGCACAGCGAGGATTCGATCACCCTCAGGTCGGCCAGAAATTCTTGGGCGCTGGTGTAAGGGTTTTGTGGGGCCACGGCATGGCGGGCGGCATCACCGCCGGTCAGTGCTTTCAAGGTGGCGGCCAAGCGGGCGTAAATGCCTGTGAGGGCCCGGCGATAGGGCTCGTCCTGGCGGTGTTCGTTGATGTCGGGCGAGCGCTCGGCCAGGGCCAGCATCTCGGGGCCAAAGGGCACCAGCATGGCCGACAGCGACAGCTCGCCACCCAAAAAGTGCACCTCGGTCAAGTAATGGCGCAGGGCCACATCGCTTTGGCGCGTCAGGGCGTGTTCCAGCGTGGGCGCGGTCACATTGGGGTTGCCATCGCGGTCGCCACCGATCCACTGGCCCATGCGCAAAAAGCTGGCAATGGGTTGGCCGGGCAAGGCGTGTTCCAACTCGGCATAGAGCTTGGGAATTTCGCGCAAAAAGGTGGCTTCGTAATAGCTGAGAGCGTTTTCAATCTCGTCGGCCACGGTGAGTTTGGTGAAGCGCAGCAAGCGGGTTTGCCACAACTGCATCACGCGGGCGCGCATTTGCAACTCGTTGGCTGCCAGTTCTTTGGGCGTCAGGGCGTCTTTGGCGGCGTTCACGACCGCAGCGCGGGCCTTGATCGCGTCGCGTTCGGTCAGCAGGTGGGCGATGTCGCGCTCGGCGTCCAAAATGCTTTGGCGTTGCACTTCGGTGGGGTGGGCCGTGAGCACCGGCGAGACATAGCTGGTGGCCAGCATGTCCGAGATGCTTTTGGGTGTGATGCCTGCCCAGCGCAGGCGCTGCAGCGCCACGTCGATGCTCCCTTCTTGCGTGTGTCCTGCGCGTTCATGGATGGCACGGCGGCGGATGTGGTGGCGGTCTTCGGCCAGGTTGGCCAGGTGCGAAAAATAAGTGAAGGCGCGGATCACACTCACGGCGCGGTCCCCCGGCAGGCTTTTCAGGAGCTTTTTCAGGGCCTTGTCGGCTTCGTGGTCGGCGTCGCGCCGGAAAGCCACCGAGAGCTTGCGGATTTGCTCGACCAACTCATAAGCCTCTGGGCCTTCTTGCACCCGGATCACATCGCCCAAAATGCGTCCCAGCAAGCGAATGTCTTCAACCAGTGGGCGTTCGCTGTCGCGTTTTTCGCTTTTATTGGGGGCGTTGGTGCTGCTTTTCACGGACGGGATGCTTTTAGAGGGGGTCAGTTTCATGGGGTGCTGCGCGAAAAGGGGGGGCTGTGGGTCGGTGGGCAAAAACTTGGGCAAGAGCGATGCGGTCGGTGTCAATCAGCCTTGACGTCATGCTAGCATCGCAAATAGAGACAAAATTATCAATTGATTTCATTTTGATGGGGTCAAAATTATTTTCAGGAAACCTGCCGTGACCGAGACCACCAAGCCCTCTATCGTCATCGCCACCCGTGAGAGCCGTTTGGCTTTGTGGCAAGCCGAGCATGTCAAATCTTTGCTGGAGGGGCTTGGCTGCACGGTCAAGTTGCTGGGTATGACCACCCAAGGCGACCAAATCCTGGACCGCAGCTTGTCCAAGGTGGGTGGCAAAGGCCTGTTTGTCAAGGAACTCGAAGTGGCGCTGCAAGAGGGCCACGCCGACATCGCGGTGCATTCGCTCAAGGATGTGCCCATGGACATGCCCGAAGGTTTTGAGCTGGCCTGCGTGATGGAACGCGAAGACCCGCGCGACGCTTGGGTCTCGCCGCAATACGCTCGTCTGGAAGACTTGCCGCTGGGCGCTGTGGTGGGCACATCGAGCCTGCGCCGCACGGTGCTGCTGCGGGCACTGCGGCCTGATTTGAAGATCGAGCCCCTGCGTGGCAACCTGGATACGCGATTGCGCAAGCTGGACGAAGGGATGTACGCAGGCATTGTGCTGGCGGCAGCAGGCCTCAAGCGTCTGGGTTTGTCCGAGCGCATTCGCCATATTTTTGAAACCACCGAGATGCTGCCTGCCGCTGGACAAGGCGCTTTGGGTATTGAAATTTGCAGTGACCGGCCCGATTTGCGCGCCCTCTTGGCACCGCTGGCCGACAGCGTGAGCTGGCAGCGTGTGGCCGCCGAGCGTGCCGTCAGCCGCGCCATGGGCGGCAGCTGCTCCATGCCTTTGGCCGCGCACGCCACGATCGAGGCCGGTGTGCTCAAGCTGCAAGCGGCTTGGGGTGATCCAGACGGGGCGGCCACGCTGGTGACCGCTGCAGAGGATGTGCCAGCCCAAGACTTGGCTGGGGCCGAGGCTTTGGGCCTGCGTGTTGCACAAGCCCTGCAACGCAATGGGGCGCATTGACGTTTCACGCTGCCATGTCCCCATTAGGCCTTGCACAAGCACCCAGTCTGGAGCGCCAAGGCCATTCGATTCGGGTGATGGTGACGCGTCCGGAGCGTGAAGCCAAGGTGTGGGCTGACGCTTTGCAGGCCAGAGGCATTGATTGCGACATCATGCCTTTGATCCAAATTGCGGCTTTATCCGAAACTTCGGTGTTGGCCAGCGTTTGGGCCGGTGTGCCTAGCCACTTGGCGCTCATGTTTGTGAGCGCCAATGCCGTGCGTTTTTTCATGGCTGCGCGTCCATCGGGACAGCCCATGCCCACATGCCGAGCCTGGTCCACCGGCCCTGGTACCGAGTCGGCCTTGTTGGCGGCTGGTTGGCCTGCCGAGTTGATCGATTCCCCGGATGCCCATTCGCCACAATTCGATTCTGAAGCCTTGTGGCACAAAGTGGCCGCTCGGGTAGACGCAGCGGTCCAACAGGGCCAATCCAAGCAGCCTTCTGTGTTGATTGTTCGCGGTGCCGATGCGCATGGCCAATTGGCCGGGCGTGATTGGCTGGCACAACAACTGGCAGTTGCTGGGCTTGAGGTGTGCCAGACCGTGGCCTATGCACGACAAGCCCCCCCTCTGAATGGGGCGCAGCGACTACGCATTGGGCAGGCCTTTGTCGAGGGGGCCTGGTGGTTGTTCAGCAGTTCCGAAGCGGCACAGCATCTTCTGGAATCCTGCCCCGATTTGCCCTTGAACCAAGCCCGTGCTTTTGCAACGCATCCCCGCATCGCCCAACGCTTGCAAGCGGCCGGATGGGGATGTGTGCAGATCGTGCCTGCAGGTCTTGAGGCTCAAGCTGTGTCGATAAAATCATGGGCATGACACCCACCCCTGAAATGGCTGCATCAGACCGGTCAGCTTCCAAATCTGCTGTGCATTCGCGGTTGGCGATTTTTTTGGTGGCCGCCGTGGCGGTGATTGCCTTGGGGGTGTCGGTGTTGCTTTGGCAAAAGCTTTCACGCATTCAAGAGCAGTTGGCTCGCCAAAGTGCTGACACCGGCTTGCAGGCGCTGGAGGCCAAAACCTGGGCCAAGCAGTCCCAAGAATTGGTGCAAGACAGCGCTGCACGCGTGGCGCTCCTGGAAGTTCGTTTGGCCGAGGTGGCCTTGCAGCGCAACCAGCTTGAAGAATTGATGCAAAGCTTGTCCCGCTCGCGCGACGAAAATTTGGTGGTGGACATTGAGGCTGCATTGCGCATGGCGCAGCAGCAGGGGCAGTTAACCGGCAGCTTGGAGCCCATGTTGGCCGCTTTGAAGTCTGCTCAAAAACGGGTCCAACGCTCGGCTCAGCCCCGTTTGGCACCGGTATTGCGTGCTTTGGAAAAAGACCTTGACCGCCTGACCTCGGCACAAGTGTTTGATTTGCCGGGCTTGCTGATCAAACTGGACGAGGGGGTGGCTCTGGTGGATGGCTTGGTCTTGGCCAATGAGGCTTTGGGCAGTGTCAGGCAACGCCAAGAGCTTGCGCCCATTCCAAAATCCGATTCGCAGGCCCCAGCATGGTGGGTTGCTGGTTTGAATGCTTTCGGGGACCAACTCAAGGGTTTGATCAGGGTCAGCCGGATTGACGCTCCCGAAGCTGCCTTGATGTCACCCGAGCAAGGGTTTTTCTTGCGTGAAAACCTCAAACTCAAATTGCTCAACGCCCGCATGGGTTTGTTGGCCCGCCAAAAGGACTCTGCTCGTGCGGATTTGGGTTCAGCGGCCATCTTGGTGCGTCGTTACGCCGATGCCAATGCTCGCAAAACAACGCAGTTGCTGCAACTTTTGGAGCAAGCCAGTGTGCAAACGCGTGCGGGTGACATGCCGGGTCTTGAGGGGTCCTTGACCGCCTTGACCACTGCTGCTGCGGGAAGGTAATTCTGGATGCGTGCAGCTTTATGGCTCCTCAGTTTGTTTGCCCTTGCCGCCGCTGGGGCTTGGTTGGCCGGTCATAACCATGGCACGGTTACCCTTTTTCTTGCGCCTTTGCGGGTCGATGTTTCCTTGAACTTGGCTGCTTTGTCGGTTTTGTTGGTGGTCTTGGTGGTGGTTTTGGCGCAAAAGGCTCTGGCCGCTTTGTTGTCTCTGCCCAAGCAGGCCCACCGATGGCGTGTGCAACAGAAAGAAAGAGCGGCCCACGCAGATCTGTTGGATGCGATGGGGCACTTCATGGCCGGGCGTTTTTTGCGTGCCCGCAAAGCGGCAGAGTCAGTTCTTGACAAAGAGGACCACCTGCGCGATGTGGGAGTCGAGTTGGATCATGCTGTTTCTCTGCGCTCAGTGGCCCACATCATGGCCGCTGAGGCCAGCCATGCACTGCAAGACAGGGACCGGCGTCAACATCATTTGGCTCAAGCGGTCATGCACGCCCAGCAAGGGCACAGTGTCCAACGGCAAACCTTGACAGAAGGCGTTCAGTTACGGGCTGCACGTTGGTTGCTCGACGACCGGGATGCCCAAGGCAGCCTGGATCGGTTGAAGGAGTTGCCACCTGCCTCTGGCCGCCGCATGGTCGCGATGCGCTTGCAACTCAAAGCGGCCCGGTTGGCAGGACAACCTGCGCAAGCCTTGGAGACGGCGGTTTTGTTGGCCAAACACCGTGCGTTTTCTCCCTCGGTGGCGCAAAGTCTGGTGTCCCGTTTGATCCTGGAATGGGTGGCCAGCACGCACGATGCAGAGGGCATGCAGCGTGTCTGGAAAAAACTCACGCCGACTCAGAAGTTGATGCCCGAAGTGGCTGCTGAGGCGGCTTTGCGGTGGTTGCAATTGGGGGGCGAACCCCTGCAGGCTCGGCAATGGCTGCAAGCAGTGATCACGCCCTTGCTGGACACTCCAAGGGCATGGCGAGATGCGGTGGACGTGCGTTTCGTTCAAGCCTTGGATGCCAGTCTGGCCGATATCCAGTCGCACGATGCGCTCGACTGGTTGTCACGGATTGAGCGTGCACAACTGGCTTTGCCCCGCGACCCTTATTTGCAGTATTTAGCGGGAATGCTTTGCTGGCGGCACAAGCTTTGGGGCAAAGCCCAAGGCCTTTTGACACAAGCGATCAAATCATTGGTTGAGCCCACCTTAAGACGTCAAGCTTGGTGTGCGCTGGCCGAATTGGCCGAGCAAAGACAAGATGCCGATGCGGCCAAAAACGCTTGGAAGCAAGCCGCCCAAGCCATTTGAAACCGACAGATTCGACGCCACAAAAGAAAAGCCGGACACTGAGTCCGGCTTTTTTTATCGATCCTGAGGGCTGTGGATTCAGATTGCCAAATTGCCTTTTTTAAAAAGGAACCTTCAATTGATTCAGGTCTTTGCGTGTTTCAACCAGCACCAACGGACCCTCGTTCAACACCACTGCGGCGGGCCGTTCGCGAGGAACCCGCACAACTTGGGGTTCCGCTGCAATCGCGGCTTGAACAGCCGCAATTTTTTCAGCATCCGAATTGACCCAAATAAGACCAGAGTCGTGAGCAACTTGTTGCAAACGCTCCAAGGGCAGTTCGTAGACACCTGCCGACGGTAAACCTTGCACGACTGGAGCAACTTCTGGCTTGGGAGCCTGCTCGACTTGGGCCTGATTGGGGGTTTCAGAGGGCAATGCAATGGGTTCGATGGCCAGAGGTGCTGATGCCACGGGCACAGACACCACGGGTAAAGATGCCAATGGTTCAGGGCTTGCATGGACTGCGGTCGTCGAGGTGTGATCAATCGCTGTATTTGCAAGGGGTTCTGAGTCGGTGCTCGCCGCTGAGGGATTGACCAGGGCGACGCTGGTGTCGTTTGCTGCACTGGCCAACTCCGTAGAGGCGGGCGCTGCAGCTTGCTGTGCCCGCTCGAAATACGAACGTGGCGCAGGACGCTCTTGTGTCATGGTTTCCGAGACAGGCTGAACCAAAGCATCGCCGGTGGGGGTGATCTCTTGCTCCGTTGGGTTTTCTTGACGCGGCTCCGCATTGCGTTCACGGCGA
This sequence comes from Comamonadaceae bacterium, assembly GCA_027486555.1. Classification (GTDB taxonomy): domain Bacteria; phylum Pseudomonadota; class Gammaproteobacteria; order Burkholderiales; family Burkholderiaceae_C; genus Limnohabitans_A. The sequence goes on from JAIXOX010000053.1 coordinate 33,283, forward strand.
TCACGACCATAACGATCTCTGGAGCGACGTTCGCGACGCTCAGAAGTGTTTTCCGAACCGTTGATTTCTGCGGCTGAGTTGTCAGAGGATTCGGCCAAGTTGCCTGAGGATTCATTCGTTGTGGGCTCCGTTGGCGATTTATCGTCTGGCCGACGTTCGGCGCGATCAGCCCGATCCCGACGACCTTCGCCTCTTTCGCCTCTTTCGCGACGACCTTGGCCTTCGCTGCGTTCAGCGCGAGGTGAGCGGTCTGTGCGCCCTTCTGTGTTTTCACCGCTTAATTCAGCCGATGTCTCCACGCGCACTTCGTTTCGGGGTTCGCTGCGTGCTTCGCCGCGGCGGTTGTCGCGCTGTGGGCGCTCGCCGTTGGGGCGCTCGGAACGCTCCATGCGTTCAGCACGCTCCGGTCGCTCGCTGCGGGTTGGGCGTGCTTCGTTGTCGCGTCCCTCAGAACGGCGACTGTTCTCACGGGAACCTTCGCGTGGCGCGCGGCTTTCACCAGTGACGGCATCACTGCGTTCACCTCGGCGACCACCTCGGCGGCCCTCTCGGCGCTCGTTGTCGCGAGGTTCGTTGTCACGACGTGATTCAGGGGTGCTGACTACTTTTTTGGCGGGCACAACAGGCGCTTGTGGCGTGGCACTTGAGCCAAAAAGATTTTTCAACCAAGCAAAGAAACCACCACCTGTCGGTGGCGCTGCGGGTGCTGTGGCCGCAACCGCTGGGGTTTGGACGGCTTTGGGGGCCGGTTTGGCGATTTCGGGTTTGGCCTGTGCCACAGGAGCGGGTGCATCAGGCAGTACGCCTTTGATCACGGGCGTTTGCTTGTTGGTGGGCTCTTGCGAACGGCGTGTCACGGTGGTCGCGTCTTCAATTTCTTCAGCCATTTTGTAGCTGGCTTCGATGCGCTCTAGGCGAGGGTCGTCGTGCTTAAGGCGTTCAAGTTTGTAATGCGGCGTTTCCAGGGACTTGTTCGGCACCAGCAGCACGTTGATGCGCTGTTGCAGTTCGATTTTCGCGATCTCGGAACGTTTTTCGTTGAGCAGGAAAGACGCGACTTCGACGGGCACTTGGGCGTGCACGGCGGCGCTGTTGTCCTTCATGGACTCTTCCTGGATGATGCGCAGGATTTGCAGCGCCGAGCTTTCGGTGTCACGGATGTGGCCAGCACCCCCACAACGTGGGCAGGGAATGGAGGCCCCCTCGGACAAGGCCGGTTTGAGGCGCTGGCGGCTCATTTCCATCAAACCGAACTTGCTGATGGAGCCGAATTGAACGCGTGCCCTGTCCTGGCGCAGTGCGTCGCGAAGGCGGTTTTCTACATCGCGGCGATTCTTGCTTTCGTCCATGTCGATGAAATCGATGACGATCAAACCACCCAGGTCGCGCAGGCGCATCTGGCGGGCCACTTCGTCGGCGGCTTCGAGGTTGGTGCGGGTAGCGGTTTCTTCGATGTCACCGCCCTTGATGGCGCGGGCAGAGTTCACGTCCACCGACACCAAGGCTTCGGTGTGGTCGATCACGATGGCGCCGCCAGACGGCAGCTGCACGGTGCGGGCATAAGCCGATTCAATCTGGTGTTCGATCTGAAAGCGGCTAAACAGCGGCGCGTCGTCGCGGTAGCGCTTCACTCGTGGCGCGAATTCGGGCATGACGTGGCTCATGAACTGCTGAGCCTGGTCGTAAATGTCATCGGTGTCGATCAGGATGTCGCCGATGTCGTTGTTGAAATAATCACGAATTGCGCGAATGACCAGCGATGATTCCTGGTAAATCAGGAAAGCGCCTTTGCCTTGTGTAGCCCCGTCAATCGCGGTCCACAGTTTGAGCAAGTAGTTCAGGTCCCATTGCAGCTCTGGTGCTGTGCGGCCAATGCCTGCGGTGCGGGCGATGATGGACATGCCCTTGGGGTATTCCAGTTGGTCCATCGCCTCTTTGAGCTCGGCCCGGTCGTCGCCCTCAATGCGGCGGCTGACGCCACCGCCACGCGGGTTGTTGGGCATGAGCACGACGTAGCGGCCCGCCAGGCTAACGAAAGTGGTGAGTGCCGCACCTTTGTTGCCACGCTCTTCTTTTTCGACCTGCACCAGCAGGGATTGGCCTTCCCTGATGACGTCTTGGATGCGGGCTTGGCTGACGGACACGCCTTCAGCAAAGTACTGGCGCGAAATTTCCTTGAAGGGCAAAAAACCATGGCGGTCTTCGCCGTAATCCACAAAGCAAGCTTCGAGCGAGGGCTCGACGCGGGTCACGATGGCTTTGTAAATGTTGCCTTTGCGCTGTTCGCGCCCTTCGATTTCGATTTCGTAGTCGAGGAGTTTTTGTCCGTCGACGATAGCCAAGCGGCGCTCTTCAGCTTGCGTGGCGTTGATCAGCATCCGTTTCATGATGCGTTCCTTTATTGACAGCGGTGGCTACAGTGCAGAAAGATGCCTGCAATCTGAAGCCTGATTACACAACCGGCTTTGGGTTCAGAAAACCGCAAAGCCCACGTTGCCGGAGCTGACGCTAGAAACGAAGGGAATTGCCTTGGAGGATCGTCCGCTCAACTGTGCATGTGTACAGCAAGTGGGATCGTGGCGCGTGGATGGGGCGAGACAAAGGGCATGCAAATATTCGTCCACTGCCGGAGGCTTCCTCCGGTGTCCAAGACAAATTGTCGGGCACAAGGCGTGACTGGCGTGCTTGGCTTCGTGAGCCATTTCATCCACATCAACAAATTTCCGAACAACACAGCCATCTCGCTTTGATCCGTTCAGCAGCCAAAAGGGCTGCTGAACTTGGGGTATTCCGTATCTGGGTTTCTGGGCGTCGGCCCAACCTCCGGGGCGTTTGACCACTGTTGGCACTCGCCTTCAGTCTGCAAAACGTGCCGAGGGTGGCATCGACCATCTGGATTGGCTTGGTGGTGGTGAACTAAACTCCTGATTTGCAGAAATTCATTTCCATTCGAATCAACCACTTACAGCCAGTTGCCAGTGAAACACATTATAGAGGCCCAAATCCAAGCTGCAGCACCGGCTGTTAAATGGTTGTTGGTGGATGAAGAGTCTGTGGGTCAGCGATTGGATAACTTTTTGATGCGCCACCTCAAGGGTGTCCCTAAAACGCACATTTATCGCATCATTCGCAGCGGTGAAGTGCGCATTAACAAAGGTCGCGCGACGGCGGACAGCCGTGTCGAAATAGGTGACCAGGTGCGTTTACCCCCTGTGAGGGTGTCAGAAAAGGTGATTGAAAAGGCTCTGCATCCCGCGCCTGGCCGAGAGTTTCCTTTGCTGCTAGAAGATGACTTTTTGTTGGCCATTGACAAGCCAGCGGGGGTGGCCGTGCACGGTGGCTCGGGTGTGAGCTTTGGGGTCATTGAGCAATTGCGCCAAGCGCGTCCTCAAGCCAAGCTGCTGGAATTGGTGCACCGTCTGGACCGTGACACCAGCGGCATTTTGCTGGTGGCCAAAAAACGCAGTGCCCTCAAGCATTTGCAAGACCAGTTCCGTGAGCGCGAGACTGGCAAGACTTATTTGGCCTTGGTCAAGGGCGAGTGGCCAGCCAAACTGAAAGTGATCGATCAGCCCCTGCTCAAATTTTTATTGCCTGGCAAGGAGGGGCAAGACGGTGAGCGCCGAGTGCGTGTGACCACGCCTGAAGATCCGGATGGCATGCGCTCCATCACCTTGGTCAAAGTGGCGCAGCGCTGGGCAGGGGCTACTTTGCTGGAGGTGACCATCAAAACCGGGCGAACTCACCAAATCAGGGTCCATTTGTCTGCCCAAGGTCATCCCATTGCCGGGGATGATAAGTATGGTGATTTCGAATGGAATCGTCAGCTTCAAAAATTGGAAAGCAAGGGGCTCAAGCGCATGTTTTTACACGCTTGGCGTTTGCAGTTCAACCATCCTGGGACAGCCGAACGGGTCGCCTTGCAGGCCGATTTACCTCCTGAATTGAAAGCGTATTTAGACCATGTCACTTGATTTGAATGAGTTTCGACCTCGGCAATTTGATTTGATTGCCTTTGATTGGGATGGCACTTTGTTCGATTCCACCGCCATCATCACCCGTTGCATTCAGCGGGCGGTCGTGGATGTGGGCGGGCGCGAGCCAACGCGTGAGGCAGCTTCCTATGTGATTGGCATGGCCCTCATGCCCGCTTTGGCCCATGCTGCTCCGGATGTGCCCCAGGAAAAATACCCCGCCTTGGGTCAGCGATATCGCCACCACTACATTCAACACCAAAACGACATCAGCCTCTTTGAAGGCGTGCTTGACATGCTGGACGATTTGAAAAGTCGGCAACATTGCTTGACTGTGGCAACGGGCAAAAGCCGTCAAGGATTGAATGAAGCTTTGCAAGCAGTGGAGTTGCGTGACCGTTTTGTCGGTTCGCGTACGGCGGATGAAACGGCAGGCAAGCCTCACCCTTTGATGCTGCTCGAGTTGATGCGTGAATTTGGCGTTGAACCCGAGCGCACTTTGATGATTGGCGACACCACCCACGATTTGCAAATGGCATTGAACGCGGGCTGTGCCAGTGTGGGGGTGAGTTATGGTGCCCACGAACCGGATGCATTTCATGAATTGAAGCCACGGTATGTGGCGCACACCGTTCGTGATTTGCACCAATGGTTGTTACAGCACGCATGAACAGGAGTTGTCATGGAGCCGATGATCCCTTTGTGCAACAGTGCGGATTTGATGAACAGCGGTCGCGCTGTGCCATTCGACATTGTTTATGCTGGCCAGACTTGTCGTGCTTTTGCCATTAGGTACAAAGGGCAAGTCCAGGCTTACCTGAACCGTTGCACCCATGTGGCCATGGAAATGGATTACCAGCCAGACCGTTTTTTCGATGAATCCGGTCGTTGGTTGATGTGCGCCACGCATGGAGCCACTTACCACCCCGATACAGGGGCTTGCTCAGGCGGCCCATGCCGTGGTGGTTTGGTGAAAATTGAACTCTCAGAATGTGATGGTGTGGTTCACTGGCATACTGCCTACAACTTGAAACCCATCGAATTTTGAACATGCAAGAACCACAGGACTTGACGTCCTCCACCACGCCTCACGATCCTTCAAAAATGTCAGCCCAAGCCCCTGTCCAGGGGTGGGAGCGACAGACCCTGGAGCGCTTGGCTTTTGCCCAGTTGGATGAACAACGCGCTGCACGTCGCTGGCGCGTTGGCTTGCGTATTGCCTGGCTTATTTTGTTTGTGTTTGTTTTTTGGCAAGCATTCAGCTACAAATCGCCCACAAATCATCCTGCGATGTCCCACACCGCATTGGTGACCATTGTGGGAGAAATTGGTGCAGAAACGGAGTCGAGTGCTGAAAACGTCATGTCAGCCATGCGATTGGCCTTGGAGGATTCGGGTTCGCAGGCCTTGATCTTGTTGATCAACTCTCCGGGCGGAAGCCCTGTTCAAGCGGGACTGATCAACGATGAAATTGTTCGTTTGAGAGCCCTTCACAAGAAGCCCATTTATGCAGTGGTCGAAGAGTCGTGCGCATCGGCGGCGTACTACATTGCTGCAGCGACTGACAAAATTTATGTGGACAAGGCCAGTATCGTCGGCAGCATTGGGGTTTTGATGGATGGCTTTGGCTTTACCGAGTTGATGAACAAGCTGGGTGTGGAGCGTCGCTTGATGACGGCTGGCACCAACAAGGGTTTTTTGGATCCGTTCAGCCCGCAAAACGAGGCCCAGCGCAAACATGCCCAAGCCATGCTGGATCAAATTCACCACCAGTTCATTGAGGTGGTCAAAAAAGGGCGGGGTGATCGACTCAAAGAAACGCCTGACATGTTCAGTGGCTTGTTCTGGAGCGGTCAGCAAGCGGTTGACTTGGGTTTGGCAGACAGTCTGGGCAGCGTGGACGGGGTGGCCCGTGATGTGGTTCAAGCCCCAGATGTGATCGATTACACCCAACGTGAAAACGTGGCTGAGCGCTTGGTCAAGCGTTTTGGCGCAGCGGTGGGCGAGGGCTCTGTTCGAGCCTTGCGTGCGAGCACAGGTCTGCGTTGACCGTCAAGGTCCGATGGCGTACACCGCGGGTGTGTGACCGTCCGGACCTTTGATTCCCTTTTTCCATTGAGTCACACTGTGGCTTTGGATACTGGCCGTGGCCAAGGTCAGGCCGCTGGCAATGGCCAATCGGGTTGACCCTTGAAGGCCTTGTGTCAATGACGAGAGCATGGCCGCATTGCGGTAAGGGGTCTCGATCCAAAGTTGTGTTTGTCCGGATTTATGCGCTAAATTTTCAAGCTGCTTGACCCGTGCAGAACGCTCCACCGCATCTTGCGGCAAGTACCCTACAAAAGCGAAATTTTGTCCGTTCAGGCCACTGGCGGCCAAGGCCAGCATCAAGGACACGGGACCGACCAAGGGCACCACTTTCAGATTCAGATCGTGTGCAGCGCGCACAACCGAGCTGCCGGGATCGGCCACAGCAGGCATGCCTGCTTCACTGAGCAGGCCCACATGGTGACCCTGCAGTGCCGCCAACAAAAGGGGCTTGCCATCAAAACCAGATTGATGATCCCCTTTTTTGTGAACATGGCGCGGTAGTTCGGTGATCGTCTGCTCGGACAAAGGCAGTGCCAATGGGTGAATTTCATTGACGCGTTTTAAAAAAGCCCGGGTCGATTTGGCGTTTTCACAGACCCAGTGCTTGATGTTCGATGCGGTTCTTAGAGTCGCTTGCGGTAGAACATCGGTGATGGGCGATTGTTCAGCGCAGCCAAAATCCAAAGGTGTTGGCACCAAAAACAAATGTCCTTGATCATTTTTCATGGGGGCTGAGGACCTGTTCACAACAATTTGATTCCGGCTTGGCGCAGCAGGCGTGCTGTGCGAATCAAGGGAAGACCGACCAGTGCTGTAGGGTCATCGTTGTCAATCGATTCAAGCAAAACAATGCCCAGTCCTTCGCTTTTGGCACTGCCTGCGCAGTCGTAAGGCTTTTCTGCCTGAAGGTAAGCCTCTATTTCTTCATCGCTCAGGTTGCGGAACACCACCCGTACTTCGGCCAATTCGATTTGTTCGAAATCGGTTGCCAGGCAAATCACGGCCAGTGCTGTTTGAAAAATTACCGTATGGCCTCGCATCTGACGCAGTTGTTGCACGGCTCGCTCATGGTTGCCTGGTTTGCCCAGAGCTTGTCCAGCCAGATCGGCCACCTGATCAGAGCCAATGACCACCGCTTGGGGGAACGAGGCGGCCACGGCTCTGGCTTTGGCCAATGCCAAGCGCAATGCCAAGGCTTTAGGCTCCTCGCCAGGCATGGGTGTTTCGTCAACCAAAGGGGCAACCACCTGAAATGGAATGCGCAGGCGTTCAAGCAACTCGCGTCTGTAGCGTGAAGTCGATCCCAGCACCAGGTTTGGGCTGCTGTCGTGCGTGGTGTGATTGGAGGTCTTGGTCGATGTCAAAGTGCAAATCCAAATGAAATACAACCAGGTGATTCTCTTACACTGGCGACATGGATAAAAAATTAGACCCTCAACATTTGGATTTGTTGTCGTTTGCCCGTGAGGGTGCTGCATTGTCTGGCGAGGGGGCTTTGACGGCTTGGCCTCGATTGCTTGAAGAGCAATTTGGAACTGACATGGTCGCGGATCCAGTACAGTGGCATTTGCAAGGTCGATGCGTCCCAAAGCTGGGTCATGGCGATGAAATTTGGCTCGACTTGAACGCTGAAGTGAATTTTCCCATGCAGTGCCAGCGCTGTTTGTCGCCCGCTTTGACAAAGGTACAGGCTCAGCGCTCCTTTCGTTTTGTGGCGGATGAGGCCTCGGCCGCAGCCTTGGACGATGAGGCTGAAGAGGATATTTTGGTGATCAGCCGCGATTTTGATGCACTGGCCTTGGTTGAGGACGAGTTGATTTTGTCTATGCCTCTTGTTCCTTTGCATGGCATTTGTCCTGAGGGGTTGCCCACCACATTCACTGATCCGGAATTTGAAGTGGCTGCCGAAAGACCCCATCCATTTGCCGTCTTGGCGGGCCTCAAAAAAGGTTCGACCATCTGACCAATCCGTCAGTGCCGCAATTTGCATGTTCGCTTAGGCTATAATCAATGGCTTCGCCCGGCATGCCGGGAGACTATCTCATCAACCAGAAGCTGCGTTTTACTGCGCGGCCTCCAAGCTTCCAAGGAGCCATCATGGCCGTTCAGCAAAACAAAAAATCACCCTCCAAGCGTGGTATGCACCGTTCACACAATGCCTTGAATGTGCCAGGCATTGCGGTTGAACCCACAACCGGTGAAACCCATTTGCGTCACCACATCAGCCCCAACGGCTTTTATCGTGGTCGTCAGGTGCTTAAAAACAAATCAGAAGCCTGATCGGCGTCAGCCTTTGAGCCTTAAGAGGCCCGGCGCTACTTCACAGTAGCCTCGGGCTTTTGTACTTCTGGCTCTGATTTGTACATTCAGGTTTTGTGCCCAAGGATTTCATGACTTCGCCCACCCCGATCACCCTGGCTGTCGATTGCATGGGCGGCGACCACGGTCCCCGCGTCACGCTGGCAGCTTGCCGCCGCTTTTTGTCCACGCACCCTGACGCCCGGCTTTTGTTGGTGGGGCGTGCTGAGGCTTTGGCTGGTTTTGCTGATCCTCGAGCCGAAGTGGTGGCTGCCACTGAAGTGGTCGAAATGGACGATCCGCTCGAAGTGGCACTGCGCAAGAAAAAAGACTCGTCCATGCGCCTGGCTATTGAGCAGGTGCGCGATGGCAAAGCTGCTGCTGCTGTTTCTGCAGGTAACACGGGTGCTTTGATGGCTATTGCCCGTTATGTGCTCAAGACCATGGACGGCATTGACCGGCCTGCCATTGCAGGCCAGATGCCCAACTTTAAGGGTGGCGGCACCACCATGCTCGACTTGGGTGCGAATGTGGACTGCACGCCCGAACATTTGCTGCAATTTGCGGTCATGGGGTCAGCCTTGGTGTCCGTCTTGCAAAACAAGGAAAACCCCACGGTGGGCCTGCTCAACATCGGTGAAGAGGCGATCAAGGGCAATGAGATCATCAAAAAAACGGGTGAGTTGCTGCGCTCTGCGGGCAGTTCGGGTGATCTGAATTTTCACGGCAATGTCGAAGGCAATGATATTTTTAAGGGCACTGTTGACATCGTGGTGTGCGATGGCTTCGTCGGTAACGTGGCTTTGAAGGCCAGCGAAGGTCTGGCGACCATGATTGGCGGGTTTTTGAAAAACGAGTTTTCGCGCAATATCTTCACAAAAACAGCCGCGCTTTTGGCGTATCCGGTCTTATCTGCTTTCAAAAATCGCGTAGACCACCGGCGTTACAACGGTGCTGCCTTGTTGGGCCTGCGCGGTCTGGTGTTCAAGAGCCATGGTTCAGCCGATGAGGTGGCTTTCGAGACGGCGCTTAACCGGGCTTATGATGCAGCTCGAAACCAATTGCTGGATCGCGTTCGTGAACGCATCGTGCATGCAGCCCCTTTGTTGATGGGCGCGCAAGCCGAGCGCTCAGAAGCGGTCACCACACCATGAGAATTTATTCCCGCATTCTGGGCACCGGCAGTTACCTGCCGGAAAAACGCCTAACCAACGCCGACCTGGCGGTCGAACTGGCGCAGCAAGGCGTTGAAACCTCTGACGATTGGATTGTTGATCGCACCGGCATTCGTGCCCGCCACTTTGCGGCCGACCATCAGGGCAGCAGCGATCTGGCAACCGAAGCCGCCCGTCAGGCGCTGGCGGCAGCGGGCATTTCTGCTGACGAATTGGACTTGATCATCGTGGCGACCTCGACGCCAGACATGGTTTTTCCGTCGGTGGCGACCATGGTGCAGCACAAACTGGGCACCGCTGGCTGCCCGGCATTTGACGTGCAGGCCGTTTGCAGTGGTTTTATTTACGCGCTGACGATCGCCGATTCAATGATCCAGTCCGGCACGGCCATGCGCGCGCTGGTGATCGGCTCGGAAGTGTTCAGCCGGATCCTCGACTTCAAAGATCGTACGACCTGTGTGCTGTTTGGTGATGGTGCTGGCGCTGTCGTGCTCGAAGCCTCGGATCAGCCCGGCATTTTGGCCACCGACTTGCATGCCGACGGCAAATACAAAGACATTTTGTGCGTGCCAGGCCACGTCAATCGCGGTGCCATCATGGGCGATCCGGTGCTCAAGATGGACGGCCAGGCCGTGTTCAAGCTGGCGGTGGGCGTGCTCGAAGAGACCGCCCGCGCTAGCCTGGCCAAGGCCAATATGACCGATGCCGACATCGACTGGCTGATCCCGCACCAAGCCAACATCCGAATCATGCAAAGCACAGCCAGGAAGTTGAAGATGTCTTCTGACAAAGTGGTGGTCACGGTGGACCAGCATGGCAATACCTCGGCCGCCTCCATCCCGCTGGCGCTGGACACCGCTGTGCGTGATGGACGCATCCAGCGTGGCCAGATCCTCATGCTTGAAGGTGTGGGTGGTGGTTTTACCTGGGGCTCGGTGCTCCTGCGTTATTGAAAGCTTGTTGATGAACAGGCCTGGGTCATTGATGCCCGGCACGCTTAACCGCATTCTTTACCGTTACAAAATTTGCACATGACGACATTTGCTTTTGTTTTTCCCGGCCAAGGCTCACAAACGGTGGGCATGCTGGACGCTTGGGGCGACCACCCCGCAGTGCTTGAAACCCTTCAAGAAGCCTCTGACGCATTGGGCGAAGACTTGGCCCGGCTGATCCATGAAGGCCCCAAAGAAGCACTGGCCATGACCACCAACACCCAGCCTGTGATGCTGGTGTCGGCCGTAGCCGCCTACCGCGCATGGTTGGCTGAAGGGGGCGCCAAGCCGTCTCTGGTAGCGGGTCATTCACTGGGCGAATACAGCGCCTTGGTGGCTTCGGGTGTGATGACGCTGGCACAAGCCGCGCCGCTGGTGCGCTTGCGTGCAGCCGCGATGCAAGAAGCCGTGCCAGTGGGTGTGGGTGCCATGGCCGCTATTTTGGGTTTGGCCTCTGACAAAGTCATTGCAGGGTGCCAAGAGGCGCAAGCCACATTCCCTGCGGGCAGCGCCGAAGTGGTGGAAGCTGCGAACTTCAATGACGCTGCCCAAACCGTGATAGCGGGCAGCAAGGCTGCGGTCGACAAGGCCTGTGAAGTGCTCAAAAGCATGGGGGCCAAGCGTGCGTTGTTGTTGCCTGTGTCGGCACCATTCCATTCGAGCCTGATGAAGCCCGCCGCCGAGAAGCTGCGGGAGAAGCTGGCCACGTTGACCTTGGGTGTGCCGCAGATCCCGGTGCTCAACAACATCGATGTGGCCATTGAAACCGACGCCGACCGCATTCGCGATGCCTTGTACCGTCAGGCTTTTGGCCCGGTGCGCTGGGTCGAGTGCGTGCAGGCCATCAAGGCCCGAGGGGTGACAACCCTGGTCGAATGCGGCCCCGGCAAGGTGCTGGCAGGCATGACCAAGCGGATTGACGCTGAATTGACCGGCGTGGCGCTGTACGACCCTGCCACCCTGGCTGAAGTGAAAGGAATCTTGGCATGAGCGAAGCACAAAAACAAATTGCACTGGTCACCGGCGCCTCTCGTGGCATCGGCGCATCGATTGCCCTGCATCTGGCACAACAAGGCTTTGTGGTCATTGGCACCGCCACCAGCGATGAGGGTGCCGCCAAGATCAGTCAGGCACTGTTGGCCTTCCCCGGCAGCCGAGGTGCCAATTTGAACGTCAACGATGCCCAGGCTGGCGTTGAACTGATCGATGCCATCGTCAAAGAGCACGGTGGTCTGCAGGTGTTGGTCAACAATGCCGGCATCACACGCGACACGCTCGCCATGCGCATGAAGGACGACGACTGGGATGCGGTGCTGGACACGAACCTCAAGGCAGTTTTCCGCATGAGCCGCGCCGTGATCCGTCCCATGATGAAGCAGCGTTACGGCCGCATCATCAGCATCACCAGCGTGGTGGGTGCCTCTGGCAACCCAGGTCAAGCCAATTACGCCGCTGCCAAGGCGGGTGTCGCGGGCATGACCCGCGCGCTGGCCCGCGAGTTGGGCAGTCGGGGCATCACCGTCAATTGCGTGGCCCCCGGTTTCATCGAAACCGACATGACCGCCAGCCTGCCAGAAGAACAACAAAAAGCCTTGTTGGGCCAGATTCCTCTGGGCCATCTGGGCAAACCCGAAGACATCGCACATGCCGTTGCTTACCTGGCTGGAACGCACGCGGGCTACGTCACCGGACAAGAATTGCATGTCAATGGTGGCATGTTCATGGCCTGATTCACAAGCCGATTGGCGGAAACGCCTTTCGGACAGGTAAAATCTTCACTTTTCACAACCCTCAGAGGGACCCCCATGAGCGATATCGAAGCACGTGTCAAAAAAATCATTGCCGAACAACTCGGCGTTGAAGAGTCACAAGTCACCAACGAAAAAGCCTTCGTGGCCGATCTGGGTGCCGACTCCCTGGACACGGTGGAACTGGTGATGGCACTCGAAGACGAGTTCGGCATCGAGATTCCAGACGAAGACGCAGAAAAAATCACCACGGTGCAAGCTGCGATCGACTACGCCCAAAGCAAGAAGGCCTGATCGACGATGACCCGGCGCCGCGTTGTTATCACGGGTTTGGGATGCATCAGCCCTGTGGGCAACACGGTTGCTGATGCATGGTCCAACCTGCTTGCCGGTGAGTCCGGCATCGGACTGATCACTCGTTTTGATGCTTCAGCTGTAGCCTGCCGGTTTGCGGGTGAGGTCAAAAACTTTGATCTTGAGTCTTACATGTCCTCCAAAGAAGCGAGGACCATGGACCGATTCATTCACTTTGGCATTGCTGCTGCACATCAGGCCATTCAAGACGCTGGTTTGCTGACGGGTGACGCGCTGAATGAAGAAGAAGCTTGCCGTACCGGTGTGGTCATTGGTTCTGGCATCGGTGGCTTGCCACTGATCGAAGAAACACACACCGAGTACACAGCTCGTGGTCCGCGTCGCATCTCTCCTTTTTTTGTGCCAGCTTCGATCATCAACATGATCTCTGGACATGTCTCAATGCGAAGCGGTTTCAAGGGTCCTAACTTGGCCGTTGTCACAGCTTGCACGACGGGCTTGCATTCCATTGGCGAAGCCGGCCGATTGATTGAATACGGTGACGCTGATGTGATGGTGGCTGGCGGTGCGGAAGCCTGTGTGTCTCCTTTGGGTGTGGGTGGTTTTGCAGCCATGCGTGCTTTGTCTACACGCAATGATGACCCTGCCGCCGCTTCGCGCCCATGGGACAAAGACCGCGATGGTTTTGTGCTTGGTGAAGGTGCAGGAGTGATGGTGCTCGAGGAGTACGAACACGCCAAAGCCCGTGGTGCCCGAATCTACGCGGAGTTGGGCGGTTACGGGATGAGTGCTGATGCCGGTCACATGACTGCACCCAGCATGGACGGCCCACGCCGGGCCATGATCAATGCCATGCGCAATGCCGGTGTGAACGCTGACCAAATCGATTATTTGAACGCGCACGGCACGTCTACGCCCTTGGGTGACATCAACGAAACCAATGCCATCAAGGCGGCCTTGGGTGACCATGCTTACAAAACAGTGGTCAGTTCAACCAAGTCCATGACCGGTCACCTTTTGGGTGGCGCGGGGGGCATTGAAAGTGTGTTCACGGTCTTGGCACTGCACCACCAGAAAGTGCCTCCAACCATCAATTTGATGAACCCAGATCCTGAATGTGATTTGGACTACTGCCCCAATGTGGCGCGTGATGTCAAAATCGAAGTAGCACTGAAAAATAATTTTGGTTTTGGCGGTACCAACGGATCTTTGGTGTTCAAGCGCATCTGAATTGAGAGCCGTTGATGCGTCATGATGCCCCACCCGTGGTTTACCCGGTGGGGCATTTTGTTTGGGGTCGTGTTTTCTTTGTGGCAACGGCCTCTTTGTCTGCGGCAGGTTTGACGTTTTGGCAAATGCAAGGAGCCTCCAGCCCTGCTTGGAATGTTGCTTGGGTTGGGTGGTTGGGCTGTTTGATCGGAACTGCAGTGTGGGGACCTCGGCAAACCCTGAGCAAAGGTGAATTGTTTTGGACTGGTGAGGCTTGGTTTTGGCAGTACCGTGATCAAAAGCAACAATTTCAATCACATCAGGCGCTTTTGGAGAAAGGTTTGGATACAGGCTCAGGACTTTTGCTTTGGATCACACTGCTGGACTCACAAAGTCGTAGACGGTCATCATTGCGTGGTGCCTGGTTGAGCGAAGCACAGTTGCCCTCGAAATGGCATGGATTTAGATGCGCTGTATATTCGCGCACCAGAGAAGAAATTCATGCGCCCAAGGCTGACAATTTGCGTGCTTGACGCGCCTTGAATTTAACTTTTTTAACTTTATTGACCAGCTGATTTCCACAACGGTTGACTGTACACAAGGAGTCTTGAGTGCTGAAAATGAATTGGACCAAAGGGGTCGCATCGGCCGTGATTGGCGGTGCTTTGTTGTTGGGTTTGGCCGTGGTTCCTGCGACGTCGGTTTGGGCGCAAAACCAAAGCGCGGGTGCCAAGGGTTTACCAGACTTTACCGATTTGGTTGAATTGGTAGGGCCTTCAGTTGTGAACATTCGCACCTTGGAAAAGGCGCGCTCTGCTGCGCCTGGTGCCAGCGCACAAGATGAAGAGATGCAGGAACTGTTTCGGCGGTTTTTTGGTGTGCCCATGCCCAATGCCCCTCGACAAGGTCCTCGACAAAACAGACCCGAGCAAGAGGCACAACCTCGCGGTGTAGGTTCGGGTTTTATATTGAGTTCTGACGGATTCATCATGACCAATGCCCATGTCGTCGAGGGCGCCGACGAAGTCATGGTGACGCTGACCGACAAGCGTGAATTCAAGGCCCGGATTGTGGGTGCAGACAAGCGCACCGATGTCGCCGTGGTCAAAATTCAGGCCACCGGCTTGCCCGCAGTGAAGGTGGGCGATGTGGGTCGCTTGCGTGTGGGTGAGTGGGTCATGGCGATTGGCTCCCCCTTTGGATTGGAAAATACCGTGACAGCCGGCATTGTCAGTGCCAAGCAGCGCGACACGGGTGACTACTTGCCCTTCATTCAAACGGATGTGGCGATCAATCCTGGTAACTCAGGTGGCCCCCTGATCAATATGCGTGGTGAAGTGGTGGGCATCAACAGCCAAATTTATTCTCGCTCGGGTGGGTTCATGGGCATTTCATTTGCCATTCCCATGGACGAGGCCATGCGCGTCAGTGAGCAGTTGCGCTCAAACGGTCGTGTCAGCCGCGGGCGCATTGGTGTTCAAATTGCGCCTGTGACCAAAGAGGTGGCCGAGTCCATTGGCTTGGGCAAATTGCAGGGTGTTTTGGTGCGTGGAGTTGAAGAGGGCTCACCAGCCGACAAAGCAGGCATTGAGGCAGGAGACATCATCACCAAATTTGATGGTAAATCAATTGAAAAACCTGCTGATTTGCCACGCGCCGTGGGCAATACCAAGCCTGGCAGTCGGGTAGTGGTCACGGTGTTCCATCGCGGTGCAAGCAAAGATGTGAACGTCACTGTGGTCGAAGTCGAACCAGAAAAAACGGCGAGCGCTGTACCTGAGAAAAAAGCACCGGCTGCCAACATTCAACATCTTGGGCTCACCCTCAGTGATTTGACCGATGCACAGAAAAAAGAGTCCAGAGTTCGTTCGGGTGTGCGCGTGGATGCAGCCGTTGAAGCAGCAGCCCGGGCCGGCATACGCGAGGGCGATTTTATTTTGGCGGTTGCCAACACAGAAATCTCTTCGGTCAAGGTGTTTGAAGCCTTGATGTCTCGCATCGACAAGACCCGTCCCGTGAGCATCTTGATTCGACGAGGCGATGCTGCGCAATATGTGTTGATTCGCCCGGTGCCGTGAGTTCCGGAACATGTTCAAGCGGTGAAAGCGGTTGAGCCCATGTCACTTGACTGAATTCATGATCGATGTTGATACGAACTGTTCGGGGTATTTCACCTCGGTCATCAAAGTATGTTGTCGCTCACAATTTTCTTTTTCCATGCCAATTTTGGATAAAATTGACAGTTCTGATCTACGTTCGTGGCATTGATAGCAGTTCAGCAACCGCGATGTGGAATACGAGTGGAAAGTCCACCGATCATTCACAGACAGTCCACATGTTATTCAACCGAGTTCATGTTGTTTTGTGGATAAGTTGTTCATCAATTCTGTGTTGTGTGGATGCAATGACCTGCCGAGCGAGTTGGGGGGCTGTGAGAGTGGGCCAATCTGCCTACAATGAAGCCCCAGCCATCGCAGTTGCCAATGATTGTTGGTTCAGGGCGCGTCGCCACCAGACGCGCCCTTTTTTCTTTTACGGGTCCTTGATCCACAAACACTTGCAGAACTTGCTTGATGAATCACATCAGAAATTTTTCGATCATTGCGCACATTGACCACGGCAAATCCACACTGGCCGATCGCTTGATTCAACGCTGTGGTGGCCTTGAGGCCCGTGACATGGAAGCCCAGGTACTCGACTCAATGGACATTGAGAAAGAGCGCGGCATCACGATCAAAGCTCAGACCGCGGCATTGCAATACAAGGCCAAAGATGGGCAGATCTACAACCTGAATCTGATCGACACGCCTGGCCATGTGGATTTCTCCTATGAAGTCTCGCGTTCGCTGTCGGCTTGTGAAGGTGCTTTGTTGGTGGTGGACGCCAGCCAAGGCGTGGAAGCGCAAACGGTGGCCAACTGTTACACCGCCCTCGACTTGGGCGTGGAAGTGGTGCCAGTGCTCAACAAAATGGATTTGCCCAACGCCGATCCGGACAACGCCCGAAGTGAAGTGGAAGACGTGATTGGCATCGACGCGACCGATGCGATTCCGTGCTCGGCCAAAACCGGTATGGGCATTGAAGAAATCCTCGAAGCCGTGGTGGCCCGCATACCGCCGCCCAAAGGCAATCCCGATGCGCCTTTGCGGGCCATGATCATCGACAGCTGGTTTGACAGCTACGTTGGTGTGGTCATGTTGGTGCGTGTGGTCGACGGCCAGCTCCTCAAAAACGAGCGTATCAAGATGATGGCCAGCAACGCGGTTTATGAAGCAGGTAGCCTGGGTGTGTTCACGCCCGCCAACGAGCCACGCCAGTCGCTGCGTGCAGGTGAGGTGGGTTACATCATCGCCGGCATCAAGGAATTGCAGGCAGCCAAGGTGGGTGACACCGTGACCTTGGAAAAGAAATTGCCCAACAATTTGGGTCCAGCCACCGAGGCCCTGCCAGGCTTCAAGGAAATCCAGCCGCAAGTTTTTGCTGGTCTTTACCCGACGGAAGCCAACCAATACGATGGTTTGCGCGATGCGCTCGAAAAGCTCAAACTCAACGATGCATCCCTGCACTACGAGCCGGAAGTCTCTCAAGCCTTGGGCTTTGGTTTTCGCTGTGGCTTTCTGGGCTTGTTGCACATGGAAATTGTTCAAGAGCGTTTGGAGCGTGAGTTTGACCAGGACCTGATCACCACGGCACCGAGCGTGGTTTACCAAGTGGTCCAGCCCGGCGGCGAAATCATCATGGTTGAAAACCCATCCAAGATGCCAGACCAAGGCAAGCTGCAAGAGATCCGCGAGCCCATTGTGACGGTCCATCTCTACATGCCGCAGGATTATGTAGGCCCCGTCATGACGCTCGCCAACCAAAAGCGCGGCGTTCAACTGAACATGGCCTACCACGGTCGTCAGGTGATGCTGACCTATGAAATGCCGCTCGGTGAAATCGTGCTCGACTTCTTTGACAAACTCAAATCAGTGAGCCGGGGTTATGCCTCCATGGATTACGAGTTCAAGGAATTTCGGGCATCTGACGTGGTCAAAGTCGACATATTGCTCAACGGCGAAAAAGTCGATGCCTTGTCCATCATCGTGCACCGTTCACAGTCCCAATACCGGGGCCGTGCGGTGGTGGCCAAGATGCGCGAGATCATCAGCCGCCAGATGTTCGATGTGGCCATTCAAGCAGCCATCGGTGCCAACATCATCGCGCGTGAAAGCATCAAGGCCATGCGTAAAAATGTGCTGGCCAAGTGCTATGGCGGTGACATTTCGCGCAAGCGCAAACTGCTCGAAAAGCAAAAAGCCGGTAAAAAACGCATGAAACAAATTGGTTCGGTCGAAGTGCCTCAAGAGGCGTTTTTGGCCATTTTGCAGGTGGAAGATTGATGCAGTTCCTCACGTCTTTGGTCTTGGCTGCTTTTGTCGGCTATGCGGGTTCTTGGTATTTTGGTTACCTGGAGGGCAACTTCGCGCTGCTCTTGCTGTTGGCCACGGTGGTCACGGGCATCTATTGGTTGGCAGAGCGCTTTTTCTTTTTGCCTCAGCGACAAAAAGCGGTGGCGCAATTAGAGGCCCAGACGGTTCAGCGTCGGGCCGAATTGGCCAAAATGGGCATCGATAAGGTGGACACGGATATTCGCGAAAGCCGCGAAAAACTCCTGATGCAGCCTTGGTGGCTGGACTGGACAGCGGGATTGTTTCCAGTGATTGTGGTCGTGTTCATCTTGCGATCATTTTTGTTCGAGCCCTTCAAAATTCCTTCGGGCTCCATGATCCCGACCTTGCACATTGGCGACCTCATTTTGGTCAACAAGTTTCACTACGGCGTGCGTTTGCCAGTGCTCAATACCAAATTGACCGAGGGATCGGCCGTTCAAAGGGGGGACGTGATGGTGTTTCGCTACCCTCCCAAGCCCAGCGTGGATTACATCAAGCGTGTGGTGGGGGTGCCTGGTGACGAGGTGTCCTACTTGAACAAGCGTTTGACGGTCAATGGTCAGCCCGTTGCGACCAAGGCACTGCCGGATTTCTTTGATGAATCCACCATGCGTTATTTCAAGCACACCAGTGAGAGTTTGGGCGTCAAGCCACACCAAACCCTGCAAGACGATGATCGCCCAGCTTTCATTCCCGGCGCAGACCCGTTTCCTGGCCGCGAGCAATGTCACTACACCGTTGAAGGGCTGACCTGCAAGGTGCCTGCGGGTCACTATTTCGTGATGGGTGACAACCGTGACAACTCATTGGATTCACGTTATTGGGGTTTTGTGCCGGACGCCAACATTGTGGGTAAAGCCTTCTTTGTCTGGATGAACTTTGGCAACCTCAGGCGCATTGGCGCTTTTGACTGAGGTGGATGTGGTCGTTCAGTCTCCAGTGCCATCGGGCCTGTCCCAGCTTCAAATTCGTTTGGGCTATGCTTTTTGTCAGGTGAGTTTGTTGCAACAGGCGCTGACGCATCGAAGTTTCAGCGCCGATCACTACGAGCGACTGGAGTTTTTGGGAGACTCCGTGCTCAACTTGGCGGTGTCGCACATGCTCTACGCCCAGTTGCAGCACATGCCTGAAGGCGATTTGTCTCGCGTGCGGGCCAACTTGGTCAAGGAAGACACGCTGTACCAATTGGCCAAAACATTGAACGTGGCCGAGGTCATGCGTTTGGGTGAAGGTGAGATGCGATCGGGTGGCCAAGGCAGGCCATCTATCCTGGCGGACATGGTCGAGGCCATCATTGGCGCGGTGTACTTGGACGGTGGTTACAAGAATGCGCAAGCCTTGGTCGAGCGCCTGTTTGCCAAGGTCGACATCAAACCCGACATGCAAGCCGTGGGCAAAGACCCCAAGACCGAGCTGCAAGAGTGGTTGCAAGGGCGCAAGCTCGCGCTGCCCAAATACACCGTGGTCGGGACATCCGGTGCAGCGCACCGCCAGCAATTCGAGGTCTCTTGCGAAGTGACCGAACTGCGCCAAACCCAACAAGGCTCGGGCGCATCGCGTCGCGCCGCCGAACAAGCAGCGGCAGCCGCCATGCTGAACAATCTGAAATCCGAAAGCGCAGCATGAGCACCGACAAAAAAACGCCAGCAACCGACAGCAGGCCACAAGAGCCCACCCTGCGCCGCCCCGTTCAAATTGCGGGTGTCACCATTCAGCCCCGTGACTCGGCTGAAGATGCTTCCTTGCCTGCCGTAGCGGCTGCACCTGCGCCAGTGCCGGTTGAGGGTCAGCATTGCGGCCTGGTGGCCATTGTGGGCAAGCCCAACGTGGGCAAGTCCACCTTGCTCAACGCCTTGGTGGGCCAAAAAATCAGCATCACCTCGCGCAAAGCCCAAACCACGCGCCACCGCATCACCGGCATTCGTACTCAAGGCGCTGCGCAGTATGTTTTTGTCGATACACCCGGTTTCCAGACCATCCACGGCACCGCGCTCAACAAGTCGCTGAATAAAACCGTGGTCGGCGCGGTGAGCGATGTGGACCTGGTGCTTTTTGTGGTCGAGGCGGGCAGCTTCACCACGGCGGACGCCAAGGTGCTGGCGCTGCTCAAGCCCGGCATTCCTGTTTTGTTGGTGGCCAACAAATTGGACAATGTGCACCGCCGTGGCGACATTGCCCCTTGGTTGCGCGAGATGCAAGAGCGCCATGCCTTCACAGAGTTTTTCCCCATGTCGGCCAAGCAGCCGAAAGACATTGAGCGCTTGCTCGGCGTTTGCGAAAAATACCTGCCCGAGCAGCCCTGGTGGCATGCCGAAGACGAGCTCACCGACCGCAGCGAGAAGTTCCTCGCCAGCGAAATGGTGCGCGAAAAACTCTTCCGTTTGACGGGGGACGAGCTGCCTTACACCTCCACGGTGGTCATCGACAAGTTCGAGGAAGAAGCGGGGCGCACCGCCAAGCGCATGCTGCGCATCGCGGCCACCATCGTGGTCGAACGCGAGGGGCATAAAGCCATGGTGATCGGTGACAAGGGCGAAAAACTCAAGCGCATCGGGACCGAAACCCGCGTCGAGCTGGAAAAGCTGCTGGACGCCAAAGTCTTCATTGAGCTGTGGGTCAAGGTGCGTTCGGGCTGGGCCGACGACGAAGCCCGCGTGCGCAGTTTCGGTTACGAGTAACACCTGCTTCAATGGCCACCAAGCGGATCGCAGACGAGCCAGCCTATGTGCTGCACCGCTACGACTGGAGCGAAACCAGTCTGATCCTCGAAGTCTTCACCCGCCACCACGGCCGGGTGGCTTTGGTGGCCAAGGGGGCCAAGCGGCCAAGCTCGAGTTTTCGGCCTGTGCTCTTGCCTTTGCAGCCTTTGTCCCTGGCTTTTGGCGGCGACGGTGACATCCGCACCCTCAAATCGGCCGAATGGGTAGGTGGGCACGTCATGCCCACGGGTGAGGCGCTGATGTCGGGTTATTACCTCAATGAGCTGCTCATGCGCCTGACCGCACGCGACGACCCGCACCCAGCTTTGTTCGAAGTCTATGCCGCCGCCGTGCGCCTGCTCGCCAGTGGCGACCCCGACGCCCTGCAGTGGGCCTTGCGCGGTTTTGAGTTGCTGCTGCTGCGCGAAATGGGCCTGTTGCCAGCCCTGAACCTGCAGACCCTGACCCTCAAGCCCTTGTCGCCCACCGACAGTTATGCCCTGGTGCCCGAGGCGGGGCTGCAGTGGGTCAGCGATGACCCGCGCCACGCCTTGCTCGGCGAACAATGGCTGGCGTTGCACGCGGCGCTGGCGTCCCCCAGCCCCTTGGCCGCTTTGCTGCGCGAGTGCGCCGACCTGCTGGTGCAACTGCAGCGCCCCTTGCGCCTTTTGCTCAACTACCATTGCGGTGTGGGCGCTTTGCGCACACGCCAAATGATGCTGGACTTGCAAACCTTATGAACACCTCCATGACCACTAATTACCGCCGCGTGGCCTTGTCGGTCAACGTCAACAAAGTTGCCTTGCTGCGCAATTCGCGCCACCTGGGCATTCCCAGTGTCAGGCGCGCTGCCGAGATGTGTTTGCTGGCCGGTGCCAACGGCATCACGATCCACCCCAGGCCCGATGAGCGCCACATCCGCGCCAGCGATGTGCCCGAGTTGCATGCGCTCATGCAGGCCTGGCCCGAGCGCGAGTTCAACATCGAAGGCAACCCTTTTCACAACCTGATGGACCATGTGCGCGCTGTGCGTCCGCACCAAGTGACCTTTGTGCCCGACAGCGAAGGCCAGTTCACCAGCGACCACGGCTGGCTGTTCCCGCAGGACGCCGAACGCCTCAAACCCCTGGTCGAGGAGTGCCGGGCGCTGGGCGTGCGCGTAAGCCTGTTCATGGACCCTGTTGCGGAGCAAATGGCCGCTGCCCGGGCCGTGGGGGCAGACCGGGTGGAGTTGTACACCGAACCCTATGCGGCTGCCTTTGGAACGCCTGAGCAGGCCGCGCAGTTGCAACGTTATGCCCAAGCGGCCGTGGCCGCCTCTCAAGCTGGTCTGGGGCTAAATGCCGGCCACGACTTGAACCGTGACAACCTGCCAGCTTTTGTGGCGGCGGTGAAGGGTTTGCTAGAAGTCTCCATTGGCCACGCCTTCATGGCGGATGCGTTGGAGATGGGCTATGCAGCAACGGTGCAGGCCTACTTGGACCTGCTGGTTGACGGTTAAGGGTTGGGTGTTCAGCGTTCAGCGTTCAGCGTTCAGCGTTCAGCGTGAAGAGACTAATGCTCCACCCCCAACGCCCAACGCCCAACGCTCAACGCTCAACGCTCAACTCCAAAACACATGATTTACGGCATCGGCACCGACATCTGCGACATCCGCCGCATCCAGGCCAGTCTGGATCGGCATGGCGAGCGCTTTGCCGCCAAGGTGCTGAGCGAGGCTGAAATGGCCACTTGGAAGGCCCGCAGCGCCCGCTGGCCCGAACGGGGTGTGCGCTACCTGGCCACCCGATTTTCGGCCAAAGAAGCGTTCAGCAAAGCCATAGGCTTGGGCATGCGCATGCCCATGACCTGGCGGCTGTGTGAAGTGGCCAAGCTGCCCAGCGGCCAGCCGGTCATCGTGCTGCACGGGGTGCTCAAAGAGTGGTTTGAGGCCAAAAACCTCAGCGCCCACATCACCGTGACCGATGAGTCCGAATACGCTGCGAGTTTCTGTGTCGTCGAAACCATGGGCCCGTCACCTTGTCCTGATTCCCTCAGCGTCGACCCTTGATGGGGTCCTTTCACCCCGAACTGCCTCTTGAACTTGAAACACCCATGAGCATCCAAGCACTCCTGATCATCGACATCGAAGGCCACCATCTGAGCGATGTAGACCGTCGCCGTCTGGCGCACCCCTTGGTGGGGGGCATGATTTTGTTTGGCCGCAATTGGCAGGGCCGTGCGCAGCTCACCGCGCTGTGTGCCGACATCAAAAGCATCCGTCCAGACCTCTTGATCGCGGTGGACCACGAAGGCGGGCGCGTGCAGCGCTTTCGCACCGACGGCTTCACCCACTTGCCCAGCATGCGTGCCATTGGCGAACTCTGGGGTCAAGACGACAAAGGTCAGCCTGGCTCAGGCGTGCTCAAGGCCTGTGAAGCGGCCACCTCGACGGGCTTTGTGTTGGCCAGCGAATTGCGAGCTTGTGGTGTCGATTTCAGCTTCACGCCTGTTTTGGACCTTGACCATGGACAAAGCGGTGTCATTGGCGACCGCGCTTTCGCCCGGGACCCGCGCGCGGTCAGCCTGCTGGCACGCAGCCTGATGCAGGGCCTGCTGCAGGCGGGCATGGGCAATTGCGGTAAACATTTCCCTGGCCATGGGGCCGTCAAGGCCGACTCACACACCGATATTCCGGTGGACAGGCGCGGCCTCAAGGCCATCTTGTCTGACGATGCTGCGCCTTACCCCTGGTTGGGCAGCGTGCTCTCGTCGGTGATGCCTGCGCATGTGATTTACAGCCGGGTTGATGCCCGGCCTGCGGGATTTTCCAAGCGCTGGTTGCAAGACATCTTGCGCGGCCAGATGGGTTTTCAAGGTGCCGTGTTCAGCGATGATTTGTCGATGGCCGGTGCCCGCCAAATCGAAGGTCGCAGCCTGAGCTACACCGAAGCCGTGCGCGCCGCACTTGATGCGGGTTGTGATCTGGCTTTGCTCTGCAACCGATCGATCGGGGGCGGGGCTGAGCTGGACCAAGTGCTGGACGAGCTGAGCGAGGCGGCAGTCAAAGGCCATTGGTTGCCCAACGAGGTCAGTGAGCAACGCCGCTTGGGCTTGTTGCCCACGGCCAATGCCAGAGATTGGGAAACCTTGGTGCGTTCGGCCGATTACATGCGTGCGCTGGATTTGTTACCGTGACGCCACTGAATTTCAATCAAGAGAAAACACACCATGGTCGGCTGGGTATTCAAGTTATTTTTGGCATTTTTCGGGCTGGTTTTGATGGTGGGCATGCTTGTCTTTTTGATGCTTTACATCGTCTGGGCCGGTTTGCGTTGGCTGTTGACCGGCCAAAAACCGCAAGTGGCGGTGGTTTGGCAGCGTTACCGTGAGATGCGAAGCGGGCATGCGTGGCGGCCTGCGGGTCAATCCCAAAGCATGTCCGACGATGTGGTGGATGTGGAAGTGCGCGAGGTCAAACCCACCGATGGACCCGTCAAACTGTTGAAATGAAGCGCCTTGCAGTCGCCGTTTTGTGCGGGGTCATGACGGTTGCTTGTACCGGTGTCATGCCATTGGCCGCGCCATCAGAGCGAGCGCAAAGCTTGCAGCAAGAACTGTCGGCGCTGGCCAAGACCGGTGAAACAGCCGATTTGCCCGGCTACGCCTTGAGGGTGTATTCGCACGGGAAATTGCTTTTTGCCCACGACACAGGCTATGCGGGTGCAGGGTTTTCAAAATTGATTCGTGAGGACACGACTTTCGAGTTGGCTTCACTGTCCAAAATATTCACTGCATTGGCTGTGATGCAGTTGCAAGAGCGAGGTCTCATCGATCTGCAGGCGTCCTTGGCCGCGTACATCCCCGGGCTGCCGCGTGCTTGGAGTGGCGTGACCGTTCACCATGTGCTGTCACACCAATCGGGTTTGCCGGATTTGATGAATCAGTGGTCTCGCCGACGTGTCAATGGCCTTGACCTCAAAGCACTGATGGCGCATTTTGAACACAATGCTCGCCTGCAGTTTGAGCCTGGTACCCGAGCGGCCTACAGCAACACCAATTACATTTTGCTGGCTGAATTGGTGGCGCAGGTTTCTGGTCAGGATTTTGGTGATTACTTGAGGCTGCATATTTTTGAACCCTCGGGCATGGTCTCCAGCGCCGTTTCTGCAGAGCGTTCGCATGGCTTCAACGTTATTCAAGCATTGCCTTATGCCGAAAACAACAAAATCCATGAGGTAGGCTACAGCCTGATCGGTGCCATCAATCAAAAAAGTTCCATGCATGACATGGTCCAATTTGTTCATGCATTGCTGCAAAACAAATTGATTCGGCCTGAAACACTGGACAGGATGATGACCCCGCACGCTGTTTTTGAGGACGGCAAGCGTTACGGTTATGGCTGGTACATGGGGCAGTTGGGCGGTTGGGCAGCCCTGTCGAGCACGCTGCCTGCAGCAGGTGTGGGGCACACAGGCAGGTTGGGCGCCTACCGATCGGCTTTGTATTTCAACAAGCAGCGCAACTTTCAATTGCTGATGCTGTCCAACGGTGGCGTCAAAACAGAAAAACTGTTGGTGGATTTCCTGCAAAAAACGCGCACACGGTTGGAGTAAGCAAGGGGTTTATTCTTGAATGTGCCGCAGCGCCGGGAACAAGATCACATCACGGATGCTGGCGCTGTCGGTCAGCAGCATCATCAGGCGGTCGATGCCGATGCCGCAGCCGCCGGCAGGCGGCATGCCGTATTCGAGCGCACGCACAAAGTCGTGGTCGTAGTACATGGCTTCGTCGTCACCCTCGTCTTTGGCCGCCACTTGCGCGTGAAAGCGTGCAGCTTGGTCTTCGGCGTCGTTCAATTCGCTGAAGCCGTTGCCGAACTCGCGGCCGGTGATGTAGAGCTCAAAGCGCTCGGTCACTTCAGGGCGGGTGTCGTTGGCGCGGGCCAAGGGTGAAATTTCGGTGGGGTGCTCCATGATGAAGGTGGGCTCCCAAAGCTTGTCTTCCACAGTTTCCTCAAAGTAGAACACCTGCAGGCTGGCCAAGCTGCGGGTGGACAGCTTGTTTTTCTCTTCGTTCATGCCCAGCTTTTTCAGGGCGTTGGTCAGCCATTCGGCGTTGTCGACGTTGTCACCCGCCTCGGTGTGCTTGACGATGGCTTCGCGGATCGTCATGCGGGCGAAAGGCTTGTTCAGGTCCACCGGCTTGCCGTTGTAGGTCAAGTCGAGCGTGCCTGCAGCGGTCATGGCCGCGTTGCGGATCAGGCTTTCGGTAAAACCCATCAGGTCCTGGTAGTTCCAGTACGCCGCGTAGAACTCCATCATGGTGAACTCGGGGTTGTGGCGCACCGAGATGCCTTCGTTGCGGAAGTTGCGGTTGATCTCGAACACGCGCTCAAAGCCGCCCACCAGCAGACGCTTGAGGTACAGCTCGGGCGCGATGCGCAAAAACATCTCCTGGTCCAGCGCGTTGTGGTGCGTCACAAAGGGCTTGGCGTTGGCACCACCGGGAATGGGGTGCAGCATGGGCGTTTCGACTTCCAAAAA
>JAIXOX010000005.1 GCA_027486555.1 Comamonadaceae bacterium
GTGCTGGCCAACCCAGGTCACGGCCTGGACAAGATGCAAGCCTCTGCCGCCATGTACTTGGGCATGCAACTGCTCATGCCCGGCGAGTGGGCCCCCAGCCACCGCCACACGCCCAACGCTGTGCGCATGGTGGTGGAAGGCGAAGGCGCATGGACCACCGTGGACGGCGAAAAATGCCCCATGAGCCGGGGCGACTTGATCCTCACGCCCACAGGACTGTGGCACGAGCACGGCCACGACGGCACCGAGCCGGTCATTTGGCTGGACGTGCTGGACCTGCCCCTGGTCTATTACATGGAGGCCAGCTACCACATCAACGGCGACCGCCAGACCGTGGTGCCCGGTCAGGGCGACAAGCAATATGCCCGAGGCGGCGTGGTGCCCTCGCATGTGTTTGACCGCAGCAAAAAGGCCTACCCCATGCTGCATTACGCCTGGAAAGACGCCAAGGCCGCGCTCGAATCGCTGGCCTTAGACGATGCCGGTTTGGAGCAAGTGCAAGTCACGTACACCAACCCCGAAACCGGTGGTGACGCCGAAAACATTTTGGGCTTTTACGCGCTCATGCTGCGCCCCGGCCAGAGCCTGCGCCTGCCTGCACGCTCACCCGCGCAGGTGTTCCACGTCATCGAAGGCGCTGTGCAGGCGCAGATCGTGGCCAGCACCTTCACGCTGGCCGAAGCCGACACCTGCTGTGCACCGGGTTATGAAGCCGTCACGCTGACCAACCTGAAAGCCGACCAGCCCGCCTTCGTGTTCATCGCCGACGAATCGCCACTTCACCGCAAGTTGGGCGTCTACGAGAACCGCGGCTGATTTTTTCTTTGTAGGAGCGACGCCCTCGTCGCGATCAGCCTTCACCAAAACCATCGCGACGGGGGCGTCGCTCCTACAACAACATCCTGAGCCATCCATGACCCAATACCTCTTCACCCCACCCGCCGTTCAATCCCTGCCCATTCGCGGCAAAACCGAGCGTTTCCCCATCAACCGCATCTTCTGCGTGGGCCGCAACTACCATGCGCACGCTGTCGAGATGGGCCGTCCTGTCGACAAGAGCGTTGAGCAGGCGTTCTACTTCACCAAGTCGCCCCAGACCCTGGTGGAAAGTGGCGCGACTGTGGCTTACCCTCCCCGCACCAGCAACTACCACTTCGAGATGGAGCTGGTGCTGGCCATTGGCAAAGAGGGTTTCCGCGTGAGCGAGGCCAACGCGCATGAACTGGTTTACGGCTACGCAGCAGGCCTGGACATGACCCGCCGCGACCTGCAACTGGTGGCACGCGACAAGGGCCGCCCCTGGGACACGGGCAAAGACATCGAAGAAGGCTCGGTCTGCTCCGAGATCGTGCCCATGCCCGGCGTGGTGATCGAGAACGGCGCCATTGCCCTGGAAGTCAACGGCGCGACCAAACAGTCGTCCGACGTGGACAAGCTGATCTGGAACATCCGCGAAATCATCGCGGACTTGTCGACCTACTACCACCTGCAACCCGGCGACCTGATCTACACCGGCACGCCCGAAGGCGTGGGCGCCGTGGTGACGGGCGACCAGATCACCGGTCGTGTGGAAGGCGTAGCGGTCATCGCGCTGACCATCGGCGCTGCGGAATAAGCAGGCCATGAACAGCCCCTTCTTTGTCACACGCGATGAGCGCGTCGCACTGGCGCGACAGCGTTATTTCGAAGAAGGTATTTTGCCAACGGGCGTGGTCAGCGAGGCTGTTTTTCAGTCATGGACCCGTTGTCACCGCTCCAGCCAAAAGCCCCAAGACAAGATCGAATTTCAACCGGTGACGCTCAGCCGCAGCCAGTTGGCTTTGCAAAAAAACCGCACCCTGCATGGGGCATGGCTCGATGAAATGCCAGCTTTGGGCAGTGCCTTGGGCTCTGCGCATTGCTCGGCCATCTTGACGGATGCCTCTGGCGTGCTGATTGGCGCAACACCCTCTGCACACCTGACGCAAGGGATCATTCCGGTGGCCCACCGAATTGGCGTCAATTTGTCGGAAGAACATGTCGGCACCAGCGCGCCCGGCATCGTCGCCCGAACCGGCAAACAAGCGTCTGTGCTGGGGGCCGAGCATTACGCCAATGCAGTCAACACGATGTATTGCACGGCCGCACCCATCCGCAACATTCAAGGCCAACTGGCGGGCATTCTGGACATTTCAAGCGAAGGTGTGCCCTTCAAATTTGACCCCGCCTCCGTGGTCGGTCTGTACGCCGCCTCTATAGAAAACCGTTTGCTGCTGGCGCAGTCGCAGGATTTGCTCATCGTCAAATTTCAATTTCTGCCCGCCATCATTGAGACCCCGATGGTCGCCATGCTGGGATTCGACCTGGCCGGCCAACTGGTCTGGCTCAATTCCGTGGCCAGCAATTTATTGGGCATGTCGGTCAACCCCGACGAGCGGGAAGCCTGCGCCACAGAGCACATCTTTGACACCCATTTTGGGCAACTGGCTTCTTTGGTCGGACAGGGTTTTCAATCGCAACGTCTGCGCAACAGATTGCATGTTTTCGTCACCTGCGAGCTGCGCAAACATGGCTTGCCAGTGGCGCAGACCAGCCCGCCAGCTGCGGTCACACCCGCCACCACCCCACCTGCGCCGCAAGCCCCAGCGACGCACACGTTGGGCACACTTTCTGCGCCCGATCTGCATCAAGCTTATTTGCCTGCAAACAGCCTCAGACAAGCCGATGCCGACTTGATTCGAAAATGTCTGGCCGAGCACAAAGGCAATGTGTCGCAAGTGGCCAAACGGCTGAAAGTATCACGCGGTCTGATTTACAGACGCCTGCAAGAGCTGGGCATTGATCCCGCCGACTACAAAAAATAATTTCTTCTGCAAAAGAAGAACCGCCGGGCGAGCGTGCCGTCAAGACGGCCGTGTTTTGTGGCCCCCACAAAGCTGAAGACTGACCCATTCCTGTCCTGACACCAAGAACCACTTTGCTGCGGGCATTGAAGGTGTGAATTTGTTCCAAGACAGAACAAAAAAGGTGGGGGAAATCCCGACATACAAGGTTGTTGACGTGCTGCTTACAGTCGCACCTGCGCTGAGCGAACGATGACCCGACAGCACCAGCGAGTTGATCACGAAACCAGAATCACAGGAAGACAAATGAAACACCGTATTGACCCTATGGAAGCACAAAACGACACCCTGATGGAGCGCCTGGAGCGCGCCCTGATTGCAGGCCGCTTGAACCGGCGCGGCTTCATCCGTGCAGCCACGGCCGCAGGCTTTGGCTCGCTGGGCCTGAGCGCCTTGGCCGACGAACTCGATGCCATGCGCGCCAATCAAAACGAGCGCAGCACCACACTCAAAGCGGCATACGACTATGTGGTCGTCGGTGCCGGCTCTGCAGCTTGCGCACTGGTCGGCCGTCTGGCCACGCGCAAAGATGCTTCAATTTTGATGATCGAAGCAGGCGACTGGGACACCGCACCTTCCGTGTTGGACCCGAGCGTGTGGTTCACCAATTTGGGCACCGAGCGTGACTGGGGTGATGTGGCCATCGCATCGCCGCATACCAACAACCGTGCCATCCCCGAGCACATGGGCCGCGTGGTTGGCGGTGGCAGCAGCATCAACGCCACCATCTGGGCTCGCCCCTTCAAAAATGATCTGGAGTTCTGGGCACAGGCCAGTGGCGACAAAGCCTGGGGTTACGAGTCGGGCCTGGAGGTTTACCGCCGCATGGAAAACTGGCAAGGCAAACCCGATGCCCGTTACCGCGGCAAAAATGGCCCGGTGTGGTGCCAACCGGCGCACAACCCCCATCCTGTGGCCAATGGCTTGTTGCAGGCCTGCAAGACGCTGGGCTACCCCGTTTTGGACGATCAAAATGGTCAGCGTGAAGAAGGCGGCATCGGCTTCGCATTGATGAACCAGATCATCCGTGATGGCCGCCGTCAGAGCATGGCTCGCTCATATTTGTACCCCGTGCTGTCGCGTCCCAACGTGACGGTGGTGGTCAACACGCATGTGGACAAACTGGCCCTGTCGGGCACCAAGGTGACTGGCGTGCACATCAGCCGTGGCGGCACTCAGAGCGTGATTGGCGCCAACACCGAAGTCATCATTTGCTCGGGCGGCATCAACACACCCAAACTGCTCATGCTCAGCGGCATTGGTGACGATGCGCAGTTGCGCCAGCACGGCATCAAAACTGTGGTCAATTCGAAACAAGTGGGCAAAAATTTCCAGGACCACCTGCTGCACGGCGGTTGCATCTTTGAACCCAAAGAGCACATTCCCCACCGCAACAGCGCAGCCAATGCTGCGGGCTTCCTCAAGAGCCAATCGTCTTTGGCCTCACCCGACGTCAACATCGTTCAGATCGAGTTGCCCTACGCCTCTGACGTGGTGGCCAAACAATATGCGCCACCCGGCACCAGCTGGGCTTTGTGCGCCGGTCTGGTGGCTCCCAAGAGCCGGGGTGAGATCAAGTTGCGCTCGGCCGACCCCAAGGATCGCCCCATCGTGGATGCGCGTTTCCTGAGCCACCCGGATGACGTGAAAGCTTTGGCTTTTGGCATCGAAGTCAGCCGCGACATCGGCAACTCCGCCGCCATGAAAGACTTCGTCAAACGCGAAGTGGCCCCCGGCAAAAAACTCCAAGGCAAAGAAATGGAAGATTTCGTGCGCAATGGTGCCACGACCTATTTCCATCAATCCGGCACTTGCCGCATGGGCAAAGACAAAGAAGCTGTTGTGGACGCTCAACTGCGTGTGAATGGCGTTCAAGGTCTTCGCATTGCCGACAGTTCCATCATGCCGCGCATCGCATCGGTCGCCACCATGGCCACTTGCGCTTTGATCGGTGAGCGCATGGCCGACATCCTCGCGCCTCGCAGCTGATATCGCACCCACCATGTTCAATTATTTAAAAAATCTTTTTTCAACCCAAGAACCTCAAGCAGACAACTTCATGAAATCCCAACTCCTCATCGACAACCAGTGGGTCAACGCTGAAAACGACGCGAAATTCGAGCGTCGCCACCCCGTCAACAACGCCTTGGTCACAGAAGCTTCTTCGGCCAGCGTTGCAGACGCCAAAAAGTCAGCTGAATCCGCACATGCTGCGTTCAAATCTTGGCGCAACTCCCCACCCAGCGAGCGCCGTCGCCTGCTGCTCAAAGCGGCCGATATCCTGGAATCCAAAACGCCTCAGTTCATCGAGGTGATGGCTTCTGAAGTGGGTGCATCGCCGCTGTGGGCAGGTTTCAACGTGCACTTGGCCGCCAACGTGTTCCGCGAAGCCGCATCGCTGGCCACGCAAATTCAGGGTGAAACCATTCCAACCGACAAACCCGGCGCGCTGTCCATGACGCTGCGTCAACCTGTGGGTGTCATCCTGAGCATCGTGCCTTGGAACGGCACCGTGGTGCTGGCTGCTCGCGCCATTGCTTACCCCTTGGTGTGCGGTAACACCGTGGTCTTCCGCGGATCCGAAGCCAGCCCCAAAACACACGCCCTGGTCGCCGAGGCCTTGGTGGAGGCAGGTTTTCCTGCCGGTGCTTTGAACTACCTGAGCAACTCGCCACAAAGCGCCCCCGAAGTGGTCGATGCCCTGATTGCCCACAAAGCCATCCGCCGCATCAACTTCACAGGCTCCACACGCGTGGGCCGCATCGTGGCGGAAAAAGCCGCCAAGCAGCTCAAGCGTTGCCTGCTGGAATTGGGCGGTAAATCACCTTTGGTGTTGTTGGACGACGCCAATGTGGATGAGGCCGTCAAAGCTGCAGTCTTTGGCTCTTTCCTGTACCAGGGTCAAATTTGCATGTCCACCGAGCGCTTGATCGTGGACGAAAAAGTGGCCGATGAATTCGTTGCCAAATTTGCGGCACGCGCCAAAGAACTGCAAGGCGGTGATCCCGCCGTTAACCCCCAATGCATCATTGGCCCCATGATCAATGCCTCGTCGGGCACACGCATCAACGAAATGCTGCAAGACGCCTTGAACAAAGGCGCCAAACTGGTGTGTGGTGGTGTGGCCGATGGTGCCGTGATGCCAGCAACCATCCTGGACCATGTCACGTCGGACATGCAAATCTATGACCAGGAAACCTTTGGCCCCATCACGGTGGTGATTCGTGTCAAGACGACCCAGCAAGCCATCGATGTGGCCAACGACAGTGACTACGGCCTGTCTTCGGGTGTGTTCGGGCGTGACGTTAACCGCGCATTGGCGGTGGCCATGGAAATGGACTATGGCTCTGTCCACGTCAACGGCGCCACCGTGCAGAACGAGGCTCAAGCACCTTACGGCGGCACCAAAAACAGCGGCTATGGTCGCTTTGATGGCCGCGCAGTGGTGGATGAGTTCACAGAGCTCAAATGGGTCACCATCGAGCCTCATCAACAGCAATACCCGTTCTGATCAGACATCAGACATTGGCTTAAACGACTTCCATGGGCGGTCGTTTAAGCTGAGCACTGCATTGTGCAGTTGACGACCACTTCAATAAAATAAGTGCGGAAATCAAAAAAGCGGCTACATCATGGATGTGCCGCTTTTTTTCGGGTTTTTTTTGGATACTCACCTACCAAGGCAAGCCCAAATGAAGCCTTGGCTACAAAAAGTTCATCGTTTAAGTCAACTCCACGATGCAAAGTCTTCACCCAAACCTATTCAATAGAACGATTCAATGCGTCTGAGTTCGAATTTCGCTTAAAACCAAAATGATTTTGGAATGCCAATCCGTTTTCAAGTTCAGTGAATGTGTGATCCACCGTTGACATCCAGCGTAGCGCCCGTCACGAAGCCTGCGAGATCAGAGGCGAGATACAAACAAGCACCCGCCATTTCCCGTGTCGATCCAATGCGTTTAAGCGGGATAGCTTCAACAATGCCTTGGAGACGCTCTTGCGAGATGCCATCCAGCATGGGGGTGTCAATCATTGCAGGGCAAATCGCGTTGGCACGAATGCCAAGTGCGCCAAATTCGCGGGCGATGCTTCTGGTCAGACTCAGCATGCCGCCCTTGGAGGCCGCATAGTGGGAACCGCCCACAAGGCCACCACCACGTTGGGCAGCCAGTGATGCGACGTTCACGATATTGCCCGAACGCTGAGATTTAAAAACTTCCAAAACACTTTGGCAAAGGAAGAATGCACCTTTGAGGTTGATGTCGAACATGAGATCAAGCTCTTTCTCATCGATCTCAAGAATCGGGCTAGATCGTACGATGCCCGCCGAATTGACCATGCAATCAATCCTGCCATGGCGTCGAACGACCTCAGCAATCAATGCATCACAGGCTTCTTTTTGACTGATATCGCATTGAATGCCATATATAGAAATTGACCTCTGCAGTTTATTTTCAATGGACGTCTTGATCGAGCCCAATACGTCCGCATTCATGCTGACGTCCGTGACGACGACTTTGGCGCCGTGTTCAACAAACAATTCTGCAGTCGCATAGCCAATGCTGCGCAGTGATGCGGCGCCTGCAATGATGCAAACCTTATCCATCAGTAACATAGTTCAACAGTCCTTCTAAAAATCATTCATTCATTGAGGTTGGTAGCCTGCCAAAATCCAGTTTTGGACAGATACGTGTACGGGGCGCCAGTTCAACTCTTTTTTGGCCCGAACCGACCGGACTCGGCTGTTGCTTCCAAAAGTGAAGAGTGCCCTTGCAGCACCCCAGCGCTTGACGGCTTCTTCTGCATGGAGGTGCTCAATATGGGGAATTGAGAATCGCCTTGATATGGCCTCTGCAACATCACTGAATGATGCCTCACCATTCTCAGCAAAATAAAAAGAACCCGCCGGTGCTTGCTCTGACACAG
Source organism: Comamonadaceae bacterium (assembly GCA_027486555.1). Lineage (GTDB taxonomy): Bacteria > Pseudomonadota > Gammaproteobacteria > Burkholderiales > Burkholderiaceae_C > Limnohabitans_A. The sequence continues at coordinate 7,809 of JAIXOX010000005.1, forward strand.
CGAGGTACAAGTTAACCAAGTCGTCGATGTGAATGTTCGACCAGGTATTCAAGCCTTTGCCCACAATCTGAACGGAGCCGACTTCATGGGCATTCTTGACCAGGAATGGCACCTGAATGCTTTGCTTGTTGACGCCTGTTCCATGGCCATAAATCAAACTGGGAATGATCACGGCAGAGTGAACGTTTTGCTTGGCGGCATCCATCACCCTCAAATCAATGTCTCGTCGCGCTTGCTTGCGCGGGTCTATTGCGAGCGAGGTTTCTTCAGAAAAAATGACCTCAGAACAAAAATCACCTCGAGCGTCATCACCCACAATGCTCGTGCCACTGGTATGAATCAATCTTTTGCCTGATTGACTCAACCCAGAAATCAGCGCTTCCACCGCACCGCGATGGTCGGCATTGGCGGTGTTGATGACCATGTCAGCCACAGAAGCTTCTTGCTTCAACAAGCGTGAATCATCCAGCTCGCCCATCACAGGGGTGATGCCATATGACTTCAACTGCTCAGCACCTGTAGCACTGCGCGTCAGCCCTCTGACTTGATGTCCTCTTTTGATCAAAGCGGCTGCCACCGAGCCTCCGATGTATCCACCTGCACCTGTCAAGAAAACATTCATTTTTGGCTCTTAAAAAAGCATCAAAGCATGAAAGTTGATAAGACCGGAAAGGCAGCAATCACAATGACACCCACCACCAGCGCAGCGATATATGGCCAGATCGCAACGATCACTTCGTCGGGTTTGGCGTCACCAATCCGGCATGCGATGTAAAAGCCAACCCCAATGGGCGGCATCATCAATCCAACGTTCATGGCGCAGACAATCACCATGGAGTAATGGATGTCATTGATGCCCAGTTTTTTGGCAATGGGGAACATGATCGGTGCCAGCAGCAACACTGCAGGCAGGCCTTCAAGAAGACAACCCAAAATCAAAAATACAAGCACGGTGACGGCCATAAAAGCCATCCAGCCTCCAGGCAAGGTGGTCAAGAACGAAGAGAGTTGCTGAACGATTCCACTTTGCGTGATCGCCCATGCCATGGCAGAAGCCGTTCCCAAAATGAGCAGAATTGCACCACTCAGAGCAGCGGTCTCCACCAACATGGCATATGCACGCTTCCATCCAATGCCACCGTATAAAACCTGGCCAATCAACATAGCGTAAAGGACTGCGATGGTGGACACCTCGGTTGCCGTAGCAACGCCGCCGCCAACCGCACTGCGGATCAAAAATGGCAGCACAAGCGCAGGGGCGGCAATCAAGGCCAAACGTCCGATGACCTTGGCGCTGGGACGTCGTATGTTTCCTGTTTTTTCATTGCGCGCCTTCCAGCGAGCCAACACCAACAGTGCCAGCAGCAACACCATGGCTACAAAGAAGCCACTCTCAAAGAGCCCTGCAATCGATACACCCGCCACAGATCCGAGTACGATCAGAACAATGCTGGGTGGCACGGTGTCAGCCATCGCTGCACCTGTGGCCAAAAGCGCCACCATCTCTGATTTTTTGTTACCTCGTCTTCGCATTTCTGGAAATAATGCGGGTGCCACTGTGGCCATGTCGGAAACTTTGGAGCCTGAAATACCCGACACGATGAACAATGAAGCCAGCAGGACGTATGACATGCCTGCTTTCACATGACCAATCAAGGAAGCCAGCAGGTCAACAATGGCTTTTCCCATGCCTGTTGCATCCAGAATGCAACCCAGCAACACAAAGATGGGCACCGAAACCAGAACGATGTTGCCCATCCCCTCATCGATTCGTCCAACAATCACCACCAGTGGCACATTGCCGGTGAATGCCAGATACGCCATCACGCCAATGCCGAAACAAAAGGCAATGGGCACTCCCGATACAAGACAGAGAATGACCAGACCGCACAAGAAAATCAAAATGTTGATCAACCCCAATTGGCTGAAATTGGGTGATAGCCAATTGCACGCCACAATGAATGCACCAACACCCACAATAGCAATGGACAAGTTGGTTTTTGTCACGGTCTTCAAGGCATATGCCGCAATGACAGCCAACATCAAAATCATACCGGACGCTATGGCGATTACCCGGATGCCGCTGGGTATTTCAAGCGCTGGCGATGTGACAATCCATTCACTTTCTACGTGTTCAATGGCGGGGCCAATCAGCGCAATCAAAAATGCGCCCATAGCAGCCAACGCAAATGCATGAACAAGGCCTCGCCAACGATCTGACATTCTGTCGACGAACATGGACAGACGAAGATGTTCGTTGCGGTGCATGGCCAGTACCGCACCCAACATCGCCACCCAGATGAATGCAAATGAGACGGCCTCATCGATCCAACCCAGAGGCCGTGAAAACACATACCGCGCCATGACACCACTGAACAGCATCACCACAATGCTGACCATGAGTGCGGCGCAGGCCGCCTCAAGAGGAATCATCCATTTGGATAGCATGCGATTGAACGCGGTCTCAGCAGGGGACAACTGAGGCCCCAGTTCAAGCGCCGAAGAAAGTGAATCCGGACTGTTCATATGTTTCAGTGGCAATGTGTATGTGTAAATCTCACCAGCTGCAGTGAAGCAGGCATACCGGAAACATCCGATATGCCTGTCAGGTGCTGGATGCCAGACGTGAAATTAACGTCTGATTTAAGCGAGCTTGCCGCTGTATTTCTCAAGCAAAGCCCAAGCCTCTGGTCCGAATTTCTTTTGCCAATCAACGTAATAGGTGGACTTTTGCAAAATATCGCGGAATGGCTTGGTGTCGACTTTGTTGAATTGCATTCCTTGACCTTTGAGTTTGGTTTCAAGAGTTGCGTTCAGCGCATCATGTGCCACGCGTTGCTTCAATGCGTGCGCTTCAAAAATTCTAGTCGCCAGGGCGCGAAGGTCTTCAGGTAAAGCGTTCCAGTTTCGCTTGTTACCCACCAAGGAGAAGTATTCCCACATGTGCGATGTGTATGAGCAGTATTTTTGAACTTCATACAGTTTCACGGCATCAATGGTGGGAAGTGCATTTTCCTGACCATCAACGACTTTGGTTTGCAGCGCGGTGTACAACTCGCCGATGGGCACCGATGCTGGCGCTGCGTCCAAAGCTTTGAACATGGAGGTCCACAAAGGCGTAGCGGGCACTCGAATCTTCATCCCCACCATGTCTTTGGGTGATGTGATCGGTTTTGTCGAATGTGTGATCTGTCGGAAGCCATGGTCAAAAACTTTACCCACTTGCACCAGGTTGGCCTTGTCAAAAGCAGCTTTCATGTGTGCGCCCAGATCGCCGTCCATGGCTTTCCAGACCGTGGCGTAATCAGGGAACGCAAACGCGATGGAGTTAATGGCAGCAACGGGAATCAGATTGCCATAGATTGAGCCTGCAGTACATACGAAATCGATGGCACCAGAGCGCACTTGTGAAAGAGTGTCGGTGTCGCTGCCCAACTGCCCACTAGAAAACACATCAATGCTCAGTCGACCGTTGGACTCTTTCAAGATTTCGGCACAAGCCGCCTTCAAAGCGGTAGGTGTCGGGTGACTGTCCGGCAGGGTGATGGCGATTTTCATGCTGACCTTGCTGGCTGACTGAGCCAGAACAACGCCAGGAACCATGGTGGTTGCAGCAACGCCTGCGATACCCTTGAGAAGGCCTCGACGGTTTGTACCTACAGAAGCTTGATTGATTTTCGAAGCAAATGACATTTTGTCTCCTTTGATTGTTGATTCAATTAAAAACATTGGGCTGGTGCACTTCAATGCAGTGACCATCTGGGTCATACAAGAACACTTGATACCAGCCAGGAATGGCCCAGCATCCATAGTCCGCGTATTTGATGCCGAGTTCATCGCAGCGGCGCATGAACCCTTTGATGTCGTCTGTTCGGAAGCAGAAGTGTCCATGGCCCATAGGGTTCACAAACTTCTTCATTTTGAAACCCGTTTCCAGATCACGCTCTGACCAATGGAACTCAATGTCGCCATCTGTCAGGAAGTCCACTTTTCCTGTGTATGCGCGATCTTCGCGAATGCCGCTCACCACGGTGTGCTCTTTGTCTGCAATCGTGCCCAGATCAAAAAGCGTTTTGTAGAACTTGCTCAGTCGCGACAAGTTGTCTGTACAGATGTTCATGTGATGGAACTTGAAATTCATCGCCATTTCCTTTCGTTCGGTTTGATATGGGACCCGTTGACTCACGCTCATGGGGTCACTGTTTTCTGCGAGCCAAGTTCTATTTCTCAACTCTGGGTATGAACGATATAACAATTCATATGTGAATTCAATGATGCACAAGTGAAACTTTATAAGGGTTATCCCTATATTTTTCACAATAAAACTGCAATTTGAACGCTTTTCAGAATTACTAATGAATGATAGGATGTATATATGAATTCAATATTGCCAAGTCCAACACGTTTGATTGCCAGTCAGGAAAAAGTCGTGCGCACAGAAATCTGCAGCGTCTCCTCTGTGCGCAGAGTCGCAGCCATGCTGGATTTAGAACCCGATGCTTATGAGCTTGGGGCTGCTCTGCCCAGAGGTTGGCAGTTCCTTTTGATGGCTGCTGATACCAAGCGCGCGCAACTCAGAGCAGATGGGTTTCCCGGCCTTGGTGTTCCTATGCCTGATCTGGGCCTTCCAAGATTGATGCTGGGGGGCAGGACGGTTGCCTACAAATCGGACATCCCAATTGGCGCCGCTGTAACGCGTAGAAGTTGCATCCGCAACATCACTCAGAAAACCAATCAGTCAGGTCCATTGGCCATTGCCACCATTGAACATGAACTCACACTCAACCAGTGCCAAACCTTGGCGCTGGTTGAAACACAAACCTACCTGCTGCTGCCTGCCAGCAAAGGTGGTTCAGCCGTTGGTGTGTCTAAGCACCCTGATGAGCTGACAGGCCAGTTTGTGAAAACGGTTGTTCCAGATGAAACGCTGATTTTTCAGTATTCAGCGCTTGGTTTTAATTCTCACAAGATCCACATTGACCGCTCACACGCCCGAAATGTAGAAGGATTTCCTGACCTGGTGGTCAACGGTGGTCTTGCCACACTGCTGATGACAGAGTTTTTACGTAACGACGTCAATGTTCAACCTGCTGGCATCAAGGTTCGCCACATTGCGCCTCTTTTTTGTGGAAGCCCCATCACCATGGTGGCCAAACAATTGGAGGGGAAATGGCAGATCCAAGCCTATGACCACCGCTTCATCTTGGCCATCGATATGGAGGTAGATACCCATGAGCTTTAAGCCACTGAAAAATATCCGTGTTCTGGATTTGACCAGTGTCGTTGTCGGCCCAGTTTGTACATGGCGTCTCGGTCAGTATGGGGCGGAGATCATCAAAGTTGAAAACCCAGAGGGTGACCTCATGCGCGGGCTTGGCGGCCTCTCGCCAACAGGTCAACATTCGGGTGCTTACTTGCACTTGAACCGTGGCAAAAGAAATATCTGCCTTGACCTCAAGAAGCCGGGAGCCAAAGAAGTCATGGATCGCTTGATTGAGTCTGTTGATGTCATTGTGGCCAACATGCGACCTCAAGCCCTGCAAAAACTGGGCATTGATGCGGACTCTATACGCAGTCGCTTTCCGGAAAAAATCTATTGCCTCATCACGGGCTATGGCACCGATGGCCCCTATGCCGGTCTTCCAACCTATGACAGCGTTGTCCAGGGTGTCACAGGCATGGCCGGATTGTTTTTGAAACGCGATGGCGCGCCAAACTATGTCCCCATGTTGATCTGTGATCACGTTGCAGGCGAAATCGCAGCTGGCTCCATTCTGGCCGCCGTTGTGGAATACCAATCTACTGGCAAGGGTTGCACGATTGAGGTTCCCATGTTTGAAACCATGGCTGGATTTGTCCTGCAAGAGCATCTGGCGCAACAAAGCTTTGACCCTCCCGTCGGACCCGCAGGTGACCTCAGACTGCTCAGTCCGCAAAACAAACCTGTTCAAACATCTGACGGATGGATTTCCTTCACGGTCAACACGGATTCTCAGGTTCGTGCTTTCTTGAATGCGACTGGCCGCAGTGACTTACTCAACGATGCACGGTTCAATTCGGTCGCCGCACGGGCAAAGAACGTCAAAGAATGGTTCGAGGTCAGGGGTACGCCGCTGACCCACAAGAGCACGGACGAATGGCTTGAGCTTTTTCAAAAAGCAGACATTGCCGTTCAGCCCTGCCACACCCTTGAGACGCTACAACACGACAAGCATCTGAAGGCTGTCGGTTTGATCTCTCAAGAATCACACCCGACAGAGGGCACTGTTGCAGCCATTCGCGCTTCCATCAGAGTTGACGATGGCTACTTGGATGTGCGGTCTACGGCCCAACCCAAAGGGTGGGACTCAAAGCCACTACTTGCTGAAATGGGCTTCAAACAAGCACAAATCGAAGCGATGCTGAATTCAGGCGCAGTCGTGGCATCTTCTTCCAAAACTTGAAAATCCAGAAAACCATGAATCGTCGTCATGTTTTACAAACGCTGGGCAGCTGCCTGGCCTTTGGCACCCTGCCTGTCTGGGCGCAAGAGTACCCCAGTCGCCCTGTCAAAGTGATCATTCCATTTCCACCGGGTGGTCCAACAGATGTACTGGGGCGCATCGTGGCGCAAAAACTCTCTGAGCGCTTGGGCCAAAGCTTTGTCGTTGACAACAAACCAGGCGCGAGCGGCATGATCGGCGCAGACATGGTTGCCAAATCTCAAGCCGATGGCTATACCTTGCTGGTCAATGCTTCATTGCATGTGATCAACCCAAGCTTGTACGATAAAACCCGATACGACGCGATTGCAGACTTCACACCGCTGAGCAACCTTGCGGACGTTCCGCTTGTCCTGGTTGTCAACGCGCAAACGCCTGCACAAACTGTCAAAGAACTGATCGCTTGGGTCAAATCATCCAAAACGCCTGTGAATTTTGCTTCATCAGGCAACGCCACCGCGCCGCACTTGGCAGGAGAAGCATTCAAGGTGGCAACGGGCATTGAAAAGATGCAGCACGTCCCTTACAAAGGAAGCGCCCCTGCACTCACGGACTTGCTCAGCGGACAAGTCCAGATGATGTTTGACTCCTTGCCATCGAGCCAACCTTTCATCAAATCGGGCGCATTGAAGGCCATCGCAGTCACCACACAAAAACGATCTTCGGCATTGCCCAATGTGCCCACCATCACTGAAAGCGGCATCCCCGGCTTTAATTTCAGTACTTGGTACGGCATGTGGGCACCTAAGGCCATGCCACAAGCCATCGTTCAGAAACTGTCTAACGAAATTGCTCTGATCACACGCTTGCCGGAAGTACGTGAGAGATTCTTGGCACTGGGTGCGGAACCTGTGGGTAATACAGCCGAAGAGTTTGCGGCTTTCACCAAGTCTGAGTTGAATAAATGGGCTCGGGTCGTGAAACAGTCCGGCGCACGGGTCGACTGATGGAATGACCACTCGGCGGTAAGCGTTCAGCCAAGCGTTGAACCTTTGCCGCCGCCCAGCCGCTCAGAAATGTTTCGAGCAGCAGCGCCCAAAGCTGCAGTGACTTCCGGAATCGACTTGCGTTTATTTTGATCAATGCGTTCAGAGTATGGAACCGTCAGTGCCGCCATGGCATGGCCTTGGGTATCCAGGATGGGAAAGCTGACTGCGTACAGCCCACGCACCTGCACACTGGGGACAGACTCGAAGCCGATTTTTCGAATGGATTCAAGAATGGCTTGGATCTGCGGATCCGATTGCTCAGGTTTTCGTTGAACTGATTCCTCGAGCCAAAGTTTGGTTGTTTCTTCATTTTGGAAGGCCAACAAAACCCGCCCGGACACTGAAATCAACACATCCAGCTCTGATCCTGTACGGACACTGAAACCCATGCCGCTGGGCGTATCTACCTTGGCCAGAACGACCTGTTTTCCCTGGGAATAAACGGTCAAATGACAAGACTGATCCAGTTCCATCGCCAGCCGTTTCATGATCGGCACGGCCTCAAACATCAATCGATGTGTAGGGGGGTTGATGTGCGCAAGCTCATACAACTTGGTTGTGATGATGTAAGTGTTGTCATCCACTTGGCTGACATAGTTGCGCTCTACGAGGCACGCGACCATTCGATAAATTTCACCAACAGTTCGCCCAAGACCCTGAGCGATCTCTTTTTGCGTCATGGGTCGCTCGCTACGGCACAGGATTTCCAATATATCCAAGCCTTTTTCCAATGCGGGTGCCGAATAACTGCGGCGCTCACCTTCGCCCATGCTGCTCTGCAGCTCATCGATTTCCGACGTCAATTCAAGCTCACTTCAAAAATAGATTTCAAACTGTTGGACATGATACGCATGAATCACCTCGTTCACATGTAAATCCCAACAAGGTTCTTCAGTAAACTGTCAAAGATAACCAGCGATGGCGCAAACACCTTCAGCCCGGGAAAACGTTCTTCCATCCGTTGCAGCCTTGACTACCATAAGGGGTACGAATTGGGGCCTTTTCCAACTTACCGTTAGCGAAGTTTCGGTCTGGACTTTTCGGGTTCTCTTTTTGCCGGTGCATCTGCGCTTGTACAGGTCATTGGCAAAATACTCTGGTAGCGATAGAGACCTTATGTCGTAGACCACTTATTTTCATCAAGCAATTCCCATTCGTATCATTCGATAGCCAGCTCATCGCCAGTAGCAGGTAACCTTCCCTGTAAGCCAATGTCTGCTAACGCTGAAATTGACAATTTAGTGCTGTTAATCGGTCGCCAGCTATGGGTCGGCTGCTGCCTGAGACTTTTCGCGTAGCTACGACCGCTTCCCGCCTCAAGCCGACCCTAAAAATTAACGGCCCCCCAATTTGGGTGAATCACTGATTCAGGCTGACAGCCGTCGTTGACCCATTCCCAAGATGAGCCCACATCTTCCTCAAACCGGATACCCCTACGCCAGAGCCAAGAAATCCGGCATGCAGGCGGCGCTACCAGACGCGTGAACCGGTGCGTTTGACAGCGAACAGACCCCGGGCCGTTTGGGCGATAACTTGGTTCACCCTTTGCTCATTGGAGTGTGCATGCCTAAGCCGAACTTCCCAATCAAGGCGTGGTGGGGATTGTTCAGACAGGTTGCCAAGGCCTGGCTTGGCGACTATGTGCCGAGCATGGGGGCTGCGTTGGCTTACTACACCTTGTTTTCGCTGGCGCCGCTGTTGTTGATCGTGGTGTCGGTGGCCGGTCTGGTGTTCGGTGAGGAAGCCGCTCGCAGTGAAATCCAGGCGCAACTGAAAGACCTCATGGGTGATGTCGGTGCGGATGCCGTTCAGGGCCTGCTGACCAGCGTGCACGAACCCGCCGAGGGTTGGACGGCGACCTCCGTGGGCTTGGTGTTGCTGTTTGTCGGTGCCACCACCGTGTTTGCCGAACTGCAAGATGCGCTCGACCGCGACTGGGGCGTGCCGGAACGCTTGCGCAAGAGCGGCTGGTTCACGCTCGTTCGTGCCCGTTTGATGGCATTCGGAATGATCCTTGCCTTGGGATTTCTGCTCATCGTGTCCCTGATCACCAGTGCCATGTTCGCGGCCATGGGCCGAAGCCTCAACCCCATGTTTGGCGGTTGGCAAGCCGTTTTGGAGATGGGCAATGCGGTCGGTGGCTTCCTGCTCGTGGCCATCATGTTCGGCCTGATCTACAAGGTCATGCCTCGTCAGCGTGTGCGGGTCTCCGATGTCTGGCTCGGCGCTTTGATTGCGGCCTTGCTGTTCACCGGCGGCAAGTTCCTGATCGGCGCCTACATCGGCCGCAGCGGTGTGGCGTCGGGTTTCGGCGCGGCAGGCTCGCTCGTGATGGTGCTGTTGTGGGTCTACTTTTCAGCCCAGATCTTGTTGGTGGGGGCTGAGTTCAGCTGTGCCTATGCCCGGACGTTCGGTTCTCACAAGACGCCAGACGCTTGAGCCACTGCTGAATCCGCCCAGCCGGAATTGCGTGAGCGGATGCAAATGCTTGCTGTGTCTATTGGATGGACGCTAAATGATTCCAGAGTTTCAAAGTATCCAACGGACAGAGGGTTGACGACCGACGCGGCAGTCGCCATAGAACCAGCGAGCGTTTGTATCAAACAAAACACCTGGCTCAATCTGCGGGGCTATCCGATTGGCGTAACTCTGGGTGATCCATTTGGATTTGTACGTATATCAACGCCTGAAGCAGTGCAAAAAACACTGGCAGGTCAATCCACCATTGCAAGTTTTGGCTATCGACTGAAAGGTGATATCTCGATTTCCCTTGGGCATCAGCATGCAACTTTTACCAACCAGGCAGCGACAAAAGCTTACTTTCACTATTTGCGCATCTGGATGATCTGACCCCGTTTGCAAGGCTGACCACTTTGGGCGCGTTGTCTGCGGCGGCTCGCTAGCTCGACATTCAGGTCAGCCGCCCCCTGTACGCCAGCCCAGCTTACTTAGCCAAGAAAGGCACCCCTCAACATCCGGATGATTTGTCCAGTCATCACCTGATTGGCAACAGCCGCGCCAGCTCAATGAACCTCTGGGAAATGCAAGATGCCAAGTCAGGTTTGCAAGTCAAAGGCCAAACACTGACCCAGAACTCAGCGGTGTTGCTGAGCATGGTCGGGAGCGGTGTCGGCATTGCGCGGTTGCTCGACATCGTTGCAGCACCATTCGTCAAAACTGGCAAGCTGGTGCCGCTGCTACGCCCCCACATTGATGTGCAAGAGATTCCTGTCTATGCCGTGATGCTGCCAAAGCGGCACCGGCTGCCAAAGATTCGGGCTTGTGTGGAGTTTTGGGGGGCGTATTTGGGGGCGGTCAGCGCCACACATTGAGGGAGATTTTTTTGGCCAATCCTGACACGGATTGTTTATTTGTAAGGTAACTGAAACCTTCTGTGTAGAATATACGGATTGGCCTAGCCTACGAGGTTACCCACTTTGGTAGCCGACAAGAGCCCGCGAAAGCGGGCTTTTGCTTTTCTAGAAGCAGGAATACTTGATTCCCTGCAACCCGTTCGCCGGAGTGCAATGGGCATCCAGAAGTTTTCCATTGGACTTCAAAAGGCCATATGCGCGGTCATCGGGCACATAAGCACCGCGACAAATGGGCCACAACACCAAATCTGCAAGCTGCATAAGCTGAGACTCTTTCGTCTTGACACCAAAGTCGTAGACGGTTTGCCGAAGCTGGTTCGCTGGCATGGGTTGGTATTTGGCAGAGGTCTGGACGTTGAACGGCTGTCCAGCTTGTCTCATCTCGTCGTAGTAGCCCTTGAGCTGCTTTTCTGTGACTTTGTCACTGCGCTCGACATAAACCCTCATACGGGCACCATGAAACATGGCGAATTTGGCTGCACGCTCTACAGCGATGTGAAATGCCGTCTTGCAGAGCTTCCAGCGTCTGGGGCCGTACTGTTGTAAATACCGCTGGTTGTAGCCTGGTCGGTCGACCACACAACCAGTCACCACAATGGGCAGGCCTGCAATCATGGCCGTCAAATCTTCATAGAAAGCGGTAAGGGATGCCTCATCAAGTTGTGAAAGCCACCGAAAACGCTCAGTTTTGTTGCGTATGTCGTAAGACCTGAGTGGGTGCGTCCCCATCTGTGGCCATCGCATACGAAAAGCGTCCATTTCGGCCTCAATGCTGTACTTGTCTGTCGCCTTCACCAGAATGCCACCGATGCCGAACCAATCAGGGGAGTGGGTTTGCTGGCGTGGGTGACGATCAGGATCCCGGGAACCGGACTCATCCATGTAAAGCAAAAATTCAGGTTTACGCGGTTGCATTGGCCAATGCTAACCGGTGTTTTGGGCACTTTGGTATTCATCCTCATGCCTTGTAGTTCAAGTAGGTACGTGTGCACCACTTTCAGTCCCACTCAACGCGCGCAATGGGTCAAGGAAAAACTCAGCCACTGAAATCTACACGCTTGAATGAGCCAATCTACCAACATCAGTGGGCTTCAGCACCCACACCTGCCCCCGTGATCACCCTGATGCCAAGTTCATTCAAAAACTTGTATGATGACCTGACCAATTTAAAGCAGTACACACCCATGCAACGCAGAAACTGGATCGCGGCAGCTGCCGTATGGCTGGCTGCCTCGCCATTTTTGGCGAACACCGCCTTGGCCCAAACTTGGCCCACCCGCCCCATTAAGTTGGTGGTGCCCTTTCCACCCGGTGGCCTGATCGACAACATGGCCCGCCTGGTGGGCCCCAAACTGGCGCTGGAATTGGGCCAGCCCATCGTCATCGACAACAAACCCGGTGCCGGTGGCAACTTGGGTGCGGCCGAGGCCGCGCGCGCGGCGGCCGACGGTTACACCTTGCTCATGGCTTCGCCGCCGCTGACCATCAGCCCGGCGCTGTACAGCAAACTGCCTTATAAACCCGAGCAAATTGCCCCGGTGGCTTTGCTGGGCCGGGTGCCCAATGTGCTGATGGTCAACCCGGCTTCGGGCATCAACAGCTTGGCCGAATTGACGGCTTTGGCCAAGTCCAAGCCGGGTCAACTCAATTACGCCTCCAACGGGCAAGGTACGTCGCTGCACCTGAGCGCCGAGCTGTACAAAAGCCAGTCGGGCGCGTTTGTCACGCACATCCCTTACCGGGGCGCGGCGGCGGGCCTGACTGGCTTGATGGCGGGCGAGGTGAACATGATGTTTGACAACCTGCCTTCGGCGCTGGGCCTGGTCAATGGCGGCAAGCTCAAGGCCTTGGCCGTGACCACGCCCCAGCGCAGCAGCGCCTTGCCGGGTGTGCCCACCATGGAAGAGGCGGGCATGAAGGGTTACCAGGTGTTTGCCTGGTTTGGTGTGGCCGCGCCTGCGGGCTTGCCAGCTCAGGTGCAGCAAAAACTGGAACAAGCGCTGGAACGCGTGGCCAACCAGCCCGAGGTGAAAACCGCCATGCTGAAGGCGGGCGCAGAGCCTGCCTGGGCCAACGCGCAAGGCCTGGCCAGCTTCATGCTTGCCGACAGCGCGCAATGGAAAAAGGTGGCGGCCTTCGCCAAGATCACGCTGGATTGAACGCCGCGTTTTGCAATGATTTGTTAAAGCATGGACTCCGGAGAAATGACATGACCACAGTGGGTTTGATCGGTTTGGGAGCCATGGGCTCGGGCATGGCCGCTTCGCTGCGCCGCGCCGGGCACAGCGTGCAGGTGTTTGATGTGCGCCGCGAAGTGGCCGACGCCTTCACCCACGCGGGGGGCACAGCGCATGACACCCTGGCCTCGCTGGGTGCGGCGTGCGACGTGGTCGTGTCGGTGGTGGTGAATGCCGCGCAGACCGAAGCCGTGTTATTTGGCGATGGCACCACCCCGGGTTGCGCGGCCAGCATGAAACCCGGCAGCGTTTTCGTGATGTGTTCCACCGTGGATCCGAACTGGTCGGTGGCTTTGGAAACGCGTCTCGAAGCCTTGGGCCTGCGTTATGTGGACGCGCCCATCTCAGGCGGTGCCGCCAAAGCCGCATCCGGCCAGATGACCATGATGACGGCCGCCAAGCCCGAGGCCTATGCCGTGGCCGAGCCATTTTTGAACGCCATGGCCGCCAAGGTCTACAAGCTGGGCGACAGCGCGGGCGCGGGCAGCAAGGTCAAGATCATCAACCAGCTGCTGGCAGGCGTGCACATCGCCGCTGCGGCCGAAGCCATGGCGCTGGGCTTGCGCGAGGGCGTGGACGCGGCGGCGCTGTACGAGGTGATCACCCACAGCGCGGGCAACAGCTGGATGTTTGAAAACCGCATGGCCCATGTGCTGGCGGCCGATTACACGCCGCTCTCGGCTGTGGACATTTTTGTGAAGGATTTGGGGCTGGTGCTTGACATGGCGCGTGCCAGCAAGTTCCCGCTGCCGCTGTCGAGCACCGCTCACCAAATGTTCATGCAGGCCAGCACCGCAGGCTTTGCCAAGGAAGACGACAGCGCCGTGATCAAGATTTTTCCGGGCATTGAATTGCCCAAAGCACCGGGCTGATCCCCTGTGTAGGAGCCCACCCTGTGGGCGATGGTTTTTGAGGGCGTGTTCCACGCCCATCGCCCACGGGGTGGGTTCCTACAAAACGCAATCGCCAGCAACAAGAGATTTGACATGAGCACTTTGAAATTGGGTTTGAAACTCGGATGCATTGCCGACGACTCCACCGGCGCCACCGACCTGGCCAACAACCTGGTGCGTTCGGGCATGCGGGTGGTGCAAACCATTGGCGTGCCTACAGCACCCCTCGCCGCCGATGTGGATGCGGTGGTGGTGGCGCTCAAGTCGCGCACCATTCCCGCCGCCGAGGCCATCGCGCAATCGCTGGAGGCCTTGAAGTGGCTGCAAGCACAGGGCGCAGAGCAAATCTATTTCAAATACTGCTCCACCTTTGACAGCACGCCCGAGGGCAACATTGGCCCGGTGACCGAGGCGCTGATGGACGCGCTGGGCACGGACTTCACGATCGCGACCCCGGCCTTTCCGGACAACGGCCGCACCGTGTTCAAAGGCTATTTGTTCGCGGGCAACGTGTTGCTCAATGAGAGCGGCATGCAAAACCACCCGCTCACGCCCATGACCGACGCCAACCTCGTGCGTGTGATGCAGGCGCAAACGAAGCGCAAGGTGGGTCTGATCGATTACAAAACCGTGGCGCAAGGCGCGGGGGCCATCCACGAGCGCATCACCGCCCTGCGCGCCGAAGGCGTGGGCGTGGCCGTGGTGGACGCCACCAGCAACGACGACCTGCATCTGCTCGGGCCTGCCTTGAAAGACATGCCTCTCGTCACCGCCGGCTCGGGCGTGGCCATTGGCCTGCCTGCCAACTTTGGCCTGCAGCCTTCTGTGCAAGCCAGCCAGTTGCCTGCGGCATCGGGCTTGCAAGCGGTGGTGTCGGGCAGCTGCTCGGTGGCCACCAACGCGCAGGTGGCGCACTTCAAAGCCTCAGGTCGGCCTGCAATGGCCATTGACCCCGCCAGCCTGATGACCGGTCAAAGCGATGCCGTGGTGCAGCAGGTGCTGGCTTGGGCCGCGCCGCTTTTGAAAGACGGCCCGGTGCTGGTGTATTCGACCGCCGAGCCGGATGCCGTCAAGCAGGTGCAGGCGCAGTTGGGTGTGGCCGAGGCGGGCGCTTTGGTGGAGCATGCATTGGCCGCCGTGGCGCGCGGCCTGGTAGACCTGGGCGTGCAGCAGTTGGTGGTGGCCGGTGGTGAAACCTCGGGCGCTTGTGTACAAGCGCTGGGCATCGCACAGCTCCAAATCGGCCCGCAAATCGACCCAGGCGTGCCGTGGTGCCATGCGCCTTCAGCCACGGGCGGTGTGCACATCGCGCTCAAGTCGGGCAACTTCGGCACCGAAGATTTTTTCAGCAAGGCGTTCGACACTTTGCATTGATATGTAGGAGCGCACCCCGTGCGCGATTCAGTTGCTTCTGGTGCACAAGCGATCGCGCACAGGGTGCGGCTCCTACAATCAAACCATGACCTCCGGAGACCTTGCATGACCGAAACCCAAGCCCGCGAAGAGATCTGTCGCGTAGGCCGCAGCCTGTTTGAGCGAGGCTATGTGCACGCCACGGCGGGCAACATCAGTGTGCGTCTCGATGACGGCTTTCTTATCACCCCCACCGACGCGTGTCTGGGTTTTCTGGACCCGGCGCGCCTGGCCAAGCTGGATGCGCAAGGCCAACAAGTCAGCGGCGACAAGGGCAGCAAAACCATCATCGTCCACCGCCAGATTTACGCTGCTGCTGGCGAGACCGATCCCAACACCCGCTGCGTGATCCACACCCACAGCACGCACTGCGTGACGCTCAGCTTGAACAGCACTGGCCCCGAATTGCTGCCACCCATCACGCCCTACTTTGTGATGAAAGTCGGCCATGTGCCCTTGGTGCGCTACCACCGCCCAGGCAGCCCGGACGCTGCGCAAGAAGTGGCCGACCTGATCCGCCGCTACGCCGCTCAGGGTGCCCCGATCCGAGCCGTGATGCTCACACGCCTGGGGCCCAATGTCTGGCACGACACCCCGGCGGCCGCCATGGCCACGCTCGAAGAGCTGGAAGAAACTGCTCGGCTCATGCTGCTGCAACCCCACACCCCACCGCTGCGCACCACCGATTTGGACGAGTTGCGCCAGGCTTTTGGCGCGAGGTGGTGATGTCCTTGCCCATGACCAAATGTGTGGCCTGCCTGCCCCTCATTTGTCATCCCGACCTCCCGTCCACATGTCATCCCGGTCTCCCGTCCACATGTCATCCCGGCCTCCGAGCCGGGATCCAGCATTTGCTGGTGCACATGGACCCCGGATCAAGTCCGGGGTGACATCAAGTCCAGGGTGACAGCCACTGGTTCCAGGTGATAAAACCTGTCGTTGAAATTCTCTTTGATTGAAAGAAAACACATGCCCCGCTTTGCTGCCAACCTTTCCATGATGTACCCCGACTTGCCCTTTCTGGACCGCTTTGAAGCGGCAGCCAAAGACGGTTTCAAGGCCGTGGAGTATTTGTTTCCTTACGCATTCCCCGCGCAAGAGCTGGCCGCGCGCTTGCACGCCAACGGCTTGCAGCAGGCACTCTTCAACGGCCCACCTGGCGGCACCGATACCGACAGCTTTACCAAGGCCTGGGAAACGGGCCAACGCGGCACGGCCAGTGTGCCCGGGCGCGAAGCGGAGTTTCGCACCGGCTTTGGCCAAGCGCTGGTCTATGCCGAGGCGCTGAACTGCCCGCGCATCCACACCATGGTGGGCTTGCGGGCCGAAGGTGCCAGCGCAGAAGCCGCAGATGCAACGCTCATCAGCAATCTGCAATGGGCCGCTGCCGAAGCCGCCAAAGCTGGGCGCGATGTGCTGGTCGAGCCGATCAACACCCGCAGCGTGCCGGGCTTTCACCTGAACCGCCAAGACCACGCACACCGCATCGTGCAGGCCGTGGGTGCGTCCAACGTGAAAGTGCAAATGGACCTGTTCCACTGCCAGATTGTCGAAGGCGACTTGAGCGCCAAGATTGCACAGTATTTGCCCACAGGCCGAGTCGGGCATTTCCAGATCGCCGAGGTGCCCCACCGCCACGAGCCGGGCACAGGCGAAGTGAATTGGACGCACATCTTCCAGGTCATCGACAAGGTGTCGGCAGACTGCGGCTGGGACGGCTGGATCGGCTGCGAGTACAACCCGGCAGATGCCTCGGCGGGCGGCACCTCGCGCGGTCTGGCTTGGGCGCGCGGGTATTTATGAGCACGCGAAAAGGGGTGCAATCAAGGCTGGGCTCAGTGCAGCGCCTGATGTGACATGGACGGTACAAATTACCTGATTTGGGCAGGTATGGCTGCGGCCATGGTGGGCCTGTCCAAAGGTGGCTTGCCCACCGTGGGCATGCTGTCTGTGCCCATTCTTTCGCTGTTCATGTCCCCGGTCAAAGCGGTGGTGATGCTGCTGCCGATTTACATCATCTCTGACATGGTCGGCTTGTGGCTGTACCGCAAAAACTTCAGCGCCATCAACCTGAAAATTCTCGTTCCGGCAGGGGTGGTTGGTGTGCTGGTGGGCTGGTTGACTGCTTCGGTGGTGTCAGACACGGCCGTGAAAATGATGATCGGCCTCTTGGGTGTGGGCTTTGTGCTCAACGCCTGGTTCAAGCGCAACAGCGCGCAAGCGCCAAGTCCCGCCTGCTGGAAAAAAGGCATGCTGTGGGGCAGTTTGTCTGGTTTCACCAGCTTCATCTCGCATGCGGGTGGGCCACCGTTTCAGGTTTACCTCTTGCCGCAAAAACTGCCCAAGCTGGTGTTTGCCGGCACATCGACGCTTTTTTTTGCTTTCATTAACCTGGCCAAGTTGGGGCCTTACCACGCGCTGCAGCCCTATGGCCCAAACGAACTGATGGGGGCCTTGGTGCTGATTCCGTTTGCCTTGGTGGGCACCGTGGCGGGTGCTTACCTCACACGCAAGATCGCCGACGACTGGTTCTTCAAATGGGTGCAAGTGGGCTTGCTGGCGATTTCTGTCAAGCTGATCGTGGACGTGATCTGGACTCAATGACCTGCGCCAGAGCGACACGAAACTTGCTTTTTCTCTTCATAAAAACGTCATCCCCATTCCGCATACTGAAAGGTCTTAGTGATGCATGTCACTGAAGAACCTATCCTTATCTGGAGTAAAAATGAACATCAAGTTTTTGATCGCAGCAGCCTCCCTGGCCTTGCTGCAAGCTTGCGGTGGAGACAGCGCGCCTTTTTTTAAAACCCTGACGGGCGATGCCCCGCTGGTGATTGCCCACCGCGGCGCTTCTGGCACATTTCCTGAGCACACTTTGGAGGCCTACAAAGCCGCCATTGACCAAGGCTCTGATTACATCGAACCCGATCTGGTCATGACCAAAGATGGCGTGTTGATTGCCCGCCATGAGCCGATGTTGGATGACACCACCGATGTCGCGACCAAATTCCCCGACAGAAAGACCACCAAAAATTTGGATGGTGTCCAAAAAACTGCGTTTTTCGCCAGTGAATTCACTTTGGCCGAAATCAAAACACTGCGCGCTGTTCAGTCCAACGGTGCCCGCTCCAAGGCCTATGACGGTTTGTTCTCTGTTCCTACTTTGGATGAGGTGATTGCTCTGGCCAAAGCCGAAGGCGCCAAAGTGGGCCGCACGGTCGGTATCTACCCAGAGATCAAGCACTCGACTTTCCACGCCACGACTGCGGGTTTTGGCAAAAACGCATTTGAAGACAAATTGGTCACGACACTGCACACCGCCTACGGCAACGTGGCTACGGCCCCTGTGTTCATTCAGTCTTTCGAAGTGTCCAACCTGCAGTACCTGAACACCAAAACCAATATCAAGCTGGTTCAGTTGATCGATGCATGGGATGTGCTGGACGACGGCAGCATCCAGGTTGACACCGCCTCTTACAACGAATATCGCCAGCCTTATGACTTCGTGGTCAGCAAAGACGCACGCACCTTCAAGGATTTGGTCACAGCCAGCGGTTTGGATTTCATCAAAACCTATGCCGACGGTGTCGGCCCATGGAAGCCTTACTTGGTCAAAACCGTCAACGACAAAGTTGACCGCACAGGCGACGGCAAAATCACCGAAGCAGATCGCCGCGTGGACGGCTCAACTGGCGTGATCGAATTGGCCCACCAAAAGGGCTTGTTGGTCCACACCTGGACATTCCGGGGTGACAGCGGTGGCTACGACCTCGGCTTCAAAGATGTCAAAACCGAAATGGAGTACTACATGAAGCTCGGTATTGACGGTGTGTTCACCGACTTCCCAGCTGCGGGTGTGGCTGCATTGAAGTCCGTTCGCGGCAACTGAGTTTTTCAGATTTAAAAACTGAGCATTAAAAAGCCCGCGAAGTGCCACTGAAGTGGCATTTCGCGGGCTTTGACTTTTTCAGGTCTTGCGGGTGTCACACCATCGGGAAAGGCAAAGCGCGCAAGCGTTTGCCGTTGAGTGTGGCGATCGCATTGGCCATGGCGGGTGCCAACGGGGGCAGGCCCACTTCGCCAATGCCACCGGGGTGGTTGTCGGTGGGCATGACCTTCACAAACACTTCGGGTGTTTCGTTGGCGCGCAGCACCCGGTAGGTGTTCAGGTTGGTTTGGAGGGGTTCACCGGCCCTGAAATCCATGCGCTC
Source organism: Comamonadaceae bacterium (assembly GCA_027486555.1). GTDB lineage: Bacteria > Pseudomonadota > Gammaproteobacteria > Burkholderiales > Burkholderiaceae_C > Limnohabitans_A. Next base: position 27,408 of record JAIXOX010000005.1, read on the forward strand.
GTGCAAGGCGGCTGACAAGCCAAAAATCACCGAGCCTTCGATTTGCGCCTGGATGTTTTGCGGCTGCAAAGCGTGACCACAGTCCACCGCTGACCAAACCTTGTGCACCTTGGGGCGGCCCTTCTCGATGGAGACCTGCACCACCATGCCGCAATAGGTGTTCCAGGCATCAGAAAACGCCAGGCCCAGTGCGTGCCCCTTGGGCAGCTTGGCTTTGCCCCACTGCGACATCTCGCCCACCGCCTTGAGCACGGCTTGGCCACGCGGGTGCTTTTGCAGCAAGTCCATGCGGTAGGCCAATGGATCGGCTTTCACGCCACGCGCCACTTCGTCGATCAACGTTTCAATGGCGAACTTGGTGTAGCCCGGGCCCACCGCACGCCAAAAGCCGGCCTGAATGCCACGGTCTTCGATCATGAATTGCACGCTGTGGTCCGGAATGTCGTAGGTGATTTCGGCACCTTCCATCACGGGCGCATCTTTGCCACCCGCGGCCTTGAAGGCCGCCGGCACCACGCGAGAGTAAATGCCCTCGGACACCACGCGGTGCAACAGGCCCACCAACTTGCCCTGCGCATCCACCCCGGCCACCAGGTGCTGACCGGTCATGGGGCGGTACTTGTCGTGCACCATGTCGTCTTCGCGGGTCCAGATCACCTGAATGGGCGTTCCGGGCATGGCCTTGGCCACCAGGGCGGCATCGGCCGTGTAATCGGCTTCCACGCGGCGGCCAAAACCACCCCCAAGCAAGGTGATGTTGACGGTGATGTTTTCCGGCTTGAAGCCACCCGCGCCCGCCACCGTGCCGGTCACAAACGAGGCAGATTGGGCCGGTGCCCAGACCTCGATTTTGTCGCCGTCCACACGCGCTGTGCAGTTCATGGGCTCCAAACAAATGTGGCTGACGATTTCACTGATGTAGGAGGCACTGAAGGTTTTGCTTGCTCCCGCCAATTTGGCCGCTGCATCGCCATGCGCGATGAAGGCCACGCCTTTGTCGGTCAGGTCTTCGGCACGCTTGGTGTATTCCACGCGCATTTGGTCGGTGTACTGCACACGGGCCTTGGACTTTTGGCTCCACACCACCTTGAGCTGGTCGCGTGCGGTCTTGGCCGTGAAAAACGAATCGGCCACCACCGCCACGCCGTAAGGCAGTCTCACCACGTTCTTGACACCCGCCACCGCACGGGCGGCCGTGTCGTCCATGCTCTCGGGCACCTCGCCTTGCACCGGCGCGCGCAGCACGCTGGCCCACAACATGCCGGGCAAACGCTGGTCAATGCCGTACAACGCTTGGCCGCTCGACTTGGCAGGCACGTCCACGCGGGGAATGTCTTTGCCGATCAAGCGGAACTGCGCCATGGGCTTGAGCATGCTCTTGTCGACCTTGGGCAACTCGGCCGGGACCTTGGCCACCTTGGCGATGTCTGCGTACGTCATGGCGCGGCCGCTGCTGTGGATCACGCGGCTGGCTTCGGTGCGCAGCTCGGATGCGGGCACGCCCATGGCCTGGGCCGCGGCGTTCACCATCACCAAGCGGGCTTGTGCACCGGCCAGGCGCAGCGGCTCGTAATAGCCTTGTACCGTGCGCGACGCGCCGGTGGTCATGCCGCCACCAAAGCGGGGGTTGCCAAAACGCTTGGGGTCGCTGGGCGACTGCAACACACGCACCTGGCTCCAGTCCAGGTCCAACTCCTCGGCCAGCAGCATGGGCATGGCCGTCATGGTGCCCTGGCCCATTTCGGAGGCGGGTGACATCAAGGTCACCACACCATCCAGACCGATGTTGATCCAGTTGTTGGCGGCAAAACTACCCGCGCTGGGCGTCTGGGCCAAAGCCAATTCGGTTTGTGTCAGGCCAAAGGACATGCCCAAGGCCAGACCGCCTGAGCCGAGGATGAAAGAGCGGCGAGACACATTCGGTGTCATGGAGGTGTTGATCGTGTTCATGCCTTGCCTCCTTGGAGGGTTTTCTGGGCGTGCGAGACCGCGCTGGCGATCTGGTTGTAGGTGCCGCAACGGCAAATGTTGCCGCTCATGGCTTCCAGGATTTCGGTGCGGCTGAGGTTCTTTTTCACCACGCTGATCACCTTGGCCGCGGTCATGAGCTGACCCGACTGGCAGTAGCCGCATTGCGGTGCTTGGGCCTTGACCCAACCGGCTTGCAGAGCTTGGCCGGTGGGGGTCTTCATCAAACCTTCGACGGTGGTGATGTCCTTGCCCTCGGCGGCCGACACGGGCAGCGCGCATGAACGCACGGGCTGACCGTTCAGGTGCACCGTACAGGCACCGCACTGGGCAATGCCGCAGCCGAATTTGGTGCCAGTGAGGTTGAGCTTTTCTCGGATAACCCACAGCAAAGGGGTCTCCGGCTTGGCATCGACCGAAACGGCCTCGCCATTGACTTTCATTCGAACCATGCATTTCTCCTGTTGATCGAAAACGGACGAAGGGGCTTTGCCCCGGTAAACCACAGGCGGTGTGCAAGGACATCTTGCAAAAGGCACACCGCTTAAAAAATTCAATTGTTCATTCGGCCCTGTGAAGTTGGTAGTGAAAGCCTTGTCTTGGGCACAGCGATCAGCGAGGGCACCGCTCCCACAAAAAAGCTTTCATGCCAATTTCATCCCATCGGATCGACGACGAACATAAGGTTGTCTGGCAGACCCGACTGTCGCTCAAGGCTCAATGTCGGGCAAACCCTGAATCAGACGCTCAAGCCGCACACCGTCTTCGAGCCTTCCCAATTGCTAAGCGCCTGGCTCAAATCCGTGCCACGGCGCAAGGCGGTCATTTCGGCCACGATGCTCATGGCGATTTCGGGGGGGGTCAAGGCACCCAGGTTCAAACCCACCGGACCGTGCAATTGGCTCACTTCGGCCTCGCTCACATCAAAGTCCAGCAAGCGCTTGCGGCGTTGCGCGTTGTTGTGCTGCGAGCCCAATGCGCCGACATAAAACGCGGGGGTGCGCAGTGCCTCCATCAGCGCCAAGTCGTCCAGTTTGGGATCGTGTGTCACGGCCACCACGGCGCTGTTGTGGTCCAGCTGCATGGCCAGCACCAGGTCGTCGGGCATCTCTTTGGACAAGGTCACACCGCTCATGGCTTCCCAGCCCTCGTGGTATTCCACACGCGGCTCGCACACCGTGACCTGGTAGTCCAGCATCACGGCCATGGCGGCCAGATAGCGCGACAACTGACCGCCGCCGATGATGAGCAAACGCAGGCGCGGGCCGTGCACGGTGGTCAGGCTTTGGCCGTCAAACTGCAGTTTGTCGCCTTCGGTGGCGGCGCCCATGCGCACCAGGCCGGTGGCCATGTCCATGCGGCGCTCCACGCGCTGGTGTTGCTCAATCAGCACCAACAATTCGCGCAGTTGCGAATGGGCCGACAAAGGCTCCAGCACCACCTGCACCGAGCCACCGCAGGGCAGGCCAAAGCGGCGCACCTCTTCGGCCGTCTGCCCATAGGTGGTGGTGTCGGGCAGGCGCAGGGCCAACTCGCCCGCGGCCACGCGGCGGATCAAATCGTCTTCGATGCAACCGCCCGAAACCGATCCGGCCACCTGGCCGTCGTCCCGAATGATCATGAGCGAGCCAGGTGGCCGTGGGGCCGAACCCCATGTGCGCACCACCGTGCCCATCACCACGCGGTGGCCCCGGCTTTGCCAATCCAGGGCGGTGCGGATCACGTCAATGTCGATGCTGTTCATGGTGTTTGTCTTCGTGTGAGGCTTGAACTGAAAGGCTGTACAGAAATTTGGCAGTGATCAAGGGGCGGACCAAGCCGGGTAGGCGACAGGCGTGTGTGCGCGCAAGACCAAAGCCTGCACGGCCGCCAAAGCACCCAGCAATGCCAAAGCGGATTGCATGGCCAGCGGGCCATGGGCCGGGCTGGCCATGCCCACCCAGAGCAGCAAGCCCGGACCCAGAACCAGCGCCATGCTGCGCATCCACCATGCGGATGAAGTGCCAGAAATCCCCATGGCGGTGCGCGGGCGGCTGCAGTGCACGGCCCAGGCCAGAGAGGGCAGCAGCATGGCCAAAATGTTGTGCACCGCACTTTGCCCCAAAAGCATCAAAGCCCCCAGCGCCAGCAAGCCCAAGCTCAGCAATGGCCGAAACCGGGGGTGCGCAACACTGTCGCGGCCCACCCACGCCACCAGAGTGGGCAATACCGCCATCATGGCCAAGTGCCCCAGCACCATCTCTTGGGTGGTCCAGCCCAGACCCGCACACCAAACATTGCCCAGCCACAAGCTGCCCATCATCAAGCCCATGGCCGAGGGGGCCAGCACATGGGACAGGCCAGCACGTTGACCGCGACACACCCGCAGTGTGTCCGCTGTCGCCAGGTCGCGTGCGTGCAAAACGGCCGCGCAGACCGCAAGCAACACACTCGTAGATGCGGTGGTCGAGATCGCATCCACAGGGGCCCACCCCGTCCAACTCACCGCAGCAGCGGCCAACACCGGGTGCCAGGCCACTGGCGCAAGATCGAAGGTGCTGACGCGGTTGCGTGTTTCGACCAAGCCGCTCCAGGCTCCCCACATCAGCGCCACGGCCAAGAGGCCAAGGTGGGCCAGATGCCAAGCCGCCAGAGCCTCGGGCAGCCACACGCCCAAGGCGCTCAAGCCACCGCACACCGCCATCACGGTCGGACTGGCCCGCAAAGCCCAATGGCTGCCCCGGCACAGCAAACGCGCGGCCCACCACAGCGAAACAGCCAACACACCGCTGGCCAACGACCAGCCCAGGCGCATGCCCTGCTCGCCCAGCCACAACCAGCCCAAGAGCAGCAGCACCCATTGCGCGACCTCGCCCGCGTGGGCCAAAGCGCTGTGGGCGGTCTTTGGGGCTGGGCGTGTTTCAGACATGCGCATACCCATGCAATTGGTCCGAACCACCGGCCGCATGCACGCTCACATTGAACGACACGATCACCCGGTCGGCCGTGCCGTGGTAGGGCATGGCCTGGTGGGCCAGCCACGAGGGGAACACCACCAGCTGGCCCGGCACCGGTTCGATGTCGAGGTGGGCGTTTTGCAAATAGGCGTTGCCAAAGTCCATGGCCGCGCCGCCCAGGCGGTTGAAGTGCGGGCCGTAAAAGCGGGTCACGCCATTGGCCGCGCCCAGCACCGGGTGTTGGCAGCGCTGTTCGGGCGGGTCCACTTGCAGGCAATACACGCCCGACCACGAACAGTTGCCATGGGTGTGCACATCGTGGTGGCTGCCCTGGCTGGAGATTTGATACCAGATGCCGCGCAGCGCGATCTGAAAACCCGGTTTGGCTTCAGGCCAAGCGCCTTGGTTGGCCAGCACCACGGTCTGGCGCACGCTGTCCACGATGAAGCGCACCAGCTGTTCCCACTCGGCCAAGCGAATGCGTTGCAGCAAATCATCGCGGCTGGCGTAGAAAGCTTTGGGCTCACCCGACACGGCCGGGTCGGTGGCGCGCATCGTCTGAAACACCCGCACCAACACCTCGTTGACCGCCTCGGCTTGCGCAAAGCGGTGCACGCCGATGGGCGTGTGCCACAACTGGTGGAGCGGGTTGGGCTGGAGCATGGCGATCTTGTGCGGCTCAGGCCGTGACCACCCCATCAGCCGGCCACTTGAGCCGGTGCCCGGTGCGTGCGGCCAGCGCCTCGATGTCTTCGAGCGTGTCCACATCGGTGCGGTAGCGGTTGTTGGTGCTGACCCAAGCGTGCACTTGTTCGGGGTTGGCCGACTGCCATTGGCGGCAGCCCACGTTGGCCGCGCCCGCCAAAATTTGGTCGCGCACTTCGGTGCTGAACATGACCGGGTTGCCCGGCAGACCGTCGATCGTGGGCTGCACCACTTGCGCGCCCTCAGGCCGCTTTTTGTAGGCCCCGATCAGGTCGTTGATGTCTTGTGAATTGATCAGCGGCTGGTCGGCCAGGGCCACCAGCACCGCGTCGAGTTTGGGCGACAGCGCCTGCAAGCCCAGACGCAGCGAAGAAATCTGCCCAGCGTCCGGATCGGGGTTGCGCACCAGCGTGACGGGGAATTCTTTCACCGCCTCTTCGATGCGGTCAGCGTAGTGGCCCAACACCACCACCACCTCGTCCACCCCCGCGCCCGACAGCGCGATCAGCTGGCGGCGAATGAGCGGAACGCCGCCCAACTCCAGCAGGCTTTTGGGGCGGTGCCCCATGCGCGAGCCCGAGCCCGCCGCCAACAACACCGCGCCCACGGTGACGCGGCTGTACAAGCCCCCACCGCCTTTGAGAATGCAACCCATATTCAGCCTCCGCAGCAAGAAGATTTAACCGATGCTGCCACAGTGACCAAGGTCAGCGCAGGTTCGGTTGTCAAGGCCGGGACGACGCCGAATTCGGACGCCATGGCTGCGGGTGCGGCTGCGGCCTTTTTGGCCCCACCACAGCAACTGTTGGCAGCCACCGGTGCAACAGCCTTCTCGCTTGCGCTCTCCTTGGGCTCGCTGGCCGCAGTTGTCGAGCAGCAAGAAGACGACCCAGCAGCAGAAGCTTCTAAAGATGGCACAGCCGCTGCAGACGACACTGAAGCCCTGGAAGCAACCAAAGCAGCCTGAACCTGAGGCACCAAAGTCTCGCGCCCACGCCGCGCTGCCACCACCGAAGTCAGCACCGACAAAGCAATTTCTTCGGGCGTTTGCGCCCCAATGAACTCACCCGCTGGGGCCACAATGCGGGCCACCGCCGCCGGGTCTTCGCCACTGGCGACCAGGCTCTCCAGCAGCACCGCTGCCTTGCGCGCACTGGCCACAAACCACAGGCCCTGCGGCTGCAAGGCGAGCGCGGCTTTGAGGCCCTGCACATCACGGCGGCCTTGGGTGGCCACGACCACAAAGGGCGATGCCAAACGGGCGCTCACCCCAGCCGCGTCGTCGCTGTCCAGCACGGTGTCGGCATCCGGAAAATCTGCAGCCTGTGCGCCCTGCGCCACCACCGCCACCCGAAGGCCCACACGCGGGGCCAGGCCCACCAGCGCACGCGCCACAGGCGAGTCGCCCACCACCGTCAAGGTGGCGCTGGGCATGACCGGGTCAATGAACAATTCGAGTGTGCCGCCCGAGTGGCAGGCCATGCCGAATTCGAGCACATCGCCCAGGTCGCGCTCAGCGCTTTCATCCGAGGGTGCGATGCGGATCTTGCGCGGCTGGCCGTCCAGCAAGGCGCGGCGCACGGTCTTGATGACGGCGGGCTGGGCGCAGCCGCCACCGATCCAGCCGTGGATTTGACCGTCCGGCGTGACGACCGCTTTGTCGCCCGCCTTGCCCGAGGTGGGGGCTTGGGCGCTCAAGACCGTGACCAAGGCAAAAGGCAGGTCCGCGCTTTGCAGGCGGGCGGCTTGGGTGATCCATTCGTTGCGGTTCATGGGGGATTCTTTCAAGGCTCAAATTCAATGCAAAACGTGTCGGGCAGCGGCCAAATCGGCCAGGCTGGCCAACGGCACAAAGCGTTCAATGCGGCTGCGGGCGCGCTGCAAGGCCCCCGCTGCGGGCACTTGGCGCGTGGGGTGAAACCAGGTAATGCGGACACCGCGTGCGCGCACTTCCTGCAAGGCGGCATCCAGCAGGTCGGGGCCGTCGGTGTCAAAGCCGTCCGAGAACACCCACACGCGTGCGCCCCGGTTGAGCTGGGCGCGGGCGTGCTGGCGGACAAATTCTTGCATGCTGGCGGCGATGCGTGTGCCGCCACCAAAGCCTGCGGTGACCGCGTTCACTTTTTCCTGGATGGCGGGGGTGTCGCGGTGCATGTAGGGCGTGACTTCGGCCAAGCGGGTGTGGAACA
>JAIXOX010000027.1 GCA_027486555.1 Comamonadaceae bacterium
CTGGAGTCAAGGCCGCGCTGATCACCAGCGCTACTAAAGTCATCTGTTTTTTCAGTTTCATTTTTGTCTCCTGTTAAAAAATTTCAAATACCCAACATTGGGGGGTCGTTACTGCATCAATAGCCCAAATAGGCTTTACTCACTTGCGGATCATTTTTTAATTCTTGCCCTGTGCCTTGAAGCACACCCCCCCTTCAAAGGTACTCCCTAAGGGGTTCCGACGCGGGTAATTCAGTCCGCATGGTCGGACTGTTTCACGATGTGGGATAAGGGGGTTGTCATTACAGACCGAGGTAAGGGGGGGAGGGTGGGTCTGGAAGTCTGAGCCGTTCAGCACCTAGACCGCTGCCAACCTCTATGCGCACGACCGCGATATTGAAGGGGGTGGGGGTTTGCTTAAAAAATAGGCAACCGGAGCCCGAAACCCCTGAAAAGTGGCTACATGGTGGCTACATGGACCGAGGGGCAGAAACAAAAAAGCCCGGAAAACCGGGCTAAGTTGTTGATTTTATTGGGGTGGCTGATGGGGCTCGAACCCACGACAACAGGAATCACAATCCTGGACTCTACCAACTGAGCTACAGCCACCGCAGAGATAAATTATAGCCTCTCGTTCACCGAAAAAATTACCTTCGGAAAGTTTTATGAACCTGTTGATGTTTTTGGCTGTGGAACAAGAATTTCAGCTTTGAACTGTGTACGCAAATAGACCAAATAGGCATTGGCCTCGGCGTTTGCCAAAAGACGGGCAAACTGCTGACGACTTTGATCTTGCTGCTGTGCATTCAAGGGGTCTCTTGGGACCAACTTGTTCAAGCGAACCAAAGCAAACCCTTGCAAGCCCAAATCAACGCCCAAAAACGAAGGCACATTCACAGGGTCTGCGCGCAAGGCGGCGTCAATCAAAGTTTGAGGCTGGCCTTGTGTTTGGTCACGGGAAACAAGCAAAGGCGCACCAAGTTGCGCAAGCTCAGGTTTGTTCTTCCACTCCAACAATTTGGCCTGGCCTTCGGACTTGGCCAATTTCAGGGCCTCTTGCTGGATGTATTGAACACGCACCGCATCTTTGACTTCAGCAAATGGCCTCAGAACTGCAGGACGGTGGTTGATGATTCGCGCAGAAACCAAGGTGTTGTTGCCCACCTCCATCGCAGCCGTGTTTCGGCGCTTGCTCACAGAATCCTCAGCAAAGACGGCCTCCAACAATTTGGGATTGGCCAAAAAACCCTCCGAGGCAGGAGATGGCGAACGGGTCAGGCCCTTGGCTGATTGGACAGTCAATTTGAGTTTTTCGGCCACGGGTTTGAAAGTATCGGCCTGCTCGTAAACACTGTTGCTGAACGTCTCGGCATATTCGGCAAACTGACGTTTGGCTTGCTGCTTGCGCAGATCTGCTTCAAGCTGTGGGCGCATCGCCTCAAAGCTGGGGGCAGCTGCTGCTTTGATATCGGTGAGCAAAATGATGTGGTAACCGAAGTCTGACTCGACAACCGAACTGATGTCACCTTTTTTGAGGGAGAAAGCGGCATCTTCAAAGGCTTTGACCATCGCTCCTTTTGCAAAAAAGTCAAGATCGCCTCCTTTGCTCGCGGAGGCGGTGTCTTGTGAATTTTTACGGGCAACATCAGCAAAGTTTCTGGGGTCTTTGCGCAAATCAGCCAGCAAAGTTTCAGCTTTCAGTTTGGCCTTCTCGCGATCCGAAGCGGGCGCATCTTTGGCTGCATTGATGAGAATGTGACTCGCGCGGCGCTGCTCTTGGCCTGCAAGGCGTTGCAGGTTCTGGTCGTAGTAAGTTTTGATGTCTTGCTCTGGCAAGGTGATGGTTTTTTCCATCGAAGCTGAGTCCAAAACAAGAAACTCTATGTCCGCAGACTCCACGGAGCGAAAACGATCGGATTGTGCTTGGTAGAACTTTTCAAGTTCAGGCACTGTCACTTGCACCTTGTTTGAAAAAGCCGCAGGCTCAAAACGCTGTACCTGAATTTGACGCTGTTGCAAAAAAGCTTGTAATGCGCCTTCGCTTTGAAGCTTGGAGGAGATCACGGAAGCTTGCAGCGTAGAAAGAACTTGTTTTTGTGACAGGTCTCGACGAACTTGAGCCTCCAACATTTCTGGCGTCATGCCTTGACTCGCAGCCAACTGGCGATATTTGTCCATATCCAGTTTGCCGTCTGCACCACGCAAACCCGCAATCGACGGGTCTTGCTGCAAATAATTGGCCAAGCGCTGATTGCTCGTGACCAGCAATTGCTTTTCAGAGGCAAGTGCAATCACGCGGTCATTGACCAAACGCTCGAGCGTTGCGTATCGGGCATCGTCTGAGCCCAAGAGTTTGGCGTCCAAATTGGGCATGGAGGCACGAATGCGATCAACTTCTCTCTGATGTGCCGCATCCCACTCGACTTGTGTGATTTTCTGACCATCAACCTTGGCGACAACCGCGCCTTTTTCATCAAGTTGCTGATAACCATCCACGCCAAATAAAACAAAAGAAGGAATGATCAACAAAAACAACAGCCCCATGAGGATTTTTGAGTTGTTGCGGATGGTGTCAAACATGATCAAGGTCTCGGGTTGTCAACAAAAAAGGCGAACGTTGAGTTCGCCTTAGAGTGAGAGGTGGTGGGTGCTGACGGTCTCGAACCGCCGACCTACTCCGTGTAAAGGAGCCGCTCTACCAACTGAGCTAAGCACCCCCTCAAAATCAAATCAATTCAAAGCATCCTTCAGGCCCTTGCCTGGACGGAACTTCGGAACGTTGGCTTTGTCAATTTTAATCGCAGCGCCAGTCCGTGGGTTACGGCCGGTGCGGGCCTCACGCTGACCCACTGCAAAAGTTCCAAAACCCACCAAAGAAACTGTACCGCCTTTTTTCAAGGTTGTACTGACTGCGTCGATAACGGCTTCCAGAGCACGCCCAGCCGCTGCTTTGGAAAGGTCTGCATCCTTGGCAATCTGTTCGATCAATTCTGTTTTATTCACAAAAAACCTCTGCGAGTTAAATGCCGGACGCACCAGCCTTTGAAATGGCACTGAACATCCAAGGCCTCGGCCACAAATGCAATGTTCGCTTGATCACCCTGAATTCGAAGGGTCAAATGACCTTGTGATGCACCCAAGCGAGTGAAATTGAAAACAATTTGAGCTGGATTTTAGCTTTGAAATTCAGCGTTAAGAGGCTGCTTTCGGTTTTTTTGTGGCTGCCAAAAACAGTGCCACATGCTCATGCATCAAAGCACTTGTTCGATGGCCCGCCCCAAGTCAGATGTACTGGCAGTGCCCCCTAAATCAGGCGTTCGTGGCGCACCGCTGCCCGGAGCAAGCACCTTCTCGATGGCTGCCAACACCGCGTCATGCGCCGATTTATAGCCCAGAAACTCAAGCATCATGGCACCGCACCAAATTTGTCCAATAGGGTTGGCAATGGCTTTGCCAGCAATATCGGGGGCCGATCCGTGCACGGGTTCAAACAATGAGGGGAACAAACGATCCGGGTTCAGGTTGGCGCTGGGCGCAATACCAATGGTGCCTGTGCAAGCAGGTCCCAAGTCGCTCAAGATGTCTCCAAACAAGTTGCTGGCCACCACCACGTCAAAGAAATCGGGGCGCTGCACAAAGTGGGCAGTCAAGATGTCGATGTGGAATTTATCGACATGGATGCCAGGGTAGGCCTTGGCCATCTCGGCCACGCGCTCATCCCAATAAGGCATGGTGATGGCAATGCCATTGGACTTGGTGGCGCTGGTCAGGTGCTTTTTGGGTCGCGTTTGAGCCAATTCAAAAGCAAACTTCAACACGCGATCAACGCCTATGCGCGTCATGATGGATTCCTGCATCACGATTTCGCGCTCCGTACCCGGAAACATGCGTCCACCCACACTGGAGTACTCGCCTTCGGTGTTTTCACGCACGATGTACATGTCAATCTCGCCTGGCTGGCGTGGGCTGCCGTCCCGACGCACCACCGGGGCAATGATGCCGGGCATCAAGCGCGCCGGACGCAAATTGATGTATTGGTCAAATTCACGGCGAAACAAGAGCAGCGAACCCCACAGCGACACATGGTCGGCGATTTTTTCGGGCCAGCCCACAGCACCAAAATACAAAGCATCGTGGCCGCCGATTTGGTCTTTCCAGTTGTCGGGCAACATTTTCCCGTGCTTTTCGCAGTAATCCCAGCTGGAAAAATCGAAATGGTCAAAGTGCAGGTCGATGCCAAACTTGCGGGCAGCAGCGTCCATCACGCGCAGGCCTTCGGGCATGACTTCTTTGCCAATGCCATCTCCGGGAATGACAGCGATGCGGTGTTTGCTCATGTGGGGGACTTTCTGAAACAAAAAATGGGCGTGAATTCAAAACGAAGAGCTTAGCAACAAAGTGCCGAGAGAGGTTTCACCTTAGAGACGCTCGCACCACCCAAACACCCTAAGAGCCGTCCAGGCTGTGCTGAGAAAAGTGGTCAAAGTGATGGCTTCACCCAACAGCAGTCAAGCCAAGATGGCCGTGGTAGGTGTCACCAAATACATCAAGGTGGTGCCCGCAGCGACGGCCCCTTTTTGAATCAGCATGTCCAAAAGCGAATGCAACAGGTGACGCCCTGACCCTGGCGTCAGACCTTGGCAAGGCGCTCATTTCACGCGGGCTCGGATTTCAGGTAATGCCTTTTGCATGTAATAAACCATGGACCACACCGTCAAAACGGCGGCCACCACGATCAGCACGGCACCCCAAAAGCGGGTGTCGATCAACCCAAACAGCGTGCCGTTGTAGAGCAAAAACGGAATTGCGACCATCTGCACCGTGGTTTTGACTTTGCCCACCATGTGAACCGCCACGCTTTTGCTGGCACCGATCTGCGCCATCCATTCGCGCAAAGAAGAGATGGCGATCTCGCGGCCAATGATGATGAGCGCTATCAACACGTTCACCCGGTCCATTTGCAACAGCATCAGCAAGGCTGCACACACCAAAAACTTGTCCGCCACCGGGTCCAGAAAGGCCCCAAAGGCCGAGGTCTGATTGAGTTTCCTTGCCAAAAACCCGTCCAACCAATCGGTCAAGGCAAAAAGCACAAACATGATGGTGGCGATCAAGTTTTGCGTCTCCACCGTCAGGCTGTCCAGGTAATACACGCCAATGATCAACGGGATCGCGACAATGCGCGTCCAAGTCATGATGGTGGGGATGGTGAAAAACATGGTGTTCATTGTGGCACGTCAAAGCGACAGGGCCATGTCTTGTGCGTCAGCATCAATGCAGTGCGTTGTAAATGGTCTCGGCCAATTCGCGCGAAATGCCTTCCACGCCCAGCAAGTCCTCGACACTGGCACTTTCCACGCCGCGCACACCGCCAAAACGTTGCAGCAGTTTGGCCCGTTTGCGCGGCCCAATGCCGGGTATTTCTTCGATCTTGCTGCCGCCCATGCGCACCTTGGCACGCTGCGCCCGCATGCCCGTGATGGCAAAGCGGTGCGCTTCGTCACGGATTTGCGCGACCAGCATGAGCGCGGCCGAGTCCTTGCCCAGATAGACTTTCTCGCGGCCATCGGCAAACACCAGCTCTTCCAAGCCCACCTTGCGGCCCTCGCCTTTTTCCACACCCACGATGCGCGACAGGTCCAGCCCCAAGTCGGTGAACACTTCGCGGGCCATACTGACTTGGCCCTTGCCGCCGTCAATCAGCACCAAGTCGGGCAGCCGGGCAGTGCCCTCGCTTGAGCCGTCCTGTGATCTGAGTGCCTCGGCCAATTTGCCGTAACGGCGCATCAGCACCTGGCGCATGGCGGCGTAATCGTCGCCCGGCGTGATGCCTTCGATGTTGTAGCGGCGGTATTCGCTGCTTTGCATCTTGTGCTGGCGAAACACCACGCACGAAGCTTGGGTGTTCTCACCCGCCGTGTGCGAAATGTCAAAACACTCGATGTGCAGCGCGTCCAGATCGTCCGGGGCCAAATCCAGCGCATCGGCCAGGGCACGGGTGCGGGCTTGCTGCGAGCCTTCTTCGGCCAAAAGACGGGTCAGCTTGATGTCGGCGTTTTTCTCGCTCATCTCGAGCCATACCCGGCGCTGCTCGCGGGGGTTGTGCACGGCCGCAATTTTGTAACCCGCTTGTTGCGACAAGGCCGCCACCAAGACTTTGTCCACTGCCACGCTGGTGATCAACGCTGCCGGAACCGGAATGCCAATGTAGTGCTGCGCCATGAAGGCCTCGAGCACCTGCACCTCAACCGCCACCTGCGGTTGTTCATCGTCTCCGATGGCTTGCAAAGCATGGGCATCTTCCACATGCGCCGGAAAATAAGCCCGGTCGCCCAAATGCCGCCCGCCCCGCACCATGGCCAAGTTCACGCAAGCGCGCCCGCCGTGCACCCGCACCGCCAAAATGTCCACGTCGGTGTCGGTGCCCGTGTCCACCGACTGCTGGTGCAGCACCCGCGACAAGGCTGTCATCTGGTTGCGCACCTCGGCCGCTTGCTCAAAGGCCAGGCGATCGGCGTGCGACATCATCCGCGCTTCCATCTCTTGCAACAGCCCTTGGGTCTCGCCCTTCAAAAAGCGCTCGGCGTGTTGCACATCGTCGGCATAGGCTTCGGGAGAGATGAGGTTCACACAGGGGCCAGAGCAGCGCTTGATTTGGAACAGCAAACATGGCCGTGTGCGATTGGCAAACACCGTGTCTTCGCAAGTTCGCAGACGAAACACTTTTTGCAAGAGCTGAATCGACTCTTTGACCGCCCATGCGCTGGGAAACGGGCCAAAGTAGCGGTGCTTTTTCTCAACCGCTCCGCGGTAATAGGCCACGCGGGGAAAGGTTTGCGGCTCGGGCGCCCCCGATGCGCCTGGCACGGCCTTCAAAAACAGCGTGCCGTTGCCTGTGAGCTTGAGGTAGGGGTAAGTTTTGTCGTCCCGAAACAGGATGTTGAAGCGCGGGCTGAGTGACTTGATCAGGTTGTTTTCGAGCAGCAGCGCCTCGGCTTCGGAGCGCACCACCGTGGTCTCCATGCGGGCGATCTTGCTGACCATGTGGCCAATGCGCGTGCCGCCGTGGTCCTTTTGGAAGTAGCTCGACACCCGCTTTTTAAGCTGCTTGGCCTTGCCCACATACAGCACGTTGCCCTGCGCATCAAAGTAACGGTAAACCCCCGGCAAAGCCGGAAGCGCGGCCACCTGGGCCAGCAAAATGTCGTCGTGTGCCGCTGTCATGGCGGGTATTGTGACGGGGAAACTCTTTGCCCCGACAATTCCCAACCATGAACTCGCACCGGCTTTGGGACATTTTCTGCACCGTCATCGACAACCACGGCGACCTGGGCGTGTGCTGGCGCCTGACGCGCCAGCTGCTGGCCCAAGGCCAATCGGTGCGCCTGTGGGTGGACGACGCCTCGGCCCTCACCTGGATGGCCCCTGACGCCCATGCCCAGCCCCACTTGCAAGTGCTGCCATGGGTAGACGCCAGCCAAAGCGTAGTGCTGAAAAGCTTGATGCCTGCCGACGTGTGGGTCGAAGCCTTTGGCTGCACCCTGCCCGAAGCCTTTGTGGCCCACGGTGTCGCCACGCACCCGCAACAACCGGCCTGGATCAACCTCGAATACCTGAGCGCCGAAGACTGGGTGCCCCGCATGCACAACATGCCTTCGCCCGTGATGAGCGGCCCGGCCAAAGGCTGGACCAAGCGCTTTTTCTACCCCGGCTTCACGGCAGACACGGGTGGTCTGCTGCGCGAAACCGATTTGCTGGAACGGCAACAACGCTTTGACCGCGCTGCCTGGCGACAAAAACACGCTCCTAGCTTGGCACCGGGCAGCCTGCTGATCAGCCTGTTTTGCTACGAACCCGCCGCCCTACCCCAACTATTGGCCCAACTGGTGGGCACGCCCCACCACCTGCTCGTCACCCCCGGCCGGCCGCTGGCGGCGGTGCAGCAAGCGCTGGCAGGCATGCCCGTGCACCCCAACTGGAGCGCCCTGCCCTACACAACCCAAAACGGCTTTGACGAAATGCTCTGGGCCTGCGACCTGAACTTTGTGCGCGGCGAAGATTCACTGGTGCGCGCCCTTTGGGCGGGCCAAGCCTTCATCTGGCACATCTACCCACAAGACGACAACGCGCACCATGCCAAGCTGGAGGCGTTTCTGGAATGGATGCAAGCGCCGGAGAGTCTTCGGCGGGCGCATCGGGTTTGGAATGGGATGGACGCGAGTGAATGGCCTGTGCTCAATTCAGGCGCGCTGGCAGACTGGACGGCATGTGTGCAAGCTGCACGGCAACGGTCAATCGCACAAGACGATTTGGTCGCCCAACTCCGATCACTCGTAATGTGACCACATGCGCAACACCTTGATGGTGTGTAACTCGGGCAGCACCTCGTAGACCAAACGGTGCTGTATGTTGATCCTTCGGGAATATGCACCAGCCAGATCGCCCACCAACTTTTCATAGGGCGGCGGATTCTGAAATGGGTTTTCCTGAATCAGGGCCAGCAGCTCCTGCGCTTTGGGCTTGAGTCCAACTGATGCCAGTTTGGGCGCATCTTTCTGGGCATGCTTGGCAAAGACCAACTGCCAGCTCACCAGTCAAGCTCCTTGGCGCCTTCATCCACCGACTCGGCCATGCCCTGCTTGATGGACTCGCGCATGCCTGGCACCGAAAGCAAATAAAGCGTATCCTGAATCGCCTGCCAATCCTCTGCAGACAACAAAACCGCATCGTGGCGCTTGCCAGTGATGACAATCGGCTGGTGCGACTCGGCCGCTTGATCCATCAAACGGTAAAGATTGGCCCGGGCATCGCTGGCTGAAAGGGTTTGCATACTGGACTCCTTGGTTTAATCGTACGTTATTTGGTACGAAATATCAAGATGACTCTTCAACAATAATAAAATCCCGTGCCTTTCATTCAAAGCCTCTTCCCCCTGGGCTGGCAGCACTTCCTGAAGGGCGGCCTGACCATTGGCGCTGGCGTGGCGCTGCTTTATTTGTTCAACGGCTGGGTCGGCGGCATGAGTTCCGTGTTTTCAAGCAGTTGGTCCTTTGTGTCCAAACGGGCGTTTTTTCAGCAAGCGCGCTTTGTCAGCACACGCAACTGGCGGCTGGTTTACGCGCTGGGCGTGGTGCTGGGGGCGTTGGTTTGGCGCTTTGCGCTGGCGGGTGGTGAGGCGCAGCACACCAGCGTGCCTGCGTGGCAACTGCTGGTGGGTGGGTTTTTGGTGGGCTATGGCGCACGCTTGGGCAATGGCTGCACCTCGTGCCACGGCATTTGCGGACTGGGCTCGCTGCAGTTGCCCTCGCTGGGCGCGGTGCTCACTTTCATGGCCACCGCCTTTTTGACGGCCAACCTGATGGCCATTGCCACGAAAGGTCTGGCATGAACCCGCACACTCTCACCTTCCCTAAAGCGCTGGTCACTTTGCTGGCGGGCGCGCTGTTTGGCTTTGGCTTGTCGCTGGCCACCATGGTGCAGCCCGAAGTC